>NZ_JBIEIS010000003.1:0-419750 GCF_043496855.1 Nonomuraea sp. JJY05
GGCGGGCACCGGCAGCGCGCAGGCGCCGGGCGCGGACGGCGGGTACGCGGCCGGGCGGTTCGGCCCGCAGGCGCCGGGCGTGCCCGGCCATCGCGCGGCGGGGACGCCCATGTCGCCGTCCATCGCCTCGGCCACCACCCCGCCGGCGCAGGGCGGGACGACCGCGCCGGGTGGAAGGGGACGCCTGCCGCGCGGTCTCGTGATCGGCGCCGCCGTGGCGGCCGTCGTCGTGGGCGGCACCAGCGCGGCCGTCTACCTGTCGCTCCGGCAGAACGAGCGCTCGCAGACCGCCCAGTCCCCGGTGTCCGAGCCGGGCACCCAGGACACCGAGCCCATCGACAAGCAGTCCGTCGCCGAGCTGACCCCGCGCGGCCTGAAGGTGACCGCCGACCAGGGCGCCCTGGTCGAGCTGAAGTGGACGCTGCCCGCGGGCGCCCGCCGCTACCCGGTGGTCCTCCAGCGCTCCCCGATCAAGAAGGGCGAGCAGGCCATCACCGCCCTGGGCCAGGGCACCACCGCCACCCGCGTCGCGGGGCTGGACCCGGGCAGCGGCTACTGCTTCCTGGTGGGCGTCCCGCTGCGCATCTCGGAGAGCTCGACGGTCGCCTGGTCGAAGCCGACGTGCATCAGGGGCGCCGTCGCCCGCTCGAACCCGTAGCGCTCACCCCAGGAGCTTGCGCGCCGCCTGCTCGATCTCCGCCTCCGACAGCAGCACGTGGTCGGCCGCCCCGCCCAGGGGGATGAAGCTGTCGGACGAGGTCACCCGCGCGAGCTTCCCGCTGAACCCGGCGTCGGCCAGCTCCGCCATGACGCCCTCCGACACGCCGCCGGTGTGCCGGGTCTCGTCGGCGATCAGCACGTTGCCGGTCAGCTCGGCCGCCCGCAGCAGGTCCTCCATCGGGAGCGGCGCCAGCCAGCGCAGGTCGAGCACGCGGCACCCGTAGCCCTCCTGGGTCAGCCGCACCGCGGCCCGCAGGCTCATCCGCACGCCGTTGCCGAACGTCACGATCGTCAGGTCGCGCCCGTCGCCGTAGGAGCGCGCCTGCCCGACCGGCACGTGGGTCTCCGGCCAGCGCCCGGGCGGCGCGTACGGCGCGAGCCAGCCCCCGTCGCCCTCCTCGAACAGGTCACGCGTGTGGTAGAGCGCGATCGGCTCCAGGAACACGCACACCGACCCGGACGTGCGGGCCGCCGCCAGGCACGTGCGCAGCATGGCGGCCGCGTCGTCGGGGCGCGAGGGCGAGGCGATGACCAGGCCGGGGATGTCCCGCAGCGCGCCCACCGCGTTGTCGTTGTGGAAGTGGCCGCCGAACCCCTTCTGGTAGGCGTACCCGGCCACCCGGACCACCATCGGGTTGGTGTAGGAGCCGCGCGAGAAGAACGACAGCGTGGCCGCCTCGCCCCGGATCTGGTCGAGCGCGTTGTGCAGGTAGGCGAGGTACTGGATCTCCGGCACGGGCAGCAGCCCCGACACGCCGGCGCCGAGCGCCAGCCCCAGGATGGCCTGCTCGTCCAGCAACGTGTCGAACACCCGGCCGGCGCCGAACCGCTTCTGCAGCCCCCTCGTCACGCCGTACACGCCGCCCTTCTTGGCGACGTCCTCGCCGAACACGGTCATCTCCGGGTAGACGGTCAGCGCGTCGGCGAGCGTGCGGTTGACGGCCTGCGAGAGCGTCATCGGCTTGTCGTGCTCGGGCAGCGCCCCGGCGAACGCCTTCTCCCGCTCCGGGGCCGAGGCCGCCATCGGGCTGATCTTGGCGATCAGCTCCGGCTTGCGCGGCGCGATCGGCTCCATGACCTCCTTGGCGGAGCCGAGCCGCGGGCTGCGCGTCGTCTCCAGGGCGAGCCGCAGCACGTGCTCGCGCTGGGACTCGTACGCCTTGAGCAGCTCTTCCGGCGTGCTCTGCCCGGCCCGCAGGAGCAGCTCCGCCGTGCGCACCAGCGGGTCGCGCTCCAGGTCGGCCCTGATCTCGCGCTGCGTGCGGTAGGCCTGCTCGACGTCGGAGCCGGCGTGCCCCATGAGCCGCACGGTGCTCAGGTGGAGGAAGGCGGGGGAGCGGCGCTCGCGTACGTGCCGGGCCGCGCGGACGGCGGCGTCGTACGCCGCGGCGAGGTCGCAGCCGTCGGCGGCGAAGTATTCGATGCCGGGGCGCCGCAGGGCCGACTCCACCCAGCCCTTGGGCGTGCGGACGCTGATGCCGATGCCGTTGTCCTCGCACACGAACAGCAGCGGCAGCGCCTGGCCCTGGTAGGTGGCGTAGGAGGCGGTGTTGAAGCCGCTCAGGGCGCTCGCGTGGTTGATCGAGGCGTCGCCGAAGCTGCACACCGCGATCGCGTCGGCGGGCCAGCGAGCCTGCGAGCCGATCGTGGCCGCCGCGCGCTCGATGGCGAACGCCACGCCGACCGACCTGGGCAGGTGGCTGGCGATCGTCGAGGTCTGGGGGATGACGGCCAGGTCGGGATGGCCGAACACCTTGTGCCGGCCGCCCGCGATCGGCTCGTCGGCCGCCGCGGTCAGGCCCATCAGCACGTCGCGGATGCCCTGCTCGGGCAGCCTGCCCGCCTGCTCGGAGCGGGTCAGGTAGAACGCGCCGGAGCGGTAGTGGAGCAGGGCCGGGTCGGTGGGCCGCAGGGCGGCGGCGACGGCCGCGTTGCCCTCGTGGCCGGCGGAGCCGATCGTGTAGTAGCCCTCGTCGCGCTCGCGCAGCCAGCGGGCCGCGATGTCCAGCAGGCGGCTGTCGAGCTGGCGCAGGAACAGCTTCATGCACTGCTCGCCGGTCAGCGAGCTGCCCTCACGGACCGGCAGCCCCGGATCTCGCGCGGGGCCCGCCTTCAGCGTCGCAACCGCCTGGGTGAAATGAGTCTCAACTGTGTCGCGCGCCACACCTCGATTATGTCTTCCATCGGCGCCGGCGTCTGCCGGACGTGGCTGACATGTTGTGGACCGGTCCGTTTGACCCCGACATATAACGGTTTGTCAGAATCCTAAACTTTCCGGTTCCCCCGTACGTCTACTTAATTGACACACGTGGCACCCTCAATGCCGCGTTGAACGTACTGGGGTCTCTGAAAGGAACCCGCATGTTACAACGCATTCGTGTGGCCGCCCTTGCCATAGCGCTCGGAGCCGGAGCCCTGGTCATGGCTCCCTCCGCTGCGACGGCGGCCGCGGATCCCGTCATCACCCGAGTCGGGATCAGTCCCAATTCTCCGATCGACGTCACCAACGGCGCGGTCACGGCCACGTTCAGCTTCGCCACCAAGGGGGCCGACAAGGCCGAGCTCCAGCTCAAGCCCCCGGGCGACGTCAGCGTCGGCAAGCCCGTCGACCTGACGTCCACCAAGGACGGCGACTGGACGAAGTGGTCCGGCACCAAGTCCTTCGACTCCACGAACGTCGGAACGTGGAGCTGGCTCGCCATCGCCGGAGGCGCCTCCCGCGGCGGCACGTTCGAGGTCTCGGTCAAGAAGGTGCTCGACACCAAGATCGTCGACTTCGACGCCAGTCCCGACTCCGTGGACAAGGGTGACCTGATCAAGGTCACCGGCCGGCTCCTCGCCGACGGCAAGGGGTACGGCGGCCAGAGCGTCACCATCACCTTCCGCGAGCGGGGCACCGACGCCTACCGCCATGTCGCCAAGGTGACGACCGGTGGCAACGGCTGGTTCAGCGCGAACGTGCGCGCGGACGAGACGGGCTGGTGGCGGGCCGAGTTCGCGGCCACGTCCGCGGCCAAGGGCTCGGTCAGCGACACCGACCGGGTCGACGTCAGGCGAGGCGTCCTGAGCAGCAGGATCGCCGGCTTCGACGCCCGCCCGGAGCCCGTGGACAAGGGTGACCGGCTCACGTTCAGCGGCGCGCTGCTGGTCGAGGACCGCGGCGGCGTGGCCGGCGAGCGGGTCTCGATCTTCTTCAAGGCCGACCGCTCGTCCAGGTGGGAGTACGTCACCAGTGACGTGACCGGCCGCAACGGCCGCTTCTGGGCCTCCGCCTCCGCGCAGACCTCGGGCTGGTGGCGGGCCGAGTACGAGGGCACCCGCGGTGTCCGCGGCTCGGTCAGCGACGCCGACTGGGTCAAGGTCAACGAGCCGGCGCCGCCTCCCACGGCGTCCAAGGCGGACACGCGGCTGATCAAGTTCAACGCGTACCCGGAGCCGGTCAAGCGCGGCAAGTACCTGAAGTTCAAGGGCCGCCTGCAGGTCTTCGACGAGGGCTCCTGGGAGGGCTACTCGGGCAAGGTCGCGCTGTTCTTCAAGCCCGCGGGCTCGAAGAAGTGGCAGTACGTGAAGACGACCTGGTCCAACGACGGCGGCGGGCTCTACACCAAGGTCAAGGGCTGGAACTCGGGCCGCTGGCGGTTCGTGTTCGGCGGTGACGACGACACCTACGGCGCCACCAGCGGCTCGGACTACGTCCGGGTCAAGCGCTGATCTGATGTGCGGACGAGGCCCGGGGAACACCGCCCCGGGCCTCGTTCCGTCTACTCCGCCCGCCGGAACTCCGCGATCCCCACCCCCAGCAGCACCAGCCCCAGGGCCGCGACGAGGCCGAGCTCGAGGGCCACCGGCACCTGGAAGTCGAACCACCGGACCCCGGGGTTCAGCACCGCGTTCACCTGCGCCGGCACGTCGAGGTGCGAGAAGACCGCCTCGCGCAGCGGGTCCACCGCGTAGGTCATCGGGTTGACCACGGTCAGCACGTGCAGCCACGACGGCAGGTTGGCCAGCGGGAACATCGCCCCCGACAGGAACATCATCGGCATGATCGCCATCTGCATGAGACCGAAGAAGGTCTGCATGTTCTTCATCCGGGCGGCCAGCATCACCCCGAAGGCCGTGATCGTGAACGCCGCGAGGAACATCTCCGCCAGCAGCGTCACGAAGAGCGTCGGCGAGTAGGGGACGCCCACCAGCCCCGCCATGGCCAGGATGAGGATGCCCTGCCCGGTGGCCACGATGGCGCCGCCCAGGCACTTGCCGACCACGATCGCCCCGCGCGAGACGGGCGCGACCAGCATCTCCCTGAGGAAGCCGAACTCGCGGTCCCACACGATGGAACCGGCCGAGAACATCCCGGTCATGATCACGGTCATGGAGATCATGCCGGGGTACATGAACGTGCGGTAGTCGATCCCGGGGATCGTCCCCCGCACCAGCGACCCGAGCCCCGTGCCCATCACGAACAGCCAGAGCACCGGCTGCACCAGCATGGACGCCATGCGGGTGCGGTCGTTGACGAAGCGCAGCATCTCCCGGTGGAGCACGACCTTGATCGCCCGCAGGTCGTGACCGGCGCTGCGGACCGGCACGCGGACGCTGATGGCCTCTGTCGCCATGACTATCGCCTCGCCATCGCTCTCATGAACGCCATGTTGCCGTCGCCGGCCTCGGCGTCGCGGATCGTGGAGCCGGTGTACGACATGAACACGTCGTCCAGGGACGGCCGCGACACGCTCACCGACCTGATCGGCATGCCGAGCTCGGCGAACAGCCTCGGCACGAACTCCTCGCCCGAGGCCACCGCGAACGTCACCGCGCCCTCGTGCACGGCCGCCTCCAGCCCGAACCGCTCCCGCAGCGCCTTGATCGCCTCCGTGTCGTCGGAGGTCTGGATCTGCACCCGGTCCTTGCCGATGCTGGCCTTCAGCGCCTCGGGCGAGTCGATGACGACGATCTCGCCGTGGTCGATGATCGCGATCCGGTCGCAGTACTCGGCCTCGTCCATGTAGTGCGTGGTCATGAAGATGGTGATGTCCTCCAGGAGCCGCAGCTGGTTGATGTAGCCCCAGATGGCCGAGCGGGTCTGCGGGTCGAGCCCCACGGTGGGCTCGTCGAGGAAGAGCACGCGCGGGGAGTGCAGCAGGCCGCGGGCGATCTCCAGCCGCCGCTTCATGCCGCCCGAGAACGTCATCACCTTGGCGTCCTTGCGGTCCCACAGCGCGACCATCTCCATGACCTGCCGGATCCGGTCGGCGACCACGCTCTTGGGCACGCCGTACAGCTCGGCGTGGAAGCGCAGGTTCTGCTCGGCGCTCAGGTAGCCGTCGAGGGTGGGGTCCTGGAAGACGAGGCCGATGTTCCTGCGGACCTCGTCACGGTCCTTGACCACGTCGTGGCCCGCCACGGTGGCGCTGCCGCCGGTGGGGTTCACCAGCGTGCAGAGCATGCTGATGGTGGTGGTCTTGCCGGCGCCGTTGGGGCCGAGGAAGCCGAACACCTCGCCCGGGCGCACCTCGAAGTCGACGCCCTTGACGGCCTCGACCTTCCCGTACGTCTTGCGCAGGCCGCGCACGGCGACCGCCGCGTCCGCCGCCATCTCAGCCCTCCGCCAGGATCTGGAACATGGACTTGCGGGTCTTCTTGACCAGCTCCTTGGCCGCCGCGATCTGACGCTCGTCGCCCGTGCGGACCAGAT
The DNA here is from genome assembly GCF_043496855.1 of Nonomuraea sp. JJY05. Classification (NCBI taxonomy): domain Bacteria; kingdom Bacillati; phylum Actinomycetota; class Actinomycetes; order Streptosporangiales; family Streptosporangiaceae; genus Nonomuraea; species Nonomuraea sp. JJY05. The sequence continues at coordinate 6,416 of NZ_JBIEIS010000003.1, forward strand.
GGGAGAACGCCTCGTTGAGCTGGGCCCAGAGCAGGCGCAGCTCGTGGTGGTCCGGCGGCACGGCCGTGCGGGCGACCTCCTCCCACGGCGCCTCGTCGGCGTACCTGGCCGCCTGGCGGCGGCCCTCCTCCGTCAGCCGGTACGCGCGGCTCCCGCCGGACTCGTCGCCGGACACCAGGCCCTCGTCCTCGAGCTGCTGCAGCGCCGGGTAGACGGAGCCGGGGCTGGGCCGCCAGACGCCGCGGCTGCGCTCCTCGATGCTCTGGATCATCTGGTAGCCGTTCTGCGGCCCTTCGAGGAGCAGCGCCAGCAGGGCGGCCCGGACGTCGCCGCGGCGCACCCGCGGAGCGGGCGTCTCCCAGTGGACCACGGTGCCGAAGTGGGGCCCCGGCGGGGGCGGCGCGAACGGCGGTCCGAAGTCGCCCGGCCCCGGTGGTGGGCCCGGTGGTGGGCCCGGTGGCGGGCCGGGCGGGAAGGGGGGTCGTGAGTGGGGGTGATCCCAGAGGTCCGGTTCTTCCACGGTTTACCTCCAACTATCGAGATATCTTGACGATATATCTAGATAGTTGGCATGGCTAGGGCGTTCCGGGTATGTCCCTGGAAGTTAGCGAGCGCTAACAGCGGCGGCAATGGCCGCCCGTGCCATGGCGTGCAGCAGCGGTCGCATGTCCCCCTCGCCCAGCTCACCCGCGCTGTGCGGAGTGGAGTTGAGCAGCCCGAACACGGCGTGCGTGGCGGCCCGCAGCCGCGCGGCCGGGCAGGCCGGGTGCAGCTCGGCCAGCACGGTCACCCACTCCTCGACGTAGAGCCGCTGCAGCCGCCTGATCTGGCGCCGCTCGGGCTCGGGCACGTTGCCCAGCTCCCTGTCGTGCACGGTGATCAGCGCCGGCTGCTCGAGCGCGAACGTGATCTGGACGTTGAGCAGCGCGTCCAGGGTCTCCTGGGGATCCGGGTACGAGGTGACCACCGCGGCGGCCGACTCGCGCAGCCGCGAGCTGACGTCGAGCAGCATCTCCGACAGCAGCGCGTCCTTGCCGCTGAAGTGCCGGTAGAGCGCGGGGCCCGAGACGCCGACCGCGGCGCCGATGTCCTCGATCGAGACGCCGTGGAAACCGCGCGCGGCGAACAGCCGGGCCGCCGCCGCCAGGATTTCCCCGCGCCGGTTGCCGCGATTGCGGGTAGGTCGGATAGGTACAGGGGCAGTGGTCACGTCTCACATGCTAGACGGTTACGTTAATGATGACTAACATCTCGTGCCATGAGAGGGACGCCATGAGCGAGTGGCCGGTGCTGAAGTCGTCCGCCGATCCCGGCGGCGAGGCGTACAAGCGCAACGCCGAGCTCAACGAGCGGCTGGCCGCCGAGCTGCTGGAGCGGCTGGAGGTCGCCGCCCGGGGCGGCCCCGAGCGCTCGCGCCTGCGCCACGTCGAGCGCGGCAAGCTGCTGCCGCGCGACCGCGTCGACGGCCTGCTCGACCCCGGCTCCCGCTTCCTGGAGCTGTCGCCGCTGGCCGCGAACGGCCTCTACGACGACCAGGCGCCCGCCGCGGGGATCATCACCGGGGTCGGCCGGGTCTCCGGCCGCGAGTGCGTGATCGTCGCCAACGACGCCACCGTGAAGGGCGGCACGTACTACCCGATCACGGTCAAGAAGCACCTGCGCGCGCAGGAGGTGGCCTTGCACAACCACCTGCCGTGCGTCTACCTCGTCGACTCGGGCGGGGCGTTCCTGCCCAGGCAGGACGAGGTGTTCCCCGACCGCGAGCACTTCGGCCGCATCTTCTACAACCAGGCCACCATGTCCGCCCGCGGCATCCCGCAGATCGCCGCCGTGCTCGGCTCGTGCACGGCGGGCGGCGCGTACGTGCCGGCCATGAGCGACGAGGCCGTCATCGTGCGCGGCCAGGGCACGATCTTCCTGGGCGGCCCGCCGCTGGTGAAGGCGGCCACCGGCGAGGAGGTCACGGCCGAGGAGCTGGGCGGCGGCGACCTGCACGCGCGGGTCAGCGGCGTCACCGACCACCTGGCCGAGGACGACGCGCACGCGCTGGCCATCGTCCGTGACATCGTCTCCACCCTCGCCCCGCGTGCTTCGCGGCCCTGGGACACGGTCGCGCCCGAGCCGCCCCGGCACGACCCGCGCGACCTGTACGGGATCGTGCCCGCCGACACGCGCCAGCCGTACGACGTGCGCGAGGTGATCGCCAGGATCGTGGACGGCTCGCGGTTCCTGGAGTTCAAGGCCGAGTACGGCTCGACCCTCGTGACCGGGTTCGCCCACCTGCACGGCCATCCGGTGGGGATCGTGGCGAACAACGGCATCCTGTTCAGCGAGTCCGCCATGAAGGGCGCCCACTTCATCGAGCTGTGCGACCAGCGCCGGATCCCGCTCGTCTTCCTGCAGAACATCAGCGGCTTCATGGTCGGCAAGGCCTACGAGGCGGGCGGCATCGCCAAGCACGGCGCCAAGATGGTCACCGCCGTCTCGTGCGCGCGGGTGCCCAAGTTCACCGTCGTGATCGGCGGGTCCTTCGGGGCGGGGAACTACGCGATGGCCGGGCGGGCGTACTCGCCCAGGTTCCTGTGGATGTGGCCGAACGCCCGCATCTCGGTCATGGGCGGCGAGCAGGCCGCGAACGTGCTCACCACGGTCGGCACCGCCGACGCCGACGCGATCAGGGCCCAGTACGAGCACCAGGGCAACCCGTACTACTCCACGGCCAGGCTGTGGGACGACGGCGTGATCGACCCGCTCGACACCCGCACCGTCCTCGGCCTGGCGCTGTCCGCGGCGGCCAACGCCCCGCTCGAGCCCGCCGGTTACGGCGTCTTCCGGATGTGACGCATGTTGTTCGACCGTGTTCTGATCGCCAACAGGGGCGAGATCGCCGTACGGGTCATCCGCACGCTGCGCCGGCTCGGCATCACGTCGGTGGCCGTGCACACGGCGTCGGACGCCGGAGCCCGGCACGTGCTGGAGGCCGACCTCTCCCACCAAGTGCCGAAATATCTGGATATTGAGGCAATTGTCGAGGCGGCGCTGGCGTCGGGGGCGCAGGCCGTCCACCCCGGATACGGGTTCCTCGCCGAGAACGCCGCGTTCGCGCGGCGGTGCGCGCAGGCCGGGCTGGTGTTCGTCGGCCCGCCGCCCGAGGCCATCGACGCCATGGGCGACAAGATCCGCGCCAAGGCCACGGTGTCGGCGGCCGGGGTGCCCGTCGTGCCCGGCGGGGCCGAGCCCGGCGACGCGCTGGAGTCCTGGCGCGACTTCCCCGCGCTGATCAAGCCCTCCGCGGGCGGCGGGGGCAAGGGCATGGTGCTCGTACGGTCGGCCGCCGAGCTGCCCGACGCCCTGGAGTCGGCCCGGCGCACGGCGCGGGCGGCGTTCGGCGACGCGACCCTGCTGATCGAGCGGTACGTCGAGAGCCCGCGCCACATCGAGCTGCAGATCCTGGCCGACACCCACGGCAACGTCGTACACCTGGGCGAACGCGAGTGCAGCCTGCAGCGCCGGCACCAGAAGATCATCGAGGAGGCGCCCTCGCCGTTCGTCGGCCCCGAGACGCGCGCCCGCATGGGCTCGGCCGCGGTGGAGGCCGCTCGCTCCGTGGGCTACGTGGGGGCGGGCACGGTCGAGTTCATCGTGGACGGGACCACCGGGTCCTACCACTTCATGGAGATGAACACCCGGCTGCAGGTGGAACACCCCGTCACCGAGCTGGTGACCGGGCTCGACCTGGTCGAGCTGCAGCTCCGGGTCGCCGCCGGGGAGCCGCTGCCGTTCGGGCAGGAGGACGTGCGCCTCGACGGGCACGCCGTCGAGGCCCGCGTCTACGCCGAGGACCCGGCCCGCGGCTTCCTGCCGACGGGCGGCCACGTGCTGGCGTTGCGCGAGCCGGACGGCGGCGCCCAGGGCGGCCCCGCGCCCGTCGTCCGGGTGGACTCCGGGCTGGTCGAGGGCGGCGTCGTCGGCAGCGAGTTCGACCCGATGCTCTCCAAGATCGTCGCCTGGGCGCCGGACCGGGCCTCGGCGCTCAGGACGCTCGACCGCGCCCTGGCCCGCACGGCCGTCCTCGGCGTGGTCACCAACATCCCGTTCCTGCGGGCCCTCGCCGAGCATCCGGCCGTCAAAGCGGGCGAGCTGGACACCGGGCTGGTCGAGCGCGTGCTCCCCGAGCTGGTCCCGTCCGCGGACGTGCCCGCCGAGGTGCTCGCGGCGGCGGCGCTCGCCTTCCACGCCCTGCCCCAGGGCGACGACCCGTGGGAGGTCACGGACGGCTGGCGGGTGGGCGAGCGGGCGTGGACGACGTGGCGGCTGGAGTCGAGGGACGGCGTGCACGCGGTCCAGGTCCGCGGCCTGCCCGAAGAAGCCGCGGAAGTCCAGATGAACGAGGAGATCGTGCCCGCGCGCATCCGGCTCGGCGACGGGGAGCTGACCGTCACGATCGGCGGCCGTACCGAGCACTACCTGCGCGTACGCCACGCCGACACGCTCTGGCTCGGCAGGGACGGCGCGGCGTGGGCGCTCACCCGGCACCTCATCGGCGACCCCGGCGACCGGCCCGGCGCGGCGGCCACGGGCGACGGCGTCGTCAGGAGTCCCATGCCCGGCACCGTCCTGGTGGTCAAGGCCCAGGCCGGCGACCGGGTCACCGCAGGCCAGCCGCTGATGATCGTCGAGGCGATGAAGATGGAGCACACGGTCACCGCCCCGCGCGACGGCGTGCTCTCCGAGCTGGCGGTCCAGGCGGGCCGGCCGGTCGACATGGATGCCGTCCTGGCCGTGGTCACCGGTGAGGGAGCGCCGTCGCCTGGAGGAGCGGCGGGAGCGCAGCGGGGGAAGACGACGGCATCGAGGGCGACCGAACCCGCCTCACGGAGTGAGGCCATGAGCAGGGAGACGTGATGCCTTACCCGATGGAAGGGTTGCCGCAGCAGGTCACGATCTACGAGGTCGGCCCGCGCGACGGCCTGCAGAACGAGTCCTCGATCGTGCCCGTCGAGGTGAAGGCCGAGTTCATCGACCGCCTCGCCGACGCCGGGCACAAGGTGATCGAGGCGACCAGCTTCGTGCACCCGAAATGGGTGCCGCAGCTCGCCGACTCCGACGAGCTGCTGGCCCGGCTGCGCAGGAAACCGGGCGTGCGCTACCCGGTCCTCGTGCCCAACCTGCGCGGACTCGACCGGGCCCTGGAACGCGGCGTGGACGAGATCGCCGTCTTCGCCAGCGCCACCGAGACGTTCGCCGCCAAGAACCTCAACCGCAGCCTGGAGAGCCAGTTCGAGATGTTCGAGCCGGTCGTGGCCAGGGCGCTGGACAACGGCGTGCGGGTGCGCGCGTACGTGTCGATGTGCTTCGGCGATCCCTGGGAGGGGCCGACGCCGATCGCCCAGGTCGTCTCGGTGGGGGAGCGGCTGCTCGGGCTCGGCTGCTACGAGCTGTCGCTCGGCGACACCATCGGGGTCGGCACGCCCGGGCACGTGACCGCGCTGATCAAGGCGTTCCGCCACCCCGAGCGGCTCGCCGTGCACTTCCACGACACCTACGGCCAGGCGCTCGGCAACACCCTGGCCGCGTTGAGAGCGGGCGTGACCACGATCGACGCCTCCACCGGCGGCATCGGCGGCTGCCCCTACGCCGAGTCCGCCACCGGCAACCTCGCGACCGAAGACCTGGTCTGGATGTTGCGGGGGCTCGGCATCGAGACCGGGCTCGACCTGGACAAGCTCGTGTCCACCAGCACCTGGCTGGCGCGGCTGCTCGGCCGGCCCAGCCCCTCCCGCGTCGTACAGGCGCTGTCGAAAGGCTGACCATGCTCAAGGACGAGTACGAAGAGCTGCGCAAGACCGTCGAGTCGTTCGCCCGCGAGGTGGTCGCGCCGGTGATCGGCGACTACTACGAACGGGAGGAGTTCCCGTACGGCATCGTGCGGCAGATGGGCGCCATGGGGCTGTTCGGGCTGCCGTTCCCGGAGGAGTACGGCGGCATGGGCGGCGACTACTTCGCGCTGTGCGTGGCGCTGGAGGAGCTGGCCCGCGTCGACTCCAGCGTGGCGATCACCCTGGAGGCCGCGGTGTCGCTGGGCGCGATGCCGATCTACCGGTTCGGCACCGACGAGCAGCGCGAACACTGGCTGCCCAAGCTGACCTCGGGTTCGGCCCTGGGCGCGTTCGGCCTGACGGAGCCGGGCGGCGGGTCCGACGTGCCGGGCGGGATGCGCACCACGGCCGTGCTGGACGGGGCCGAATGGGTGATCAACGGGACGAAGGCCTTCATCACGAACTCCGGCACCGACATCACGGCCGTCGTCGGCGTGGCCGCGATCACCGGCGAGCGGGAGATCTCCACGATCCTCGTGCCGAGCGGCACGCCCGGGTTCACGGTGTCGAAGAAGTACTCCAAGGTCGGCTGGAACGCCTCCGACACCCGCGAGCTGTCCTTCAGCGACTGCCGCGTCCCCGCCGCCAACCTGCTGGGCGAGCGCGGCCGCGGCTACGCCCAGTTCCTGCAGACCCTCGACGAGGGCCGCATCGCGATCGCCGCGCTCAGCGTGGGACTGGCCCAGGGGTGCGTGGACGAAAGCCTCAAGTACGTCAGGGACCGGAAGGCGTTCGGCCACCCGATCGGCCACTACCAGGCCATCCAGTTCAAGATCGCCGACATGGAGGCCCGCGCCCACACCGCCCGCCTGGCCTACTACCACGCCGCCGAGAAGATGCTGACCGGGGCGCCCTTCAAGAAGGAGGCCGCGATCGCCAAGCTGGTCTCGTCGAACGCGGCCATGGACAACGCGCGCGACGCCACGCAGGTCTTCGGCGGATACGGGTTCATGAACGAGTTCCCCGTGGGGCGCTTCTACCGCGACGCCAAGGTGCTGGAGATCGGGGAGGGCACGAGCGAGGTCCAGCGCATGCTCATCGCCCGCCAGCTCGGTCTGGGCGACCTCTGAGCGTTTTCTGCGGGACGCCGGATCGACGGAGTTTGCGTCCGCGACCTCGGACGATCTAGTGTCGTCAGTCATGACGGCTGACGATCTTCTCATCAGGAGGGCGGAGAAGGCGGACGCGGACGAGGTGTTCGCGCTGGCGCGCGAGTTCGGTCTGACGTTCAGGCCGGAGCGCAGGGCCTTCGACGCCGCCCTCCCCGAGCTGCTGGCGAACGAGGACGCCCTGCTGCTCGCGGCCGTCGTGGGCGGGCGCGTTCATGGCTACCTGCTGGGGTTCGTGCATCTGACGCTGTTCGCCAACGGGCCGGTGGCCTGGGTCGAGGAGGCCATGGTCGGCTCCGGGTCGCGCCGCCAGGGGATCGGGCGGGCCCTGCTGGAGGAGTTCGAGCGGTGGGCGCGCTCGCGGGAGGCGGGCTACGTGGCGATGGCCACGCGGCGGGCGCCCGAGTTCTACCACGCGCTGGGCTACGAGGCCTCCGCCACGTTCTTCCGCAAGGTCCTGCGCTAGCCCGTCCTGTCGCGAGGTCCCGCGCCGGCCCGTCCTTGCGCGAGGTCCCGCGCCGGCCCGTCCTTGCGCGAGGTCCTGCGCCGGCGCGGCCGGCCGGGAATTCTGTCCTGATCTGATGGCATTCTTAGGGCGTGAGTATCCATGCCGTCAGTCCCCGCTTCGTCGGGCGTGCCCGTGAGCTCGCCGCCCTCGGCGACGCGCTGGCCGGGGCACGTGCCGGGGCGTCGTCGGCCGTGCTCGTCGGCGGCGAGGCAGGGGTCGGCAAGACCCGGCTGATCAAGGAGTTCACCGATCGGGCCGACGACGCGCTGGTGCTCGTCGGCGGGTGCCTGGAGCTGGGCACCGAGGGCCTGCCGTTCGCGCCGTTCACCGCCGTGCTGCGGGGGCTCGTGCGCGAGCTGGGCCGCGACGGGGTGGCGGCGCTCGTGCCCGGCGGCACGACGCGCGGGCTGGCGCGGCTGCTGCCCGAGTTCGGTGAGCCGGACGGAGACGGGCCCGAGGCCAGGGCGCGGCTGTTCGAGCAGGTGCTGGGGCTGCTGGAGCGGCTGGCCGAAGAGCGTCCCGTGCTGCTGATCGTCGAGGACGCCCACTGGGCCGACCGGTCCACCCGCGACCTGCTGTCGTTCCTGGTCCGTTACCAGCCGACCGCGGCGGGCCTGCTGATCGTGGTCACGTACCGCACCGACGAGCTGCACCGCACCCACCCCCTGCGCCCGCTCCTCGCCGAGCTGGGCCGGGTCGAGCGGGTGCACCGGATCGAGCTGCGCAGGCTCACCCGCAGGGAGGCCGTCGCGCAGGCGGCCGGCATCCTGGAGCGGGAGCCGTCCGCCGCGGACATGGACCTGATCTACGCGCGCAGCGAGGGAAACCCGCTGTTCGTGGAGGCGCTGCTCAGCGACGGAGGCGGCGTCGCGCTGCCGGAGTCGCTGCGCGACCTGCTGCTGGCCAGCGTCGAGCGGCTGCCCCCCGAGACGCAGGAGCTGCTGCGCGTGGCCAGCGCAGGTGGGCAGCGCATCGAGCACGACCTGCTCTCCGCCGTCGCCGGGCTCGACGAGAGCGCGCTCTCCGGCGCGCTGCGGCCCGCCGTGGCGGGAAACGTGCTCACCGTCGACGGCGAGGGCTACTGCTTCCGGCACGCGCTGATCCGCGAGGCGCTCCACGACGACCTGCTGCCCGGCGAGCACACCCGCCTGCACACCCGCTACGCCGAGGCGCTGGAGCGCGACCTGTCGATCCTGCCCGCCCCGCGCGGCGCGATCGAGCTGGCCCACCACTGGCACTCCGCCCACGACGCCACCTGGGCGCTGGTCAGCGCCTGGCAGGCGGCCGGCGTCGCCCGCCGGTCCACCGCCTACGACGAGCAGCTCGGGATGCTGTCCAGGGTGCTGGAGCTGTGGGACCAGGTGCCCGACGCGTCCGAGCGCATCGGCCGCGACCGCATCGACGTGCTCAGGAACACGGCCACGGTCGCGCACCTCGCCGGCGAGTACGAACGGGCCGCCGCCCTGGTGAGCGCCGCCCTCGCCGAGATCGACCGCGACGCCGACCCGGTCAGGGCGGCCAAGCTGCTGCGCCAGCGCGGCCTGACCCGCTACGACCTGGGCCGTCCCGGCTTCCTCGACGACCTGCGCGAGGCGGCCGTGCTGGTCGCCTCCGACAAGCCGACCAGCCTCCGGGCCCAGGTTCTGGAGACCCTGTCCCGCATGCTCCACGGGCGCGAGGCCTTGTCGGAGCGGCTCACCACGGGCCGGCTCGCGATGGAGATCGCCCACGAGCTGGGCGACCACAGGGTGGAGGCGCACGCGCTGATCGACCTCGCCTGGGCGCGATTCGGCTTCTCCGAGATCGAGGCGCAGATGGAGGCGTTCGCGGAGGCGCGCAGGATCGCCGGCGGCGACGAGGCGTTCAACGCGCTGATGCGCTGCGCGATCTCCGAGTCCGACGCGCTGGAGGGGGCGGGCCGCCACGAGCGGGCCGCGCGGGTGGCCCGCGACGGCATCGAGGAGGCCCGCCAGTACGGGCTGGCCCGCACGTCCGGCGCGTTCCTGGCGATCAACCTGGCCGAGCCGCTGGTGTCACTGGGGCAGTGGGACGAGGCGCTGGAGGTGATCGAGCACGCGCTCGACCTCGCGCCGCCGGCGCCCACCCAAGCCAGCCTGCAGGGGTTCGCCGTGGACATCGCGCTGGCGCGCGGGGAGCTCGACCGGGCGGAGCGGCTGCTGGGGTCGTCGCGGAGCGTGCTGTCGCGCGGGACCTTCCGCGACCAGTCGGTCCTGCCGCACCTGTGCAGGGAGGTGCGGCTGCGGCAGGCGCGCGGGGAGCCGGAGGCCGCGGTGGAGGTGGCCGCCCGGGCCATGGAGGAGCGGGATCTGCTGGAGACCCCGCGTTACTCCTGGCCGGTGCTGGTGACCATCGCCGACCTGCTCGGCTCCGTGGCGCCGCATCACGGGCACGCCGCCATGGATGTGGAAGCCCCGCTGGCGCGGCTGCGGGCGCTGGGACGGGAGCTCGAGGTCGACGGCGACCTCCAGCAGGCGCAGCACCTCACCTTCACGGCGCTGATGGGTCCCGAGCCGGACGACGGCGCCGCCGAGCCCGCCGTATGGCAGTTGGAGGCCTGGGACCGGGCGGCGGGGGCGTGGGCGGCGCTGCGGCAGCCGTACGCCGAGGCACGGGTCCTGGTGGGCGCGGCGCAGGCGGCGCTGGCGTGCGGCGACCGGCAGGAGGCCGGGGCGCGGCTGGACCGCGCGCGGGAGCTGGCCGGCCGGCTGGGCGCGACGCCGCTGCTGGAACAGCTCGACGCCTTCGGGCGGCGGGCCAGGATCGGGGGCATCGAGGAGGCGGCCGACGGGCTCCCGCTGGGGCTGACGGCCCGCGAGCTGGAGGTGCTGCGGGAGGTGACGAACGGGCGGAGCAACCGGGAGATCGCCGAGGCGCTGTTCATCTCGGCGAAGACGGTGAGCGTGCACGTCTCCAACATTCTGGCCAAGCTGGGCGTCGCCACCCGGGGCGAGGCCGCCGCCACCGCCTACCGGCTGCGGCTGTTCGACGCGGCCCTGTAAGCGGCCCTGTAAGCGGCAGGGTGAGGCTCAGCCCGTCAGCTGGGCTTCCAGGCGGTAGCCGTCCACCGTGACGTAGACCTGGTCGCCGGGGCGGGCGTTCAGCCGCATCAGCACCGGCTGGAGGGAGTCGAAGACCGGCTGGTGGCCCTGCCAGACCAGGACGATCGCGTTGTCCCCGGGGCCGGTCACCGACAGCAGGGTGCCGGGGCGCATGCCGAGCTGGGCCGCGTAGCCCTCCGGCACCGGCACGGGGCCGCCCCTGAGATGCTCAGGGGTCACCTCGATGCGCTGCCAGCGGCGCGGGTCCGAGGAGGGGCCCGGCAGCGGCGGAGGCGGCGTCGGGGGAGCGCCCGCCAGCATCGGCGAACGGCCGCCTGACAGCGCCGACAGCGTCGCCAGGGCCGCGGACGGGTCGATCGAGTTCGCCGGGGCCGGTGGGATGGGCTGGCCGCCCCGATGGTGGTGACCGTTGGCGCCCGGCGTGCGGCGGGGCAGGGGCTGGGCGGGCGACGGTGCCGAGGCCATCGGGTCGGCGCCCGTCTCCTGGGGCAGGGCGTCGTACCAGGCCCTGGCGGAGTGGGCGCGGATGCCCAGCTCGCCCATCAGCTCCACGACGTCCGCGTCGGGCGGGCTCGAGGCCAGCAGCTGCCTCGTACGGTCCTGCAGGCGGTGCAGGTCGCCGACGACCAGCCAGCCGTCCTGGAGGCGCCGGTCGGGCATGAGCGTCACCAGCACGCGCCAGAGCGGGGTACGCAGCGAGGGGACCGTCACGGGGTGGGCGGGGTCGGCGCCAATGAGCTGGTCCTCGGTGGCCGCCGCGCCGAGCCATTCGGTCAGGCGGAACATGTGGCCCGTGACCGGCGCGGACTCCGAGGAGCGCAGCCAGTGCAGGACGCGCTCCTCGGCCGTGCGCTGGGCCTGGGAGAGCGCGTCCCGGTCGACCAGCATCTTGTGGGCGAGCGTCCGCAGGCTGACCGGGTCCTCGGCGAACAGCCGGTGCACGGCCACCGCCAGCTCCAGCTTGTCCAGGCTGCGGAACAGGTTGTCCACGACCCGGACCATCGCGTGGTCGGCGTCGGTCGGCACGGGGCTGCTGGGGGCCGGTGGAGCGATGGGAACGGGCGCCGCGTAGCTCGGGGTGCCGTTGCTCTTGGCGGCGTTGGCCGCGCCGGGGACGGCGGGCATGGATCCCGTGCTGGGGCCGCCGGGGACCGCGGGCATCGACCCGGTGCTGGGACCGCCGGGGACGGCAGGCATGGAACCCGTGCTGGGACCGCCCGGGATCGCAGGCATGGAACCGGTGCTGGGACCGCCCGGGGGCACGGGGCCGCCGGGGGCCGAGGCGTGGTCCTGGCGGCCGGGCTGGGCGCCGGGCTGAGGAACAGGCTGGGCGCCGGCCTGAGGAACAGGCTGGGGGCCGGACTGAGGACCTGATTGGGGACCGGATTGAGGGCCGGATTGGGGGCCGGATTGGGGGCCCGTGGGGCGCTGCGGGGCGCGGTCGGACTGGCCGGGGGCCGGGCGCGGCGGCAGGCCCTCGCCGGCGAACCCCTGCGGCTGCGCCGGGAACGAGCCGCTCTGCGGCTGCGCGGAGAACGAGCCGGTCTGCGCGGGGAACGACCCCGTCTGCCGCTGCGGGGCGTCCGGCGCCGGTTGTGCCGGGAAGGAGCCGGTCTGGCGCTGTGGCCCGCCGGCCTCCGCCGCGGGCTGCGCCGGGAAAGCACCGGTCTGGCGGCCGCTGTCCTGCCCCTGGGCGGCCAGGGGCCCGGTCCCCGAGGGCTGCTGGGCCGGGAACGAGCCCGTCTGGCGCTGGTCCGCGGCGGCGGCCGGGCGCTGCGGCGCGGCGTCGGGCTGGCCCTGGTTGGGGAGGGGGCGCTGTTCGGTGGCGCCGCTCTGGGCGGCGAACATGCCGGTCTGGGGCACCGGATCGGCCTGGACGGGGAAGGAGTCCGTGCCTCGGATGAGCGGCCGGGTGACCTCGGGATGATCGGCCGCCGGTGCCTCACGCTGGGCCGGGATGCGGCCCAGGATCTCGCGGAAGACCGAGCCGATCACCACTTCGGGCGTCGCCGAGGGCGTGCCCAGGTCGCTGGGGGACAGGCGGCGCAGCCGCTGCCAGCCGCCGAGCCCGGTGATCGCCGTACGGGTGTCCTCGGGCCAGCCCGGCAGCGCCGGATCGATGTGGTGGACGGTCAGCGCCGGCAGCAGGTCGGCCAGCGGCAGGTGGTCCCACCGGGAGGAGGCCAGCCGCGCCAGCCGCTCGCAGATCCAGTCGAGCCCCGCCGTGCCGAGCGCCCTCGACAGCGCGAGGGAGTGCCACCATCCCGCCGGCAGTCGCGGATCGCCCAGCGCTTCGGCCACCTGCTGCGGGCGGCTCCAGCGCAGCGCAGGGACTAGGTCGCTCAGGCAGATCGATGACTCGACTTCCATCGGCGGACCTTATCCTCCCCAGTGAGCCGCGTGGTGCTGACCGAAACGCGTGTGGCTAATGGTGCAGCTTACGCGGCAAGCTATCAATCAGTGTGAATAGGGTAAAGACGGTTCAGATCCAAACCGTACCGTGGCCGACCGCCCACCTGGGCCACACATGCGGCACCAGCACGGCAACCTGCCTCCAAAGCCGCCTCCTCGCCGACACCCTGCAAGACCCCGGTGAGGTACCCGGCGGCGAAGGCGTCACCCGCTCCCGTCGAGTCCACGACCTCGGTGGACACGCCTGCCGCCGCCGCGACGACCTCGCCGTCCACGGCGGCCAACGCGCCCCGTGCTCCCAGCTTCACGATCGCTGTGCCGTATGTCTCACTCAAGAGTATGGCGGCGCGCTCCGCCGTCGTGGCCCCACTCAGCAAGAGGGCCTCATCAAGATTCGGGAGGATCAGGCCGGCAGGGGCGGATTCGCGGATGAAACGTTCAACCCCGAAGTCGCGCAGCGGGCCGGTGGAGGCCGGGTCGATGCTGATCGCGATCCCGGCCGCGGCGGCCTCGGCCATCGCCAGCCTGGCCAGCCGCAGCCCGCCCTCGGCGAACAGCAGGTAGCCCGACACGTGGAGCCGGGCGACGCCGTCGAGCAGGGCCGGGTCCCAGTCGGCCTCGGAGATCAGGCCGCCCGCGCCGCGGTTGGTGAGCATCGTACGCTCGCCGCTCCGGTCCACCATCGCGATCACGACGGCGGTGGGGCGGTCGGGATCGACCGTGACGTGCGGCCGGACCCCCGTCTTGGCCAGCTCGGTGGTGTGCCACTCGCTGCTGTCGTAGCCGAGCCTGGCCAGCAGGCGCACGTCGACGCCGAGGCGGGCGGCCCAGGCGGCGGTGTTCGCGCCGGAGCCGCCGGGGCGCAGGACGATGTCGGCCGCCGTGTCGGTGCCCGACATGACCGGCGAACCGTGCAACGCCACCACGTCGGTGACCACGTCGCCGATGACCAGCAGGGCGCCGTCCGTCACGGTCGCGCCCACGACAGGGCGATCCGGGAGGCCAGGGCGACGTTGCCGCGCACGGCGGCCAGGTTGGCCTCCAGGGAGGCCCCGCCGGTGCCGTCCACCAGGTAGCCGAGCAGGAACGGCGTGATCGCCTGCCCCTTGACGCCCTGCCGCTCGGCGGCGGCCAGCGCCTCGGCCAGCACGCGGTCGTGGAGCTCGGGGTCGAGCTGCTGGTCCACGGGGACGGGGTTGGCGACGATCAGCGCCGTCTCCTGGCCGCCGAGCGCGTCCTGGCCCCGCATGATCTCCGCCGCGTCGGCCGGCGACTCGATCCGCCATTCGATCGGCTGGCCGGAGGAGTGCAGGTAGAAGCCGGGGAAGGTGTCTGTACGGTAGCCCGCCACGGTCACGCCGCGCGTCTCCAGGCGCTGCAGCGTCGCGGGCACGTCGAGGATCGACTTGACGCCGGCGCAGACGACGGTGATGCGGGTGCGGGCCAGCGTGTCGAGGTCGGCGGACTCGTCCTGGTCCTCGGTCCAGCCGCGGTGCACGCCGCCGAGGCCGCCGGTGGCGAAGACGCGGATGCCGGCGCGGGCGGCCAGGAACGACGTGGCCGACACGGTGGTCGCGCCGCTGGCCTTGAGCGCCGCCGCCACGGGCAGGTCACGCTGCCCCAGCTTGCGCAGGCCGGACTCGGTCGCGATGCGCTCCAGCTCCACCTCGTTGAGGCCGATGCGGGGCACGCCGTCCAGCACGGCGATCGTGGCCGGGACGGCGCCGGCCGCCCGTACGATCCCCTCCAGCTCGCGCGCCACCTCCAGGTTGCGCGGCTGCGGCAGCCCGTGGGAGATGATCGTGGACTCCAGGGCGACGACGGGCGCGCCACTCGCCAGGGCCTCGGCGACCTCGTCGGACGGCTGCAGAACGGAGTCGGGGGTGCTGCGCATGGTGAGTTTCGTGCTCCTTGGGTGGTCCTGGCCTACTAGGGCGAAAAGCGTATTTTACGGGATTTGTTGTGGAACGCAGCAGGCTGCGGCGCTGATCGGGCGGCGGTCCACCTGAGGATCACACAGGGGGTACGGCCTCCGCCAGCGCCCCGGCGGATCGGGAGAAATGTCCGAGAGTGAGCGTTGACGGGTGGTGTGGGTGGGGTCGTATGGTGCGGAGATGGGGTCGTACGACGTGATCGTGGCCGGAGGCGGGCACAACGGGCTGGTGGCGGCCGCTTACCTGGCCGGAGCGGGGCGCAGCGTGCTCGTCCTGGAGCGGCAGGACCACGTGGGCGGCCTGGCGATCTCCGCGCGGGCCTTCCCCGGCGTCGACGTACGGCTGTCGCGCTACTCCTACCTCGTCAGCCTCCTGCCCTCCGCGATCGTCCGGGACCTGGGGCTGGACCTGGAGCTGCGCCGCCGGCGCTACGCCTCGTACACGCCCAAGGGCGACACCGGCCTGCTCGTCGACAACGAGGACGCGGCGGCGACGGCGGCCTCGTTCAGGGGCGTCACCGGCGGCGAGGCCGACCACGAGGCATGGCGGGACTTCTACGGCATGACCGCGCGCGTGGCGCGGGCGCTGGCGCCCACGCTGCTCGAACCCCTCCCGTCCGCCGCCGAGGTCGAACGGCTCGTCGGCCCGGAGGCGTGGCGAGATCTGTTCCAGCGGCCGATCGGCCGGACCGTGGAGGAGCGGTTCGGGGACGACACCGTGCGCGGCGTCGTGCTGACCGACGCGCTCATCGGCACGTTCGCCGACCCCGACACCGATCTGTCGGCCAACCGGTGCTTCCTCTACCACGTGATCGGCGACGGCACCGGCGAGTGGAACGTCCCCGTCGGCGGCATGGGCGCCGTCTCGGGGGCGCTCGAGGCGGCGGCCAGGCGGGCGGGCGCCGAGATCAGGACCGGGGCCGAGATCGTCGGGATCTCGCCGTCCGGCGAGATCACGTTCGCGGACGAGGGCGGCGAGCACACGGTGAACGGCGGCCACGTGCTGGTCAACCTGCCGCCGGCTGTGCTCGACCGGGTGCTGGGCAGGCCCGGTGAGGTGCCGGAGGGGGCGCAGCTGAAGGTCAACATGGTGCTGACGAGGCTGCCCCGGCTGAAGGACGCGTCCGTGGACCCGCGGGCGGCCTTCAGCGGCACCTTCCACATCAACGAGAGCCGCGACCAGCTCGCCGCGGCCTACGAGCAGGCGGCGCGCGGGGAGATCCCGGAGCTGCCGCCGGCCGAGGTCTACTGCCATTCGCTGACCGACCCGTCCATCCTCGGGGCCGGGCTCAGGGGCGAAGCCGAGACGATGACGCTGTTCGGCCTCCACATGCCCGCCCGCCTTTTCCGGAAAAATCCTGATAAGGCGAGGAAGGCCGCTCTGGACGCCACCTTCGCCTCCGTCAACTCCGTCCTCGCTGAGCCCATCGAGGGATGCCTGCTCAGAGCCCCCGACGGCACCCCGTGCGCCGAGGCCAGGACCCCGGTCGACCTCGAGAACGAGGCCGGGCTGCCGGGCGGCCACATCTTCCACACCGGCCTGAGCTGGCCGTACGCCGAAGAGGGCGAGAGGTGGGGCGTCGAGACCGAGCACGAGCGCATCCTGATGTGCGGCGCGGGCGCCCGCAGGGGCGGCGGCGTGAGCGGGATCGCCGGCCACAACGCGGCCATGGCGGTCCTGAAGCGCTGATCCCCCGCGCTGATGCCCCGCGCTGATTCCCTGTGCTGATCTGCTGGGCTCAATCCTCGGCGATCAGCCTCGTGGCCACCTCCATGGCCACGGAGGCCCGCTCCGCCTCCGGCACGTCCAGGTCGAACAGGAACGGCACGCTGCCCAGGATCACCGCGAACACCGCCAGCCGGGCCTCGAACTTCCGCACCGGACCGGCCTCCGGATCCTCCAGCAGGGACACCATCTTGACGATCCCGGCCTGCATCCGCTCGCCGGCCGGCAGGCCCTGCATCACGCCCTGGTTCACCTGCGCGAACTTGAACAGGGGACGCCACTGCCCCTCCAGCAGCTCGGCGATGCGCCGCAGGATCTCCCGCCTGGACTCAGGCGTCCTGGGCTGCGCGTGCCCCCACTCCACCAGCTCGTCGATCGACTCGGCCAGCCGCTCCCCGACGCTCTCCAGGATCGCCTCTTTGGTGCTGAAGTGGTAGTAGAGCGCC
Organism: Nonomuraea sp. JJY05; assembly: GCF_043496855.1. Classification (NCBI taxonomy): domain Bacteria; kingdom Bacillati; phylum Actinomycetota; class Actinomycetes; order Streptosporangiales; family Streptosporangiaceae; genus Nonomuraea; species Nonomuraea sp. JJY05. The sequence continues at coordinate 23,509 of NZ_JBIEIS010000003.1, forward strand.
GGCCTGGTGATCTGCAGCCGCTCCGCCACCTCCTGCAGCGTGGTCTGCTCGTACCCCTGCTCGGCGAACAGCTCCAGCGCCACCTGCCGGATCCGATCCCTGGTGTCCGTCCGCCGCCCTGCCATTCCGCTCCCATCACTTGACGGCCGGGCCGCGATTGCTTACTTTCGCGTAAGTAAGTAATGCGATCCGGCGTGTAGGGAGCAGACTATGGCCGAAACCTTCCCTGTCCAGCGCACCTGCCCGTTCGCGCCCCCGCCCGAGTACGAGCGGATGCGCGAGCAGGCCCCCCTCGTCCGAGCCTCGCTCCCCGGCGGGGACATCTGGCTCGTCACCCGGCACGCCGCGGCCCAACAGGTCCTGTCGGGCACGGGCATCAGCACCAACCCGGCGACCCCCGGTCACCCCAACTGGAAGTTCAGACCGGAGCCGCCCACCCCCGAGGAGCTGGCCGCGGCACGGGAGTTCGCGGTCGGCCACTTCATCGACCTCGACCCGCCCGAGCACGGCCGGTTCCGGCGGCTGCTCATCCCCGAGTTCACCGTCAGGCGCGTCAAGGAGCTGCGGCCCGGCATCCAGCGCACGGTGGACGAGCTCATCGACGACATGCTGGCCAAGGGCGACGAGGCGGAGCTGGTGGAGGCGTTCGGGCTGGCGCTGCCGTCGCTGGTCATCTGCCAGCTGCTCGGCGTCCCCGTCGACGACCGCGAGTTCTTCCAGTCGCGCACCCGCGAGATGCTCTCCACCGCCGACGGCCCCACCGCGAGCCACACCGCGATCATGGAGCTCAAGGACTTCCTCGACACCCTGGTCACCAAGGCGGCGCGACAGCCCAAGGACGACCTGCTCGGACGGCTGATCCAGAGCGGCCGGCTCACGCACGCCGAGCTGGTGGGCGTGACCTTCCTGCTGCTCGTCGCGGGCCACGAGACCACCGCGAACATGATCCCGCTCGCCGCCCTCACCCTCCTGCGCCACCCCGCCCAGCTCGCCGCGCTGCGCGAGAGCCCGGACAAGTGGCCCATGGCGGTGGACGAGCTGCTGCGCTACCACTCGATCGTGGACTGGGTGGCCTTCGACCGGGTGGCCGTCGAGGACCAGGAGATCGACGGACAGCTCGTCAGGAAGGGCGAGGGGATCTTCGTGCTCGGCGCCTCCGCCAACAGGGACGAGCGGGCGTTCGAGCGGCCGGACGAGTTCGACGTCGAGCGCGGGGCCCGCCACCACGTGGCGTTCGGGTACGGTGTGCACCAGTGCCTCGGCCAGAACCTGGCCAGGGCCGAGATGGAGATCGCGCTGCGCACGCTGTTCGAGCGCATCCCCGGCCTGCGGGTCACCGTGCCGGACGAGCAGCTGCCGATCAAGAGCGACGGCCCCATCTTCGGCCTCAAGGCGATGCCGGTCGCGTGGTGATCCTCATGGAACGCGCATGACGGCGTTTATCAGGTTTTCATGATGAGCCTCTAGCGTTTGTCGCATGAGTGAGCCCGCACGGTTGCTGGTAGTGGACGACGAGCCCGCGTTGCGCGAAGCGCTGCAGTCGAGCTTGGAGTTCGAGGGCTACAAGGTCGTCACGGCCAACGACGGGCAGGCGGCGCTGGACGCGGTCGCGGCCGACACCTACGACGCGGTGCTGCTCGACGTCATGATGCCCCGCCTCGACGGCCTGACCGCGTGCCGGCGGCTGCGCGCCTCGGGCAACCACATCCCGGTCCTCATGCTCACCGCCCGCGACGCGGTGGGCGACCGGGTCTCGGGGCTCGACGCGGGGGCCGACGACTACCTCGTCAAGCCGTTCGAGCTGGACGAGCTGCTGGCCCGGGTCCGCGCGCTGCTGCGGCGGGGCGCGCTGAGCGCGAGCCCCGACGAGGGCGCCGACACGCTCACGTACGGCGACCTGCGCATGGACCTGGCGACCAGGGAGGTCATGCGCGGCGATCGCCGGCTGGACCTGACGCGGACCGAGTACCTGCTGATGGAGCTGTTCCTGGCGCACCCGCGCCAGGTGCTCACCCGGGACCAGATCCTCAGCGAGGTGTGGGGGTTCGACTTCGAGCCGACGTCCAACTCGCTCGACGTGTACGTCATGTACCTGCGGCGCAAGACCGAGGCCGGGGGTGAGCCCCGCGTGATCCACACGGTGCGCGGGGTGGGGTACGTCCTACGGGCCACGCAGTGATCTGGCGCAGCCTCCGCACCCGCATCACACTCCTGGTCACGGCGGCTGTAGCACTTGCCATCGCGATCAGCGCGGGTGCGTGCTTCATGATCGTGCGGGGACAGCTCTACGACCAGGTGGACCGGGAGCTGAAGCCACGTCCCGGCGAGAACAACCTGCCCTGGCTCATGGAGCACTGCCGCCCCACTCCCGAGCCCGCCGGACCTTACGGTCCGCCGCAGGCGACGCAGATCATCTACAGCGACGGCCGCCCCACCTGCTATCTGGGCGCGGCGTTGAAGATAACGCCGGAGGACCTCAGCGTGGCGTCGGAGGGCGGCAGGCCGCACGTCCACAACGGGCTGGCCGAGGACGGCTCGCCCATGCGCATCGTCACGGCCAACGTCGGCCCCGGCATCGCCGTCATGGACGCCCGGCCGATGGGCCGTCTGCAGACTACGTTGCAGAACGTGGCGTTGCTGCTCGGATTCGTGTCGGCGCTCGGCGTGCTGGGTGCCGCCACGGCAGGGTTGCTCATCGCCCGCGCCGCACTGCGCCCGGTGGGCAGGCTCACCAGAGCCGTCGAGCACATCGCGCAGACCGAGGACCTCGACACCCGCATCCCCGTCACCGGCAACGACGAGATCGCCCGGCTCTCATCATCCTTCAACGCCATGACCACCGCCCTGGCCGGCTCCCGCGAGCGTCAGAAACAGCTCGTCGCCGACGCCGGCCACGAGCTGCGCACCCCCCTGACCACCCTGCGCACCAACATCGACCTCCTCCTCCGCAGCGAGCAGACGGGCCGCAGCCTCGACCCCGAGGCCAAGAAACGCCTGCTCACCAACGTCAAGGCCCAGTTCGCCGAGCTGTCCACGCTCGTCGCCGACCTCCTCCAGCTGGCCAGGGGCGACACCGAGCACGAGCCGCACGTCGAGCTGGCCTTCCACGAGGTCGTGACGGCGGCCGTCGAGCGGGCCAGGCTGCGCGGCGCCGAGGTGGTCAGCGACCTCAGGCCCTGGTACGTCGTCGGCAGCACCACCTCCCTCGAACGCGCCGTCCTCAATCTCATCGACAACGCCGCCAAGTTCAGTCCTGGCGGCCAGGTCGAGGTGTCGTTGTGGGAAGGCCGGTTGTCCGTGCGCGACCACGGCCCGGGGCTGCCGGAGGAGGAGCTGCCGCACGTCTTCGAGCGCTTCTGGCGCTCCCCGTCCGCCCGTGGCCTGCCCGGATCCGGGCTGGGCCTGGCGATCGTGGCGCAGGCCGTCGCGGAGGCCGGGGGAGAGGTACGTCTGGCGAATGCGCCCGGTGGCGGAGCGATCGCGACAATGGACCTTCCCGGAACTCTCATGCGTAACTCAGAATCGGATAAGTCCCGTTAAAGACCCGACCCGTGAGCTGGCTGCATGGAGATAACAGCAGTAAGGACGCGCCTGGTCGAGGTGGTCGTCCCGGTCTACAACGAGCAGCGGGCGCTCCGTGGGAGCATCACCCGGCTGCACACGTACCTCACCGGGAACTTCCCCTACGGCTTCCGCATCACGATCGCCGACAACGCCAGCAGCGACAACACCTGGCAGATCGCCACGGAGCTCGCCCAGGAGCTCCCGCACGTGCGGGCCGTGCACCTCGACGAGAAGGGTCGCGGACGGGCGCTGCGGCGGGTGTGGTCGCAGAGCGAGGCCGACGTCGTGAGCTACATGGACGTGGACCTGTCCACCGACCTCGACGCGTTCCTTCCGCTGGTCGCGCCGCTCCTTTCCGGTCACAGCGACCTGGCCATCGGCACCCGCCTGGCCAGGGCGTCGCGGGTCGAGCGGGGGCCGAAGCGCGAGTTCATCTCCCGCTCCTACAACCTGCTGCTGCGCTCGGTGATGGGGGCCGGGTTCTCGGACGCGCAGTGCGGCTTCAAGGCCGTCCGTACGGAGATCGCGCAGGCGCTGCTGCCCGGCGTCGAGGACGAGCAGTGGTTCTTCGACACCGAGCTGCTGCTGCTCGCCGAACGGCACGGGCTGCGCATCCACGAGGTGCCCGTGGACTGGGTGGACGATCCGGACAGCCGGGTCGACATCATCCGGACCGCGCTCGACGACCTGCGCGGCCTGGCCAGGGTCGCGCGTAAGACGCTGTCGGGAGCGGCCCGCATCCCGGTGCCGGCCCGGGTCCAGCGGGCCGAGCTGCCGAAGGGGATGGCCAAGCAGCTGCCCAGGTTCGCGATCGTCGGCGTGGTCAGCACGCTGGCGTACCTGGCGCTGTTCTCGCTGCTGCGCCAGATCGTCTCCCCGCTGGCCGCCAACGCGATCGCGCTGCTGGTCACGGCCGTGGCCAACACCGCCGCGAACCGCCGCTTCACGTTCGGCGTCAAGGGCTCGGCCGGGGCGATGCGGCACCAGTTCGAGGGCCTGATCGCGTTCTTCGTCGGGCTGGCGCTCACCTCGGGGAGCCTGGCGCTGCTGCCCGTGGGCGTCTCGCACGGGGTTGAGCTGATCGCGGTCATCATCGCCAACGCGGCGGCCACGCTCGTCCGCTTCCTGCTGCTGCGCGTGTGGGTCTTCAACCCCAAGCGGAGGATGGCACGATGACCGCCACCGCCATGCGGCCCGGGCGCCGGGCCGCAACGAGCCGCAGCCTGCCCGCACGCGTCCTCCTGGGCGCCGCGGAGGACCCGCGCTGGTCGCGGCCCGCCATGTGGGCGGTGCTCGCCGTCGCGTTCGTCCTGTACGCGTGGGGGCTGAGCGGCAACGCCAACGAGTACTACGCCGCCGCCATCCTGTCCGGCACGCAGAGCTGGAAGGCGTTCTTCTTCGGCGCACTGGACGCCGGGTCGTTCATCACCGTGGACAAGCCGCCGCTGGCGCTGTGGGTGATGGGGCTGTCCGCGCGGATCTTCGGTTACGGCACGTGGAGCATGCTGCTCCCGCAGGCCCTGGCCGGGGTGGCCGCCGTCGGCCTGGTCTACTCGGCCGTGCGCCGCGCCTGCTCCGGCAGGACGTACGCCGACGCGGCGGCCCTGGTCGCGGCCGTGGTCATGACGCTCACCCCGATCACCGTGGCGATCAACCGGGACAACAACCCCGACACGATCCTCGTGCTGCTGCTCGTGCTGGCGGCCTGGTTCTGCCTGGAGTCGCTGCGTACCGGGCGCCTGCGGTCGCTGCTGGTGTGCGCGCTCTTCGTGGGGCTGGCCTTCAACGCGAAGATGCTCCAGGCGTATCTGGTGGTGCCGGCCTTCGCCCTGGCGTACCTGCTGTGCGCCCGCGTGCCGTGGCTCAGGCGGGTGGGGCGCCTGCTGGCGGCCGGCCTGGTCATGCTGGCGTCGAGCGCCTGGTGGATGGTGATCGTCGACCTCTGGCCCGCCGGCTCGCGGCCCTACGTCGGCGGCTCCACGGACAACTCCGTCTGGGACCTGGTGATCGGCTACAACGGGCTCGGCCGGATCTTCGGCCAGGGCGGCGGACCAGGTGGCGGAGCCGGTGGCGGGCCCGGTGGTGGCGGCGGCTTCGGCGGGGAGTCCGGGGCCGGGCGGCTGTTCAACGACGTCCTGGCGGGGCAGATCTCCTGGCTGCTGCCGTTCTGCGTGGTGGCGCTGGCGTTCGCCGCGGTCATGCGGGCGCGCCGGATCGAGGGCCCGTCCGGGGCGGCGTGGCTGCTGTGGGGCGGCTGGCTGGTCGTCCACTACGTCGTGTTCAGCTTCTCCAGCGGCACCTTCCACCCGTACTACACGACCGCGATGGCGCCCGCCGTGGCCGCCCTGTGCGGGCTGGGCGGGGCGGCCATGTGGCAGGAGTACCGGCGGTCGCGGACCTGGGCCTGGGCGCTGCCGCCGGCGGTGGCCCTGACGGGCGGCTGGTCGTTCGTGGTGCTGCGCCGCACGCCCGACTGGGCGCCGTGGCTGGCCTGGGTCGTGCTCGGGGCGACCTTGGCCGCTGTGGTGGTGCTGGTGCTGGCCAGGGTACGGGCGCAGGTGACGGTCAGGATCGCGGCCGTCGCGCTGGCGGCCACGGTGGTCGCCGGCCTGGCCGGCCCCGCCGCGTACGCCGTCACGCCGCTGGGGTCGCAGGTGAACGGGACGAACCCGACCGCCGGGCCGAACGCGGGGCAGATGGGCTTCGGCCGGATGGGCGGCCAGTTCCGGGGCGGTCAGTTCCCGGGCGGCCAGTTCCCCGGCCGCGACCTCCCCGGCGGCCAGGCGCCGAACGGTGAGACGCCCGGCGGCGAGACGCCCGACGGCCAGGTCCCCAACGGCCAGACGCCCGGCGGTCAGGGACAGCCCGGCGGGCAGGACGCGGGCTCCGGCACGGGAAGGTTCGGCCGGGCGGGCTTCATGGGCGGCGGCCCCGGCGGCGGGATCAGCGACTCCATGGTCAAGTACCTCCTGGCGAACCAGGGCAAGGCCACCTGGCTGGTCGCGGTGAACAGCGCCATGCAGGCCTCGCCGACCATCCTGTCCACCGGCAGGCCCGTGCTCGCCATGGGCGGCTTCACCGGCAGCGACGCCGCCATGACCGTGGATCGCCTCAAAGAGCTCACCTCCTCCGGGCAACTCCGCTACGTTCTGTCGGGCGGCGACCGCGGCGGGCCGGGCCGGGGCGACACCGAGGTGACCACCTGGGTCCAGCAGAACTGCAAGGCCGTGGACGGCCAGGACGGCCTCTACGACTGCGCCGCGTAACCGGGCAAGGGGTGCCTTGACGGCGCCCCTACCCATCAACCGGCTCATTCTCGGCCCAGCTGCCCATCAAGGCTGAAGTCGCCCAAGACAGGATGAAATATGGCCAACGATCGCGGCATGCCCGCGCGCCGCACCCCGCTCTCCCGCTCGCCTGCCACTTAACCTGCGGAAAGTCGAGCACTAACAAGGGGGAGACATGGCGATCAACATCGTCAAGCGCAGTGAATGGAACGCCCGCCCGCCGAGAGACCCGGACGCCGTCGTCAAGGTCCCGTGGGAGAAGCGTACGGAGTTCGTCGTCCACCACACCGAGGGACCGACGACCCAGACGCCGCGGCAGATCCAGGACTTCCACATAGACGAGCGGGGCTGGAACGACATCGGCTACAACTTCCTCGTCCGGGACGACGGCACCGTGTACGAGGGCCGCGGCTGGAACGTGCGTGGAGCCCACGCCACGAATCACAACGTCAAGGCCATCGGATGCTCCTACATCGGCATGGACAACCCGACCGACGCCGTGAAGATGGCGATCCGCGCCGTGTATGACGAGGCCTGCGCCAAGGCCGGCCGCCCGCTGGAAAAGCTCGCCCACCTTCACGTGGGCAACACCGACTGTCCAGGCTCGAAGCTGCTGGCCTGGGTGGAGGCCGGCATGCCGGTCCCCGCCGCGGCGGGCGCCGATCTGCCGTCGGACGACGACCGGCTCGCCTGACGCGGCGGGGACGGCACCTCAGGCCGTGGCGCCGGACCTGCGCCACGGCGCGAACGCGTTCCCCACGCGGTGCAGGGCCGGGCGCAGCTCCGGATGGTGGCGCAGGATCACGGAGGCCATGCTGCCGTTCGCGATCCAGTCCAGCCCTGCCCTCGTGTAGACCCGCTCGGCGTAGTCAGGCGTGAAGAACCTGTCGCTGTTGAGCCTGCGCGAGGCCATGAGAATGAAGACCCGGAAGGCCGTGTCGCTGAAGGCGAACCCTTCCGGGCGCTTCTCGGCGAACATGCCCACGATCAGGTCGACGTCCTCGAGCCGGTCCGCGTACACCTCGCGCAGCTCCTCCGCCAGCGCAGGGTCGTCCGTGAGCGTGTCGAACCCGCTCGCCGGCGGCAGGTTGAGCAGCCTGCGGAACTCGTTGTAGCGGGGCACGCCCAGCTCCCGGCAGCGGATCAGGTCCGTGGCCGCGAGGTCCACGAGCTTGCCGTCGGGGCGTTCGAACTCCTGCAGCAGGCGCGGGAAGTTGTGCAGGACGATCGCGCCCGGGTGCTCGGTCCCGAAGGAGTACAGCAGGTCGGCCGGTGAGATGGCCGAGGCGACCCGCAGCGCCGCGGGGCCGGACAGCTCCCGCAGCGTGGTGCTACGGATCCCGGAGTCGTCGCGCAGGTGGCGCAGGCTGTAGTCGTCGGGGATCAGCGGGTGCATCCGGTAGACGGCCGCGAACTCCTCGGTGAGGCTGAACGGCACCCCGAAGTGGTCGGTGCGCGAACCCGGGATGCCGCTGATCGTCTCGCTCCGGCTGATCCTGCCCAGCGCTCTGTTGATCGGCTCGGAGGCCAGGCCCCACCAGTTGCTTCGCAGGCCGGTCACCGCCGTGGGGTGGCTGATGACCGCGGGCGTCCACTCCACGGTGTGGATCTTGGCGACGAGCGCGGCGTTGATCAGCCTGGCGCGTTCGAACAGCTCGTCGTCGCCCCAGGTCGGATACTCGGCGTGGAGCCGTTCGCAGATGGCGTTGTGCTCGCGCTCGAACAGCCCCTGCATCATCACCAGGCCGAGCCAGAAGCCCGGCTCGCGGGCCGGGTCGGCCTTGCCGCCGGCCATCGCCCGCGTTCCGGACGGACGATGGCGGATCCTCCCCCTGGTCCCGGTGCGCAGGGTACGCTGCTCCTCGTCGCTGAGGCCGTAGACCAGCGACAGGTCCCACCAGTGGGTGAGCGTGTTGAGCGAGGTCGCGGGCCCGTCGTAGCCGGGCGGTCGGGTCGGGTCGGGAGGGACCCGCGGGATCGTCAGCAGGGGTTCGGGCCAGTCGTCGCCCGGCTCCAGCGGGATGGTCCACGGGTCCTCCGACGGGCTGATCCCGTGGCTGAACCAGTCTCTGATCATGAACTGCAGCCAGGTCGCGGCCAGGACGTTGAGGGAGCGCGCGGGCTGGAACTCGGTGCGCGTCATGAGCCGCCGGCTGATCATGCGCGGGTTCGGCGTCATGACCCGCTCGGGAGTCTCGGCGAACGCGTGGTCGAACGGGACGTTCCGCCCGAACCGTGTCCCGGCCATGCCCATGGCCGGATGGTCCACGTCGTTGTACGAGCCGTTGGCGGTCCGCCGTACGTTGTGGCCCTTCGGGTCCAGGGCGGGTGGCGGCGTGCCCACGGAGGGCAGGCGGCCGGTGTCGTACAGGTTCTGTTTGCGCAGCCGGTTGCGGATGCCCACCAGGACCGCCAGACCGAGCGGGGTGGGCAGCCGGTCCCAGCCGAACCGGTGGTCGAGCGCCTGGGCCACGGCCTCGTAGGCCGTCCAGAACCACGAGCGGCGATAGCCCGCCCCGGCGACCGGCGGTTCCCGGCCGACGGCCGGCCGGGCGCGCTCGGGCGCTTCGGTGCGCTCGGGCGCGGGCGCGGTGGCGTGGGTGGAGGCGGCCGTCAGGCGCGCGGCGATACGGAGGCGGTGCTTCATGAGATCTCCCCGTGAGCGGTCGACTGTGGACGGTCGGCTGCGGTTTTCGGCGGTGAGCGGGCGGTTACGGCAGCGGCGCGGCGTACTCGCGCGGCCCGGGCAGGCCCAGCAGGCGGTCCGTCGCCGCACGGTCGGGAGGCGGCAGCCGGTCCTGCCCGAGCCCCAGCCCGACCACGGCCTCCAGGCCCGGCACGGGCGGCGGGGGAGGCGTGGCCGAGGTGTGGAACCAGCCCTCCACGCGGTCGTGGACCACCCCGCGCACGGAGGGGATGAAGGCGGTCAGGAACGGCCGGTCGCGGATGTCCAGCCGCTTCAGCCACGCCGCCCGCTCGTGGTCGCCGAGGAGGAGCCGGCTCTCCGGGCCGCCGCCCCATGTCAGGCCCATCCGCCCGCAGAGCGTGGCGGACCACTTCCAGAGCATCCCGCGGAAGGAGGAGTAGCCGGTGGCGGTGAAGCGCATCGGCAGCCAGGCCCGAGCCGGGCGCGGCACGTCCACGCGCATGACCAGTTGCCCGTCGAGGTCGTACTGGCTGCTGACCGTGGACTCGCCGGTGAGGAAGTCGAGCGAGGCGCGCCGCTTGGGCATGCCCCAGATGCCGAGGCCGCCCTTGACGGAGATCTCGGTGCTCACCGGCATGTCGCCGAGGTGGACGCCGGTGCCGAAGGCCGAGCGCAGCAGCAGCGGGAGCAGCGGCGGGGCGGGCCGGTCGCCCGGCGTGCACAGGATCCCGGTGCAGAGCTCCACGTACGTGCCGATCGGGGTGTCCTGGTAGTCCACGACCGCGATCAGCAGCACCCCCTCGCCGCGGATCCGGTACGGGCTCAGCTCCTCCGGCAGCGCCTCACGAGCGCCGCGCGGGTCGATCGGGTAGGCGGCGATCAGCGCCGGGCTGCCCCGCGTCCCCACTGGCATCCGGAACGGGATGCCGTCCACATTGGCGAATCGGCCGGCCACGCGCCGGCGTCGTGCGGTGAAGGTCATCGGTCCCCCCTGTGCCGGGCCGGCGTGCCGGCCAGCTCCTCGATGATCAGCGGAAAGACGTCGCGGTGGGCGCGCTCGCCGAAGAACACGTCCAGATGGCTGTATCCGCAGAGGAGGTGCAGGGAGTGGTGGGGGGCGAAGCGGGAGAAGAAATCGTAGGACCGGCGCTGGCTCTCCGGGAGGAAGCAGCGGTTGAGCTCGCCCGCCAGGAAGACGACCCGGGCGTCGGTACGCGGCTCCTGCGCCGTGTAGTCCTCCGGCAGGCCGGCGATGTGCTCGTAGGCGACCAGCCGGCCGCTGCGCACGCATTTGTCCATCTGCCGGAAGAAGGTCAGCGGCACCGGGCCGAACTCGTGCGGGATCCAGAGGTCGTGCGTGGCGGCGCCGAGGTTCTCGTGCCGCCACAACGCGGGGAAGCCGCTGCCGTACGTGAAACTGACCAGCTTGCAGACCGTGCTCCCGCACTCGGCGTGCGCGGCCTTCACCAGCTGGGTGATCAGCGCGGGCGCGCCCGGCGGCGGGTGGTCGCCCCAGGACGGGTCGAGATAGGTCAGGAACCGGCGCGTGACCGGCACCGCGTACCGGAGCTTGGCCCGCGACCAGCGGGGGACGACCGGGTGCAGGGACACCGCGTTCGTGATGATCGTGTCAACCTGGGGCACCAGGCCCGCGCACGCGGACATCATGAACGAGGTCGAGCCCTGGCAATGGATGATCGCCTTGATCCGGTCCGCCCCGGTCTCCTCGACGACCTTGCGCACCGCGGCGGGGTGGTCGTATCCCGCCGCCTGGTCCAGGGTCCACGGGTTGGGCGGCAGGTCGATGCTGGCCCGCCAGTCCTCCAGCCAGACGTCGTAGCCCTGCGAGACGAGCATGTCGACGACGTTGGCGGGCACCGGCGCCCGGAAGACCTTCGACCGGACCCCGGCGCCGTGCACGAGGATGACCGGGGCCTTCGTCGGCGGGGCGTGCCCGCGCACGTTGACGAGGCGCAGGTTCTTGCCGTCTCCGGCGGTGAAGGGTACGACGCGTTCGTGTGTTGCGGGTCGTCCATGCATACCGATCGCCACGATCTCGGGTCGCTGCCGGCCGCGGGCCGGCAGACCTGGTCTAAGACTCCTGGACTTCTGGTTCCGGTGCTCAGCTCACCGATCGGTTACTCTTACATTCTACCTCTCCCCACTTTTCGGACCCTTCCGGACGAGGGAGAGACAATGCGCCATAACGGTTCTGACCAGGCTAGACGCCCGGCCCGCGAGCACGCCGACGTCGTGGTGGTGGGCTCGGGGTTCGGCGGCGCCGTGGCGGCCTACCGGTTCGCCGAAGCGGGGCTGCGGGTGGTCGTGCTGGAGCGCGGCCGGCCGTACCCGCCGGGCTCGTTCCCGCGCGCGCCCGCCGCGATGGCGCGCAACCTGTGGGACCCGAGCGAGGGCCTGTACGGCCTGTTCGACCTGTGGAGCTTCCGCGGGCTCGGCGCGGCCGTCTCCAGCGGGCTCGGTGGCGGCTCTCTCATCTACGCCAATGTCCTGCTGCGCAAGCCGGAGCGGTGGTTCGTCAAGGAGAGCCCGCTGCCCGGCGGCGGCTACGAACACTGGCCCGTCACGCGGGCCGACCTCGATCCGCACTACGACGCCGTGGAGCGGATGCTCCAGCCCCAGCGCTACCCCCTCGGCCAGCCGCCGTACGACACGACGGCCAAGACCCTCGCCATGCGCGAGGCGGCCGGGCGGCTGGGGCTGGAGTGGGAGCTGCCGCCGCTGGCCGTCGCCTTCGCCCCGGAGCCCGGCGGCCATCCCGCTCCCGGCCTGCCCATCCCGGACCCGGAGTACGGCAACCTGCACGGCCTGCCGCGTACGACGTGCCGGCTGCGCGGCGAGTGCGACCTCGGCTGCAACGACGGCGCCAAGAACTCCCTCGACCACACCTACCTGTCGGCGGCTCGGCACGCCGGCGCGGACCTGCGCACCCTGCACGAGGTACGGTGGCTCGCCCCCGCGCCCGGCGGCGGCTACGCCGTGAGCTACGTGGTGCACGAACCGGGCGAGGAGCGGCGGCGGGTCAACACCCGGCGGCTGCCCCAGCGCACGATCACCTGTGACCGGCTCGTCCTGGCCGCGGGCACGCTCGGGACGACGTACCTGCTGCTGACCTGCAGATCGAAGTTCCCCGGCCTGAGCCCCATGCTCGGGGCCCGCTTCAGCGGCAACGGCGACCTGCTCACCGTGATCACGGACGCCCGCGACGGCGCGGGCCGCCACCGCTCGCTGGAGGGCAGCCGCGGCCCGGTGATCACCAGCGCCATCCGGGTGCCGGACGCGGCCGACTCCGGGCACGGGGACCGCCGGGGCTTCCTGATCGAGGACGCGGGCTACCCGCCCTTCGCCGAGTGGCTGGGGGAGTTCGCGGGGGTGCGCGGCCAGGTCAGGAGGGCCGGCCGGTTCGTGCTGCACAGGATCGGGGCCCTGCTGAGCCACTCGCCGCGGACCCGGATCAACGCCGAACTGGCCGCGCTGCTCGGCGACGGGCACCTGTCCGACGGGTCGCTGGGCCTGCTCGGCATGGGCCGCGACATCCCCGACGGCGTCATGCGCCTGCGCCGCGGCTACCTCGACGTCGACTGGACGACCAGCACGTCCATGCCGTACTTCACCACGATGCGCGCCGCCATGCGGGACATGGCCCGGGTCCTGCGGGCCGGCTACCGCGACAACCCCCTGTGGCTGGCCCGCAAGGTGATCACGGTGCACCCGGTCGGCGGCGCCCCGATGGGCCGCCACCCCGCGGAGGGCGTCGTGGACGAGTACGGCGAGGTGTTCGGGCATCCGGGGCTGTACGTGCTGGACGGGGCGTGCGTGCCCGGCCCGGTCGGCGTCAACCCCTCGCTGACCATCGCCGCGCTCTCGGACCGCGCCTGCGAGCACGTCCTGGAGACCGCGCCCCGGACGGCGCGGCACGCCGCGGTCCCGTCGGGCCTGAGCTTCACCGAGGAGATGCGCGGCCACGTCATGCCGGGCTCCGCCGACCCGGAGGAGGGCGAGCGGCTCGGCCGCGCGAACGGGCACCCGCTGGCGGTCCACCTGACCATCACCGCCGGCGACGTCGAGCGGTTCGTGGCCGACGCCGGGCACGAGGCGTCCGCCGCCGGATGGGTGAGCTGTCCCGTGCTCGGCGGCGGCCGCCTGCGGGTGGAGGACGGGTCGTTCAACCTGTTCGTGGCAGGCGAGGAGCCGGCGCGCCGGCGCATGCTCTACCGCCTGCACTTCACCGGCGACGGGGACGCCCCGCTGACGCTCACCGGGTTCAAGGACGTGCACGACGACCCCGGGGCCGACGTGTGGTCCGACACCTCCACCCTGTACGTCCGGGTGCTGCGCGGGCACACCCGCCCGGCGGACGACGCGGAGGCCGAGGTGGTCGCCGCGGGGATCATCCGGATCCACCTGCCGGACTTCATGCACCAGCTGACGACGTTCCGCACGTGGGGGCCCGACGGGGCGGCGGGGATGGTGCGGTTCGGCCGGCTGTTCCTGGGCGAGTTGTGGGACGCGTACCACGACTTCGCGGGGGCGTCTCGGGTGCCCTGACGGCCGCGCGGCCTTGACAACGATGTCAATCGCCTTCTTGATGTTCTTATGGCCGCACCACTGATCGCCGCCCGCGGGATCATGAAGAGCTACGGCCACGTCGAGGCGCTGCGCGGCGCGGACTTCACCCTGCGGCCCGGCGAGGTGGTCGCGCTGATCGGCGACAACGGCGCGGGGAAGTCCACGCTCGCGAAGATCCTCTCGGGCGTCGAACGGCCGGACGCCGGGACGGTCGAGGTCGACGGCGAACCGGTGGCGTTCGGCTCCGCCGAGGAGGCCAGGGGCGCCGGGATCGAGACCGTCTACCAGGATCTCGCGCTCTGCGCCGACCTCAGCCCCGCGGCCAACTTCTTCCTCGGCAGAGAGCTGCTCAGGCCCGGCCTCCTCGGCCTGCTGGGCGTGCTGGACAACGCCGCCATGCGCCGGGCCGCGCGCGAGGCGTGCGAACGGCTCGGCGTGCGGCTCGCGTCCCAGACCGCGCCGGTCTCCGCGCTGTCCGGCGGTCAGCGGCAGGGCGTGGCGGTGGCCAGGGCGGTGACGTGGGCGCGGCGGGCGGTGTTCATGGACGAGCCCACGGCCGCGCTCGGGGTCGTGCAGACCCGGCGCGTGCTCGACCTCATCCGCGGCGTGCGCGACTCGGGCGTGTCCGTGGTGCTGATCAGCCACAACATGCAGGACGTGATGGCGGTGTCCGACCGGGTGGAGGTGCTGCGGCTCGGACGCCGGGTGGCCCGCTTCGAGACCGCGCGCGTCTCGATGGAGGAGCTGGTCGGGGCCATGACCGGAGCGCTCGAAGCGCAGGAGGACGGCGGGCGGGAGGGCGCGGATTCCGATGGGCGGGATGGCGCCGGTTGTGGCCAGGAGGACGGCCAGGAGGACGGCGGGGGGCACGGGCGGGAGGGCGGCGTGTGAAGGGTGTGCGGCCGGGTGAGCTGCAGGTCGTGTGGATCGGCCTGGTGCTGGCGGCGTTGCTGGCGGCGTTCTCGATCCTGGCGCCCACCACGTTCCCGACCTCGTTCAACCTGCTCAACCTCGTCAGCGACGCGGCCATCCTGCTGCTGCTCGCCACCGGCATGACGTATGTGATCATCACGGCGGGGATCGACCTGTCGGTGGGCGGGGTCCTGGTGTTCTCGGCCGTGGCGGCCGCCGAGGTCATGGACGCCACCGGCTCGCTCGCGCTCGGCACCCTGGCCGCCCTGGTGACGGGGCTGGCGTGGGGGGCGCTGAACGGCGTGCTGATCGCCCTGGGCCGCATCCCCGCGCTGATCGTGACGCTCGGGACGCTCGGCATGTCGCTCGGCGGGGCCCTGCTGCTCACCGGCGGGGTCGATCTGCGCGCCCCCACGGACCTGAACCTCGGCCTGGGGCTGGCGCGCTGGCTGGGCGTACCGCTGATCGTGTGGATCTGCGCCGCCATCACCGCCGCGCTCGCGCTCATGCTCGCCTGGACCCGCTTCGGGCGGCACACGTACGCGATCGGGTCCAACGCCGAGGCCGCCCGGCGCGGCGGCGTGGCCGTGCGCCGGCACCTGATCAAGGTGTACGGCCTGGCGGGCCTGCTGGCCGGGCTGGCCGGGCAGCTGTCGCTCGCCAAGTACGGCATCACCGGCGTGTCCGCCCACTCCACCGACAACCTGCAGGCCATCGCCGCCGTGGTGATCGGCGGCACCTCGCTGTTCGGTGGCGTGGGGACGGTGGCCGGGACGGTCATCGGGGTGTTCATCCCGGTCGTGCTGCAGAACGGCTTCCAGATCCTGGGCGTGCGGCCGTTCTGGCAGCAGGTGGTGGTGGGCGCCGTGCTCGTCGCCGCCGTCTACGTCGACCAGTGGAGGCGCAGGGCCCGGGACCAGTAGGAGGAGGCACCACGATGCGCAAGGCTGTGGCAGCTCTGGGAACGCTGCTGTTGACCATCGCCGCCTGCGGCGGGCAGGGCGGGCAGAGCGGAGGCGGCGGCCAGGTCAGGGTGACGCTCGTGCAGGGGCTGGCGGGCGAGGAGTTCTACGAGACCATGGCCTGCGGGGCGAAGGCCAAGGCCAAGGAGCTGGGCGTGGCGCTGGACGTCCAGGGGCCGCAGAAGTTCGACCCGACGTTGCAGACGCCGATCGTCAACTCCGTGGTGGCGAGCAAGCCGGACGCCATGCTCATCGCGCCGACCGACGTCAAGGCCATGATCGCGCCGCTGACCCAGGCCAAGCAGCAGGGCATCAAGATCATCTTGGTGGACACGGTGGTCGAGGACCCGGGCATCGGCCTGTCACGGATCAGCACCGACAACGTCAAGGGCGGGGCGGCGGCGGCCAAGGCGCTGGCGGAGCAGATCGACGACAAGGGCAAGGTGCTGGTCATCTCCACGGATCCGGGTGTGAGTACCGTTGACGCGCGCGTCAAGGGATTCGAGGAGGAGATCAAGGCTTCGCATCCCGGGATCACGTACCTGGGCGTGCAGTACTCGCACAACGACGTCGGCGAGGCTTCCAAGATCGTCAACGCCGCTCTGGCCAAGGATTCCGACCTGACCGGGATCTTCGCCGCGAACCTCAACTCCGCCACCGGCGCCGGGTCCGCCCTCCAGCAGGCGGGCAAGCTGGGGCAGGTCAAGATGGTGGGCTTCGACGCGGGGCCCGCGCAGGTGAAGCAGCTCAAGGACGGCGTCGTACAGGCGCTCATCGCCCAGCTGCCCGGGGACATCGGGGCCAAGGGGGTGGAGCAGGCGGTCGCGGCGGTCAAGGGGCAGCAGGTCACGCCCTCGATCCCGACGGATGCCACCATCGTCACCGCGCAGAACGTGGACCAGCCGGAGGTGCAGAAGGTCCTCTACAAGGCCGGCTGCTGACCGCCCTGGCGCTCCGCTCGGCGCTGAGGCCGGGGGGTGCTGCGGCGGCGGAGGGTGCTGAGGGGGACGATGCTGAGGCGGGCGGTGCTGCGGCGGTGAGGGCTGCCCGTCGCAGGGATGTAGGGCGTGCGGGCCGAAAATCGGTGCCGGGGGCCGTAAGCCGTGTTTCGGGCCGGGCGTGATGCGGGCCGGGCGTCGTGCGGGCCGGGCGTGATGCGGGGCGGCCGGGTCAGGCGGGGAGGGCGGCGAGGAGGAAGGCGAGGCGGGCGGCGGCTGACTCGACGTCTTCGGCGGTGCCCAGGCGGTAGCCCCACGAGGTGATGTACGCGCCCTCGTCCGAGCACGTCACCGTCTCCGTCAGCGTGGCCGAGAAGCGATTGCGGACCGACACGTAGGCCGGGTCGCTCGACAGGGCGAGGCTCTGGACGGTCAGGTCAGCGTGACGACCTGCGTGCCAGGCGAATCGCTCGAGGCAGAGCGCGGTATCAAGCATCATGCGTCACCTCCGCAACGTCTCGCGACAGAATTGCACGATCTTGGGTAGGGAGGCAAGCAATTGCTGCGGTTAATGTGACGTTTGTTTGCGGTAATCGTGAAGAATTCCGATGATGACCTCCCGCCCCGGCTCGTCGAACTCCGCCACCTTCGCGTAGTCATCGAAGGCCCGGACGTAGAAGGCGATGTCATCGGGATCGCGAAGGATCAGGTCCTTCGTCATGGTGGCCACCGCGACCATGGCCTCGTTGTAGATCCAGAAGCCGTTGATCGGGCTCGACGGCAGCTCCGAGCTGAACGGGATCACGCCGAACTCGACGTTCGGCAGCGTGCTGACGGCGAGTAATCGGTCGAGCTGGCCGCGCATCACCTCCGGCGGGGCGAGGGCGGTGCGCAGTGCCGCCTCCGTCACCACGAACCTGAACGTGCGCGTCCGGTCGTACAGGATCTCCTGGCGCTGCATCCGCACCCGCACCGCCGCGTCGATCTGGTCGGCCGCGCTGTAGAGGCGCTTGACCTTGCGGAAGACGTGCCTGGCGTATTCGGAGGTCTGCAGCAGGCCCACGATGATGCCGGGCTCGAACACGCGGAAGAGCTTGGTGCGTGCCTCCAGGTCGCGGATGTCCTCCTGGAGGGCGGCCAGGCCGCTGCGGTGGCGCTGCTTCCAGTCGTCGTGCCGTTCGAGCAGCGCGATGGCCTGCCGGATGAGCTCGTCGGTCGTGTCGGGCGAGGCGCGTACGGCCTGCGCCCACACGACCACGTCATCCTCCGTGGCGGTCTGCCGGGCGTTCTCCAGGCGGGAGACCTTGGACGGCTGCCAGCCCAGCCGCTGGGCCAGCTCCTTGCCCGACAGGTGCGCGGCCTCGCGCAACTGTCGTAATTGGCCGCCCAGGTCGATGCGCGCCTGCTGAAACGACGTCACGCCGCAAGAGGCTAGCCCTGCTTGCGTCGATCATGCCAGCATCAGTCGCAATTGTGATCAAGCGGTTGCCGAGGGTGTTCCTCCGCTGGTCGGGAAAGCGGTTGCCGAGCCGTCGGGGAGGACCCGCCGGGCGATTTCGGTGATGAGCTCGCGCGGAACCTCGACCGCGGTCTCGCCGTCGAGCACGTCACGGAGGTCCGCGAGCGCCTCCGCGTCGGTGACTTGCAGACCTTGCACGACGATGGTGCCGCGGTCGGTCTCGTACAGGGTGGGACAGGCGCCCGCCTCCGAGGTGGAGCCGAGGAACCGCATTCGCATGACGATCCTTCCCCGATAACAGGTGCAATTGCGCGCAATTGTACGACTCGGGGATTAAGAAGTGATCGTTTTTCCGGAAATCAGCCGAGAACACCGTCCATAAACTGATGTGCCCGTTCGAACAGTTGCAGGGTGGTTTCGTGTAGTACGTCCCCTATGTCCTTTGGTGCCTTTCCCGCGAACGCCCGCGCGTGCGAGCCCTCCAGGACGATGCCGAGCTTGAAGCAGGCCATCACCGCGTACCAGCCGATGGCCGACAGGTCGCGCTCGGACAGCGCCGCGTAGTACTCGATGAGCTCGCGCGGCTCCGGCAGCCCGGGGACGTGGTCGTTGTTGCTGGGCCAGGTGGCCAGCAGCCAGCCGAGGTCGAGCAGCGGGTCGCCGATCGTGCTCATCTCCCAGTCCACGATCGCGGCCACGCGGGGGCCGTCGCAGGCGAACATCAGGTTCGCGAAGTGGTAGTCGCCGTGCATGATCCCCGGGGTGAACGTCCGGGGCAGGTTGCGCGCCAGCCAGTCGGCCGTCTCGGGCAGCCCCGGAATGTCGGGGCCCGGATAGCCGTCCAGCTCGCCGTACGAGTCGAGCTCCTTGAGCCAGCGCGGCACCTGCCGCTCCAGGAACCCCTCCGGCCTGCCGAACCCCGGCAGCACCCCCGGATCGACCCGCCCCAGCTCGGCCAGCGCGGCGGCGGCCTCCAGCCCCATGCGGTGCCTGATCGCGGCGTCGGAGGCGTGCGGCTCCGGCAGGCCCGTCGAGGGGTTGAACCCGTCGACCGGCTCCATCAGGTAGAACACCGGCTCCCGCTCGGTCTGCGCGGCCACCAGCCTGGGCGCGGGCACGGGCGTGCCGCGCAGCGCCGCCAGCACCCGCGCCTCGCGGCGCAGCACCTCGTTGCTCCTGCTGCGGGCGTGCAGGGGAGGGCGGCGCAGGATGTACGGGCGGCCGCCGCGCTCGAAGCGGACCATGACGTTCTGCGTGCCGCCCAGGACCGGCGTGACGCCCGTGATCGGGCCGCCGGGCAGGCCCTGGGCGTCCATCCACGTGCCGAGCGCGGCGAGGTCGATGGCGCTGACGTCGATGTGGGTGGAGGTCATGATCGCCCTTCGGCAGAATCATATTCTGGTCGCCCGACCCTACGAGAGCGCCGCACACCCGGTCAACCCGGCACCGTACGGCGACATCGTGCGGCCGCCCGGCGTCTTCCCGTCGCCTGGCGCTGTGCGGTCAGCCCGGCACCGTACGGCGACATCGTGGGGCCGCCGCGCCTGGCGCTGTGCGGGTCAGCCCAGCGCCTGCATGAACGGCAGGAACTGGCAGGCTCGCTCGCCCGGCAGGTCGCCTCCGTGCACCATCCTCGCGGTCCTCCACGGGCTGCCCATGCCGTGCGCGACCGCCCACGCGACCAGGCCGGTCATCGCCTCGTCCAGGTCCATCCGCACCTCGCCGCCCACGTCCAGCGCCAGATCCCCGATCAGCGCCCGCGCGGTCTCCTCGTCCCGCGCGACGACCGGGCCGATCACGGTGTTGTCGTCGTTGCGCCAGCAGTGGCCGAAGCCGCCGTCCGCGATCCGTACCCGCTCGCCGAAGTCGAACATCCGCCGCAGCAGCGCCGACCTGTCCGTCCCGAACAGCTCAGCGTCCAGCTTCACGATCTCGTCCAGGTCGGCCTCAGTGGCCGGGCGGGTCCGGCCCGACGGCTCGCCCTCGAACACGCCCGTGTGCTTGACGACCCCGCCGACGACCCGGAATCCCATCTGCTCGTACAGGGGGCGGCCGTAGTCGGTGGCGAAGAGCGAGACCGTACGGCCGCCGGCCCGCTCCATCACGTGCTCCATGAGCCGCCGGGCCAGCCCCTGCCTGGCGTACCTGGACGCCGTGAGGACCATGCTGACCACGCCGAGGTCGTCGCCGTAGAGGGTCAGGACGTTCGTGGCGGCCAGGCCGTCGCCGTCGGGGGCGTCGATGCCGTACGCCTCGCCGGCCTCGAGCAGGAGGCGCCACTTGTGGCGCTCGGGAGGCCAGCCGCGGTCCTTGGCCAGGCGGGCGCAGTCGTCCAGGTCCTCTGGGGTGAGTCGGCGAATGGTCATGGTGGCACCCTAGGGGACGATGGCCCGATGGATTACGTCGTTGCGGTCGATGTAGGCGGTACCACCTTCAAAGGCGGATTTGTCGCCCGTGACGGGACAATTCTTCATTTCGAGCAGCGTGTGACGCCTCGTGGCGCCGATCAGGTGATCGCGGCCGTCTCCGGCTTCGTCGCCGACCTGGCGCGGCCGCGCGCCGGGCGCCGCCCGCTCGCCGTGGGGCTTGCGGTGCCGGGGCTGGTCACGCCCACCCACGCCGTCTACTCCGCGGCCTTCGGGTGGCGGGACGTGCCCGTCTCGTCGTTCGCGGACGTGGACCTGCCGGTGGCGCTCGGTCACGACGTCCGCTCGGCCGGGGAGGCCGAGCTGGCCTACGGGGCAGGCGGGGAGGACGTCCTGTTCCTCCCCATCGGTACGGGTATCGCAGGCGCGGTCGTCCTGTCGGGCTCGCTGTACGGGGGAGCCGGGGGATTCTCCGGGCAGATCGGTCACATCCCGGTCCGGCCCGACGGGCTGCCGTGCGGGTGCGGGCAGCGGGGCTGCCTGGCCGCGTACGCGTCGGGCGGGGCCATCGCGGCACGGTACGGCTCCGGCACCGCCGCGGACGTGGTGCGCCTGGCCGCCGAGGGGGACGCGCGGGCGGCGGAGGTGTGGTCGTCGGCCGTGGACGCGCTCGCCCTGGCGCTGGCCACGTACACCCTGCTGCTCGACCCGGCCCGCATCGTCATCGGGGGCGGGGTCTCTCAGGCGGGGGACGCGCTGCTGGGGCCGCTGCGGGAACGGCTGGCGGGGCGGCCGGCGTTCCGGCGGGCGCCGGAGGTGGTGGCGTCGACCCTCGGCGTCCGGGCCGGGCTCCTCGGGGCGGGGCTGCTGGGCTGGCGGTCAGTCACGTAGGTGCGGGGGTATGTCCACCTCCTTCGCCCGCAGTTCCTCGCCCAACGCCTTCGCCTGCGGGTCCATCCTCGGGCTCGCCGCCACCCCCCTGCCGAGGAGGCCGTGGATGACGAAGTTGAGCGCCTTGATGTTGGGGAGTTCGTAGCGGTCGACGCGGTGCGGGGCCAGGACCGGGAGGAGGCGTTTGAGGGTGTCGGGGGTGAGGTGGGCGGCCAGCCAGTCGTACCGCTCCCGGGTGTCGGTCCAGACGCCCAGGTTCGCGTTCCCGCCCTTGTCCCCGGACCGCGCCCCGGCAATCCACCCCAACGGCACCCGCACCCCCGCCCGAGGCCCGACCACGGAGGGCTGCCCTGCGCCTGGAGGTCGGAGTTCCTCACCGCCGCGCTCGGCCCCTTGCCCGTCGTTTCCGGTTGGAAGTTCGGCCACTTGATCGCCGTTCGCGGGCGCCGAGCCGCTCCGTGCCGCCTCCCGCCGACCCGGCGCTGGGAGGAGGGCCGGTGCGGGGTGCGGCGTGGCGGCTTCGGCTACGTCGCCTGCCGCCTTCACCGCCTGCGCCGCGCCGATCGCTTGCGCTACGTCCGCCGTCTCCGCCGCGCGCGTCGCGCGGGTCGTTTCCGCTGGGCCGGGCGTCTCCGTCGGGCGGGCCGTTTCCACTGGGCCGGTCGCCTCTGTCGGGCGGGCCGTCTCCGCTGCGCTGGTCACCTTCGTCGCGGGAGGCGCTTCCGTCGCGCGAGGCGCCTCCGGTGCTGGGACGGAGTACGGGGTGATGGCATTGGCGGCCTGCTGCGGGTCTGGCGCGTCGGGTGCGGCGGGAGGAAGTGGGTTGCCGTTGAGGAAGATCTGGGGGTGGACCTCCGAGGCGGGGACGAGGACGGGCCAGTAGACCCCGTACGGCGTGGCATTGCCCGGCGGGGTGAGGGCGTAGAAGCCCGGGTAGCTGGCGAGCCCCGTCTCCACGACGGCGGAGGAGAACGCCCGCCCCGCCCGGCGTTCGTCGGCGTCCATGACGGTGATCCGCAGCAGGCCCGAGTCCGTCAGCTCCACGTCCACCCGGTCGAACGAGTCCCGGGGGACGCGGGCCCAGAGGGCGTCCTCGGCGGCCCGGGCCTTGGCAGGCACGTCCAGGCCCGTCAGCACCAGGGTCATCGTGTTGCGGTAGCCCGCCAGGTAGTTGACGGCCACCTTGAGGGTGTCGGGTGGCGGCTCTCCCCGGACGCCCGAGATCAGGACGCGGTCGGGGCCGTCGTCCGTGAGGGTGATCGTGTCGAAGCGGGCCACCGCGTCAGGTCCCAGGTAGCGCGGGCCTCCGAGCTCGTACACGAGCTGCGCCGTGACCGTGCCGACCGAGACCAGCCCGCCGGTGCCGGGATGCTTGGTGATCACGGCGGAGCCGTCCGCGTTCAGCTCGGCGATGGGGAAGCCGCAGTGCGCCAGGTCCGGTACGTCCTGGAAGAACGCGTAGTTCCCGCCGGTCGCCTGGCAGCCGCACTCGATGACGTGCCCCGCCACCACCGAGCCCGCGAGCTGGTCCAGGTCCTCGGGCCCCCACCCGTGGCGCCAGATGCCGGGGCCGGTCACCAGGGCGGCGTCCGTGACGCGGCCGGTCACCACCACGTCCGCGCCCGCCGCGAGGGCGGTGGCGATCGGGCGGCCGCCGAGATAGGCGTTCGCGGTCAGGGGGGTCGCCGTGAGGGGTTCGCCGGTGTCGGCGTTGGTCAGGTCCAGGGGGCGGCCGGTGAGGTCGTCGCCGGTTATGTGGGCGATCGTGGGGGACAGGCCGAGGCGGGTGGCCAGGTCGTGGACCGCCTCCGCGCAGCCGGCCGGATCCAGGCCGCCGGCGTTGGTCACGATTTTGATGGACTTATCGAGACAAGGGCCCAGGACGTCCTCCAACTGCCGGAGGAACGTCGGCGCGTACCCGGGGCGGCCCTTGAGGCGGTTGCCGGCGAGGATGAGCATGGTCAGCTCGGCCAGCCAGTCGCCGGTGAGCACGTCGATCGGCCCGCCCTCGACCATCTCCCTGGCGGCCGAGAGGCGGTCGCCGTAGAAGCCGCTGCAGTTCGCGATCCGCAGCGTCATCGGGAGGTCCACTTGGGCGGCCGCTTCTCCCTGAACGCCGCGATGCCCTCCTGCCCCTCCTCCGAGGTGAAGCGCTCGGCGGACAACTCGGTCATCCGCCGCAGCCCCTCCTCGAACGACAGCGCGGGCACCTCCCGCACCATCCGCTTCGTGATGGCCAGCGCCTCGGGGCCGCCCTTGATCAGCAGTTCGGCGTAGTGCGCGACCGTCGCGTCCAGCTCGTCCTCGGGCACCGCCCGCGTGAGCAGCCCGATCTCCGCAGCCCTGGCCGCGTCGAACACCTCGCCGGTCAGGAAGTACTCGGCCGCCGCCCGGGGCTCGACCCGGCGCAGCACGGGCACCGAGATCATGGCGGGCACGACGCCGAGCCGTACCTCGGAGAAGGCGAAGGACGCCGTCAGCGGCGCGATGGCGAAGTCGCATGCCGCCACCAGGCCGAGCCCGCCCGCCCGCGCCGTGCCGTTCAGGCGGCAGACGACCGGCTTCGGGCTCTCCCAGATCAGCGTGAGGACGTCGGGGAACGACGCCGTCACCGCCGCGCCCGAGGCCTTCTGCTCCTTGAGGTCGGCGCCCGAGCAGAACACGTTGCCGGTGCCGGTGAGCACGATCACCCTGGCCTCCGGCTCGGCCAGCGCCCAGTGGAGCCGGTCGGACAGGTCGGCGAGGAGCCGTGCGGACAGGGCATTGCGGTTGGGCGGCGAGTCCAGCGTGACGGTGGCGACGCCCCCCGCCAGGTCCTTGTGCACCAGGCTCGTCATGAAGTCCCCTCCTGGATGATCGCCAGCACCGCGCCCGCTTCGACCTGCCGGCCCTTTTCGACGTGTACGTCCGACACCACGCCGTCGGACGGCGCCACGATCCGATGCTCCATCTTCATCGCCTCCAGCACCAGCACCGGCTGCCCCTTCGCCACCCGGTCGCCGGGCTCCACCTCGACCCGGAGCACGCTGCCCGGCATGGGGGCCAGCAGGGAGCCGGGGGCGACGTGCTCGACCGGCTCGGGGAGGTGGGGGAGCGGGGTCAGCTCGGCGCACCCGCCGACGTGGTCGACGTAGACCTTGCCGTCCTCGTCGTAGCGGGCCACCTGGAAGGTGTGCCGGACGCCGTCGCGTTCCAGGATCACCTCGTACGGCTCCGCGCTGATCACGGTCACACTTTGGGGGAGCGGGTCGTAGACGACCTCGGCCTCCTCGAAGCGCGCCCGGCGCGGCTGGGAGCGCACGTTGCGCCAGCCGCTCGGGAGGTCCCCCAGCACCTTCGCCCGGCGGCGGTTGGCGGCGGCCATGGCGAGGGCGGCGGCCAGCACCGGGAGCTCGCCAGGCCCGTCCGGGGAGCTGCCGTCAAGAGGGCCGTCGGGCGCGAGGAAGCCGGTGTGGGTGTCGCCCGCCCCAAAAGCCGGATTCGTCAGGATTTTTACCAGTAAATCGCGATTTGTCGCGAGTCCGTGGAGCTTCGCCCTCCGCAGTGCCGTGACCAGCTTCCGCACCGCCTCCGCCCGTACCCGCCCGTGCCCGATCACCTTCGCCAGCATCGGGTCGTAGTACGGCGAGATCACCGACCCGGACTCCACCCCCGAATCCACCCGCACGTCCCCGAAGACCTCGAACCGCCGCAACACCCCGCTCTGCGGCAGATAATCCCCGTCCTCCGCATAAAGCCGCACCTCCACGGCATGCCCGGCAGGTTCGGGCGGCGTGGCGGGCAGGGCGGCCCCCTCGGCCACCTCCAGCTGCAGCCGCACGAGGTCGACCCCGTAGACCAGCTCGGTGACCGGATGCTCGACCTGGAGCCGGGTGTTCATCTCCAGGAACGCCACCCGTTCCCCCTTGACCAGGAACTCCACGGTCCCGGCCCCGACATAGCCGATCTTCCGCGCGGCCCTGACCGCAGCCGCGCACAGCCGCTCCCGCAGCTCGGCCGAGATCCCCGGCGACGGGCACTCCTCGACGACCTTCTGGTGCCGCCGCTGCACGCTGCACTCGCGCTCGCCCAGCGTCCACACCGTGCCGTGCCGGTCGGCCAGCACCTGCACCTCGACGTGCCGGGCGTGCTCCAGCAGCGGCTCCACGAACACGGTCCCGTCGCCGAACGCCGCCGCCGACTCGCGCCGCGCCGACTCGACCTCCCGCGCCAGCTCCCCGGCCTCGCGGACGATCCGCATGCCGCGCCCGCCGCCACCGGCGGACGCCTTGACCAGCACCGGGAACTCCCCGGGCGCCTCCGGGTCGAGCGAGGGAAGCACGGGCACCCCCGCCTCCGCCATCAGCCGCTTCGCCTCGACCTTGGACCCCATGGCCGCGACGGCCTCGGGCGGCGGCCCCACCCACACCAGCCCGGCGTCCAGCACGGCCCGCGCGAACTCCGCGTTCTCGGACAGGAAGCCGTATCCGGGATGCACGGCGTCCGCACCGGAGGCGCGGCAGGCGTCCAGGATGCGGCCGATGTCCAGGTACGTGTCGGACGGGCGGGCGCCCGGCAGCCGTACGGCCAGGTCGGCCTCGGCCACGTGCGGCGCGTCCGCGTCGGGGTCGGAGAAGACGGCGACCGTCGAGATGCCGAGCGGCCCGCAGGTGCGGAAGACGCGGCGGGCGATCTCGCCCCGGTTCGCGACGAGCAGACGGGTGATCATGGCCGGAACACCCCGAATCCCGCCGGTTCGGGCACCGGCGCGCTGTTGACGGCGGACAGGCACAGGCCCAGGACGGTGCGGGTGTCGCGCGGGTCGATGACCCCGTCGTCGTACAGGCGCCCCGACAGGAAGAACGGCAGCGACTCCGCCTCGATCTGGGCCTCCACCATCGCGCGCATCGCCGCGTCGGCCTCCTCGTCGTACACCTGCCCCTTGGCCTGCGCGGACGCGCGGCCCACGATGGACAGCACCCCGGCGAGCTGCGCCGGACCCATCACCGCCGACTTGGCGCTCGGCCAGCTGAACAGGAAGCGAGGCTCGTACGCGCGCCCGCACATGCCGTAGTTGCCCGCCCCGTACGAGGCGCCCATGACGACGGTGAGGTGGGGGACGGTCGAGTTGGACACCGCGTTGATCATCATGGCGCCGTGCTTGATGATGCCGCCCTGCTCGTAGTCCTTGCCGACCATGTAACCGGTCGTGTTCTGGAGGAACAGGAGCGGAGTGCGCGACTGGTTCGCGAGCTGGATGAACTGGGTGGCCTTCTGCGACTCCTCGCTGAACAGCACGCCCCGCGCGTTCGCCAGCACCCCCACCGGGTAGCCGTGGATGCGCGCCCAGCCGGTCACGAGGGAGGCGCCGTACAGCGGCTTGAACTCCTCGAACTCGCTCCCGTCCACCACCCGCGCGATCACCTCGCGGGGGTCGAACGGCACCTTCAGGTCCTCGGGGACGATCCCCAGCAGCTCCTCGGCCGGATAGCGGGGTTCCCGCGCCGCCTGCGGGCTCATGCCCTGCTTGCGCCAGCCGAGGGAGCGGACGATCCGCCGGCCGATCCGCAGCGCATCGTGCTCGTCCTGGGCCAGGTAGTCGGCGAGGCCGCTGGTCCTGGCGTGCATCTCGGCCCCGCCCAGGGACTCGTCGTCGGATTCCTCCCCGGTGGCCATCTTCACGAGGGGCGGGCCGCCCAGGAACACTTTCGCTCGTTCCCGCACCATCACCACGTAGTCGCTCATGCCGGGCACGTACGCGCCGCCTGCCGTGGAGTTACCGAACACCAACGCGATGGTCGGAACGCCCGCCGCCGACAACCGGGTCAGGTCACGAAATATCTGGCCACCCGGGATGAAGATCTCCTTCTGCGTCGGCAGGTCCGCGCCGCCGCTCTCGACCAGGTTCACGTACGGGAGCCTGTTGCGCAGCGCGATGTCGGCCGCCCGGAGGGACTTCTTCAGCGTCCAGGGGTTCGACGCGCCGCCGCGGACGGTGGGGTCGTTGGCCGTGATCACGCACTCGACGCCCTCGATCACCCCGATCCCCGACACCATGGCGGCCCCGACCGGGAACTCGCTGCCCCAGGCGGCCAGCGGCGACAACTCCAGGAAGGGGGAGTCGGGGTCGACCAGCAGCTCGATCCGCTCCCTGGCCAGGAGCTTGCCGCGCCCGCGGTGCCGTTCGACGTACTTCTCCCCGCCCCCGGCCACCGCCTTGGCGTGCTCGGCGTCGAGCTCGCGCAGCTTGGCGAGCATGGCCTCGCGGCGCCCGCGGTAGTCGTCGCCCCCGGTGTCGAGCCTGCTCCTGATCACGCGCCCTCCTCCGGCGAACCTGACGCCCTCGTCAACCCGATGGCCCTGGCCCACAGCCGCGTCAGGTGATCGACCGCCACCTGCTCGCCGGCCCGCTCCCCGAGATCCAGCCACACGTGGGCGAAGTGCTCCACCATCCCGCCCAGCATGACGGCGGTCAGCCGCGGATCCAGCTCCGGATCGGCCAGCCCCTGCTCCTGCAGCCGCTTCAGCCCCTCCGCGCCCCGCCGCACGAACACCTCCCGCAGCTCGAGCAGCAACCG
Source organism: Nonomuraea sp. JJY05 (assembly GCF_043496855.1). Lineage (NCBI taxonomy): Bacteria > Bacillati > Actinomycetota > Actinomycetes > Streptosporangiales > Streptosporangiaceae > Nonomuraea > Nonomuraea sp. JJY05. The sequence continues at coordinate 51,679 of NZ_JBIEIS010000003.1, forward strand.
CCCGAACCTCTCCTCGGACGTGGCCGCCTGCTCCACCATCCGCACCAGCCGCGAGTTGGCCGCCCAGGCCCGCAGGTAGAGCCGGTTGGCCGCCTCGATCCGGGCGTACGGATCGTCCGGGGCCGCCGCCGCGCCGACCACGCTGGCCGCGAACATCTCCCCGACCACGGCCGCCGCGACCTCGCCGAACAGCGCTTCCTTGGAGTCGAAGTAGGTGTAGAACGTGCCATGGGACACCCGGGCCCGGCCGCACACGTCGTCGATCCGCACGGCGTCGTACCCGTGCTCCTCGAACGCCTCCCGCCCAGCCTGCAGGAGCGCGGCCCGCGTCCGCCTGCCCCTGGACGTCGGCACCGAAGACCTGACGATCACGTCAACTACGCTAACGCAAAAAGGGCCCCGTACAAGGGGCCCTTTTCATCGGATGTCGCCGTCAGGTCAGGTGCAGTGGCTCCAGCCGGACTTCCAGCTCTGCCTGCCCCACGTGCCACCCCAGATCACGCACTTCTGCTTTCCGGGCAGGCGGACCGGGCCCGCGTACGCGGTGAAGCTGCCCGGGTTGCCGGCGCTGGAGCCGCCCTTCACCTGGAGGATGGCGTTCATCTGCACCTTCTCCGGGTACAGCATCGCCGACATCGTGACCACGCAGTTCTTGCCCGCACCGGAGTTGTACAGGAGGTAGACCTTGGCGTTGCCGCCGGCGAAGGAGCGCGAGTCGATGACCTTGTAGCCGGCACCGCACACGGACGCCGGGTTGAACGTGTTCGGCTTGCGCGGGCCGTAGGTCTTGGTCGGCTTGCTGCTGGGACGCGTCGGGACCGTCGCGCCGGTGCTCGGCTGGCCCGGCAAGTCGTTGACCGACGGCTCCACCGCGGGGTCGACCATGTCGGACGACTTCTTCTTCGTCTTGGTCTCGGACGGCTTGGGCGTGGGCTGCGGCCGCTTGGTGGTGGTCTGGGGCTGGGGTACCTGGGTGACCGGGTTCGGGACCTGGGAGATGGGTTCCGGCTGCTTGGTGTGCTTGGCCTTCTTGCTCTCCGTCGGCTCGATGCTCAGCGTCGGCACCGAGACCGAGGTGTCCGTGGGCAGCGGCAGCGGGGTCTGGTCGCCGGGCGGTGGGTCGACGGGCTGGCCTCCGCCCGAGCCTTCGCCGTTGGTCTTGTTGGAGGAGTTGCCGACGGCCACCACCGGGACCTCTTTGGAGTTCGCCTGCACCACCACGGCGCCGACGACCACGAGGAGTGCGGCGGCCGCGGCTCCGGACAGGGCGAGCGTCAGCGTGCGGCGCTGCTTCGCGGGCGCGGCGTCATCGGGGCGGGACGGTCCGCCGGGACGGGCGGGGCCGCCCTGCGTGCCGGGCCTGCCCGGTCCGCCCGGAGTACCCGCCTGGAAGGGTGGCCGGCCCTGAGGCGTGCCGGGGCCGTGCGGCGGCATTCCGGACGCGGCGGCGCCCTGGAGGCCGCCCTGAGGCGCGTGAGGGCCTCCCTGGGGCACTCCCGCCTGCGGCCCGCCGCCGGGCATCCCCGGCTGGGGGCCGGCGGGCATCCCGGGCTGGGAGCCGGCAGGTCCGGCGGGCATTCCCGGCATACCAGGCGTCCCTGCCTGCGGGCCGCTGCCAGGCGTCCCCGCCTGCGCGCCGCCGCCGGGCATTCCCGGCTGCGGGCCGCCCTGGGGCTGGGTGCCCGGCATGGGCGATGCGGCCTGGGGGCCGGCCGCCGCGGGACGGCCGTACGGGCCCGTCTGCGGAGGCGCCGCGGGGCCGGTGGGCTGGGTCCAGGGGCCCGGGTAGATGTCCTGGCCCTTCGGCGCGGAGGCGCCGGCCTCGACGCCCGCATTGGCCGCGGCGGCGGCGCCGCCGATCAGTTGCTGGCCCGTCACCGGCTCGATGGCGGACTTCGGGGCCGGCTGGCCGGTGAGGCGGACGATGAGCTCGTCCGCGCTGGGCCGCTGCGTGGGGTCCTTGGAGAGGCAGAGGCCGACCAGCTCCCCGAGCTCGCCCTCCATCCGCCCGAGCTCCGGCTCCTCGTTGAGGATCCGGTTCATCACCACGGGGATGGAGTCGGCGCCGAAGGCGGGCTTGCCCGTCGCCGCGAACACCATCGTGACGCCCCACGCGAACACGTCGGCCGCCTCCGACACCGCCGCCCCGCTGAGCTGCTCGGGTGCCAGGTACGAGGGCGTGCCCATGGCCATCCCCGTGGCCGTCGCGCCGGGCGAGTCCAGGGCGCGGGCGATGCCGAAGTCGATCACGACGGGACCCTCGGGCCCCATCAGCACGTTGGCGGGCTTGAAGTCGCGGTGCAGGATGCCGGCGCGGTGGATGGCCGCCAGCGCCGTGGCCGTGCTGATCGCGAGCCGTTCGAGTGCCGCACCCCGCCGCGGCCCCTCGTTGATGACCATCTCACGCAGCGACGGCCCCGGGACGTACTCGCTCACGATGTACGGCCGGCTCCCGTCCAGGTCGGCGTGCAGCACCGGGGCGGTGCAGAACCTGGCCACCCGCTGCGCCACCGCCACCTCGCGCAGGAACCTGGTCCTGGCGTCGGCGTCGGCCACCAGGGCGTGGTGCAGCAGCTTGACCGCTACCTGTTCCCCGGAGTCGCTCTTGCCCAGATAGACAACACCCTGGCCGCCCTCGCCGAGCCGGGCGACGATTTCATACGCCCCCAGCCGCCGCGGATCGTCCGCCGCCAGCGGCTGGAACTGATTCACGTCGGACCCCCATTACAAGCCATTAGATGGGGCAAAACGCTACCAGCGTGATGGTTGGGACGTCTGCCGGACCTGTCAGAAGTTTCATGTTCTGACGAGGAAAGTCAGGCCGCTGTCAGCCCTTCTTCGCAGGTCGGACGGGCATCCGGCCCCAATGTCACGGCTTGGTCAAGGTGCCCACGGTGCGAGATCCGCCAGGCCAGAGCTAGATCGCCTTGCCCGGGTTGAGGATGCCCAGGGGGTCGAAGACCGCCTTGATGCCCTGCTGGACCTCGGTGACCACCGGCCCCGACTCCAGGTCGAGCCAGCGCCGCTTCAGCAGGCCCACCCCGTGCTCCCCGGTCAGGGTGCCCCCGAGCTCCAGCGCGCGCGTGAACACCTCGTCCGCCGCCGCCCACACCTCCGCCGGCGGCTCGGCCATGCCCCGGTCGAAGATGAAGACCGGGTGCAGGTTCCCGTCCCCCGCGTGCGCCACCGTGAGGATCTTCACCCCGTGCCGCGCGGACGTCTCCTCGATGGCGGTGATCATGTCGGGCAGCAGGGACCGGGGCACGCACACGTCCTCCACCAGGCACGCCCCGAGCCGCTCCTTGGCCTGGTAGTCCAGCCGGCGCAGCCTGATCAGCTCCTCGGCCTCCTGCGGGCTCGAGGACACGGCCACGAACGAGGCGCCGTTCTCCAGGCACAGCCGCTCCATGCGCTCGACCATGGCCTGGCTGTCGGTGGCGTCGGACTGGCCGATCAGCGTGGCCTGCGTTCCGGGTTCGAGCCCGATGTTGAGCCAGTCGTCCAGGGCCTCCAGGGAGGCGCGGTCGATCAGCTCCATGAGGGACGGCTGGCAGCCCGCCGCCATGATCGCCGAGACCGCCGCGCCCGCGTCCCGGAGCGAGCCGAACTCCGCCGCGAACGTGGCCGGCGGCGCCGCGGGCGCCCGCCTGAGCCGGACCGTGGCCGCGGTGATGACGCCGAGCGTGCCCTCGGAGCCGACGAACAGGCCGGTCAGGTCGTAGCCCGTGACGCCCTTCATCGTGCGCCGGCCGGTGCCGATCACGCGGCCGTCGGCCAGCACCACCTCGAGCCCGAGCGCCGAGTCCCTGGTCACGCCGTACTTCACGCACCGCAGCCCGCCCGCGTTCGTGGCCAGGTTGCCGCCGATCGTGGAGATCTCGTACGACGAGGGATCCGGCGCGTACATGAGCCCGTGCTCCCTGGCGGCCCTGTCGAGGTCGGCGGTGATGACGCCCGGCTCGACGACGGCGATCTCGTCGGCTGGGGAGAGCTCCCTGATCGCGTTCATCCTGGCCAGCGACAGCACGATCGAGCTGTCGCCGGCGACGGCGGCCCCCGCCAGGCCCGAGCCGCCGCCCCGCGGCACCACGGGCACCCGGTGCTCGGTGGCCCACCTCATCGTGGTGACCACGTCGTCGCGCGAGGCGGCCAGCACCACGCCGAGCGGCTTGCCCGGCGCCACGAACGTCCGGTCGCGGGCGTAGGAGTCGATCACGTCCGGGTCGGTCAGGACGCGGCCTTCGGGCAGGGAGCTCACCAAAGCATCAATCGGCTTCACACCATGCACTTTAGGTGCAGATCCCTCGGCCGAGCCGGCCGGGCGGACACGCTCCGCCTCCCGGTTTGCGCAGGTCGTTACTTAAGGCCAAACTGCCCAGGTGGAAGTCAGGTGCCCGGTGTGTTCGGAGACCGACCAGGTCGTCGCGGTCCCCGGAGCGGTGGCCGCCGGGACCACGTACAAGATCGGCAGAGTGCGGCTGCCCGGCGTGCGCGAGGTCGCCGACCTGCCCACGGCGGCTGCGCTGGGCGCGTCGAAGCACGTCATGAGCCGTACGCAGCTCGCGGTCTGGCTGTCGTTCCCCAGCCGCCACTACACCCCGTGGGCCAGGAACCAGGGCTATCTCCTGCTCCTGCTGGCGGCCCTGGTGCACCTGGTCGTGTCGCTGGTCATCGCCATGGGCCAGGACCCCAAGTGGGGCGAGGTGCTGCTCGCCCCGTTCTGCCTGACCGGCCTGTTCTGGGGGCTCGGGCTGCTGAACGTGCTCGGCTCGTACGGCGCCAGGAAGCGCGACACCATCGAGGCCCCGGCCAGGGAGAAAGCCCTGGCCGTGTGGGAGGGCCTCTATTACTGCGCGCGCGACAACGTCGTGTTCGAGCCGGGGGTCGGCGTCTCGTTCCATCCGAGCGAGACGCGCGAGTACATCTTCGGCTTCAGGAACGGCCGCTAGTTCAGCCCAGCTCCTCCGCCACCGCGCGGGCGCAGACGGCCAGGCCCTCGATGGCCTGCTCCAGCTCCTCCAGCTCGGGGAAGGTGGGGGCGATCCGGATGGTGCGGTCGGCGGCGTCCTTGCCGTACGGGTGCGTCGCGCCCGCGGGCGTCAGCGCGATGCCCGCGGCCTTGGCCCTGGCCACCACCTCGGCGGCGTGCGGCACCTCCAGGCTGATGAAGTAGCCGCCCGCGGGGCTCGTCCACGTGCCGAGGTCGCCGAGCCGCTCGGTCAGCACCTTGTCGACCAGCTCGAACTTCGGCCCGATCAGCTCCGCGTGCCGCCGCATGTGCGCGGCCACGCCCGCCGGGTCGCCCAGGAACTCGACGTGGCGGAGCTGGTTGAGCTTGTCGGGGCCGATGGACTGCTTGCCCGTGTTGTGCAGGAACCACTCGACGTTCGCGGGCGAGGAGCCGAAGAACGACACGCCGGAGCCCGCCAGCGTCACCTTGGAGGTGGAGGCGTAGACGAACACCCGGTCGGCGTTGCCGTGCCCGGCGGCGAGCGCCAGCAGGTCGGCCAGCTCGTCGGGGGTGTCGGTGAGGTGGTGGACCGCGTACGCGTTGTCCCAGAAGATGCGGAAGTCGGGCGCGGCGGCCGGCATGGCGGCCAGCCGGCGGACCGTCTCGTCGCTGTAGGTGACGCCGGACGGGTTGCTGTACTTCGGCACGCACCAGATGCCCTTGACGCTCGCGTCGGCGGCCACCAGGCGCTCGACCACGTCCATGTCGGGGCCCTCGGCGTTCATCGGGACGGGCACCATCTTGATCCCGAACCGCTCGGTGATCGTGAAGTGCCGGTCGTATCCGGGGACCGGGCACAGGAACGTGACCTCCGGCTCCTCCACCCACCGCCGCGCGGCGCCCGGCACCTTGGTCAGCAGCGCGTGCACGATCGTGTCGTGCATCAGGGCCAGGCTGGAGTTGCCGCCCACGACGAGCTGGCCGGCGGGCACCTGGACCAGCGGCGCGAACAGCTCGCGCAGCTCGGTCAGGCCCTGCAGGCCGCCGTAGTTGCGGCCGTCGGTGCCGTCGGCGGCCCGGTAGGACGTCGGCAGCCTGAGCAGGTCGTTGGAGAGATCGAGCTGGCGCGGCGACGGCTTGCCCCTGGTGAGGTCGAGCGAGAGCCCTCGCTGGACGAGGGCGGCGTAGTCAGCCTGAGCAGTCACGGGATCTTCTCCTCCGTAATCGGGTCCGGCTACGAAGGATAGAAGACCTCACCTCATGAGCCTGCGGATATCCGCAATGTGGGACATGTGGCGAGTCAGGCGAGCAGGCGGCCGGGGGCGTTGCGGCGCAGGAAGTCCTCCACCTCCGCCAGGGACAGTCCGGGGCGCTGGGCCAGGATGAGACGGTCCACTCCCGCGTCCGCGTAGGAGCGCACGGTCCCGGGGTCGAGGGGGCGGGCCGGGGTGACCGAGACGTGCAGGGTCGTGCCCGCCGCCGCGGCCTCGGCGCGTACGGACTCCACCTGGGCCGCCGCCGCCCGCAGGCCCAGCATCCAGCCGTACCAGCCGTCGGCCAGCTCGGCGGCCCGCCGGTGCGCGGCGCGCGTGTGTCCGCCCAGGACGACCGGCACGCGTCCGAGCGGGCGCGGGTGGGCGTCGACGCCCTCGAACGACACGTACCGGCCGTGGAAGGCGGGCTCGTCCTGCTCCCACAGCGCGCGCATCGCCCGCAGGTACTCGGCCGTGCGCTCCCCGCGGCCCTCCAGGGGCACGCCGAGCGCGCGCAGCTCCGGCTCCAGGTAACCGGCCACGGCCCCGAACACCAGCCGTCCGCCGCTGAGCACGTCCACGCTCGCCAGCTGCTTGGCCAGCACCAGCGGGTCGCGCTGGGGCAGCACCACGCAGCCGGTGGCCAGCAGGATCCGCTCGGTGTGCGCGGCCAGGAACGCCAGCGAGACCACGGCGTCCAGCAGCGGCGCGCCCGGTTCGAGCGGCGAGGGCTCGACCTGCGGGCTGGGCAGGACGACGTGGTCGGCCGTCCACAGCGAGTCGTAGCCCAGCTCCTCCGCCAGCGCGGCGATCCTGACGGCACCGCGGCGGCCGGCGCCGGCGTAGCCGTTGGGCATGTGAAAACCGAGCGTCATGGGCACGCCTGGAAACGCTAGGCCGGATTCATGCGATCCACCAGCGACGATCACGCATGGGTCGCATGCCTCGCCCGCATGTCAAACCTTCCGTGCCGAATGTTAAAGAAGACCTTCCCGAGCGGCGCTGGTTGGCGTGGAATGGGTAGATCGGGGCTGGCCATGGTGGGCCGTATCCGGCGGTCCGCCGCAGGTAGCCGAATCGCGCCTGAGGCGGGCGGCGTCCAGCGGTCCGTCGCAGGTAGCACTCCGCACTGGAGGGAGCAGCCGTGACGACTGTTCGCGAGACCTCGATCGAGCAGGTCAGGCGCCGCCGTACCGGGACCGTCATCGCCTCCTGGATGTCGACGACCGACCACAAGGTCATCGGGTATCTCTACCTGATCACCTCGTTCGGGTTCTTCCTCGTGGCCGGCATCATGGCCATGGTCATCAGGGCCGAGCTCGCCGCCCCCGGCATGCAGCTGGTCACCCAGCAGCAGTACAACCAGCTCTTCACCATCCACGGCACGGTGATGCTGCTGCTGTTCGCCACCCCGCTGTTCGCCGGGTTCGCGAACGTGGTCATGCCGCTGCAGATCGGCGCGCCCGACGTGGCCTTCCCCCGGCTGAACGCGGTGGCGTACTGGCTGTTCCTGTTCGGCGGGCTGATGGTGGTGGCCGGGTTCTTCACCCCGGGCGGGGCGGCCGACTTCGGCTGGTTCGCCTACACGCCGCTGTCGACGGCGATGTACTCGCCGCAGATCGGCGGCGATCTGTGGATCATGGGCCTGGCGCTGTCCGGGCTCGGTACGATCCTCGGCTCGGTCAACTTCATCACCACGATCATCGGCATGCGGGCGCCCGGCATGACGATGTTCAGGATGCCGCTGTTCACCTGGAACGTGCTGCTGACCAGCATGCTCGTGCTGATGGCTTTCCCCGTGCTGGCCGCGGCGCTGCTCGTGCTGGAGTCGGACCGCAAGCTGGGCACGCAGGTCTTCCACAGCGAGAACGGCGGTCCGCTGCTGTGGCAGCACCTGTTCTGGTTCTTCGGCCACCCCGAGGTCTACATCATCGCGCTGCCGTTCTTCGGGATCATCTCCGAGGTGATCCCGGTCTTCAGCCGCAAGCCGCTGTTCGGCTACCTGGGGCTCGTCGGCGCGACCATCACCATCGCCGGGCTGTCGATGACCGTGTGGGCCCACCACATGTTCGCGACCGGCCAGGTGCTGCTGCCGTTCTTCTCGTTCATGACCTTCCTCATCGCGGTGCCGACCGGGGTGAAGTTCTTCAACTGGATCGGCACCATGTGGCGGGGCCATCTGAGCTTCGAGACGCCGATGCTGTTCGCCGTCGGGTTCCTGGTGACGTTCCTGCTCGGCGGGCTCACCGGGGTCATCCTGGCCTCGCCGCCGCTCGACTTCCACATCAGCGACACGTACTTCGTGGTCGCGCACTTCCATTACGTCGTCTTCGGCACGGTCGTGTTCGCCATGTTCTCCGGCTTCTACTTCTGGTGGCCGAAGATGACCGGCCGGATGCTCGACGACCGCCTCGGCAAGGTGCACTTCTGGACGCTGTTCCTCGGCTTCCACACCACGTTCCTGGTGCAGCACTGGCTCGGCCAGCTCGGCATGCCCCGCCGCTACGCCGACTACAGCCCGGGTGACGGCTTCACCGCGCTCAACGAGATCTCCTCCGTCGGGGCGTTCCTGCTCGGGGCCTCGACGCTGCCGTTCCTCTACAACGTCTGGAAGACGGCCAGGCACGCGCCCAAGGTCACGCTCGACGACCCGTGGGGCTACTGCGGCTCCCTCGAATGGGCCACCAGCTGCCCGCCGCCGCGTCACAACTTCGTCAGCATGCCCCCGATCCGCTCCGAACGGCCCGCCTTCGACCTGCACTACCCCCGCGAGCAGGCGGAGATCCCCTCAGCGGTCGAGCACGAGGCCGATCGCGACGAACCCTCCGGGACCGAACCTCGCCCGGAAAATCCCGACTGATCATGAAATTTCGCCTATCTAGGGAGATCGGCGATGTCAGGCACGCGAATCCCCTTCACCCCCGAGACGGCCCCCTGCGGGAAGCGGTCCGGCGGTGAGCGCCTCGTCGACGACGACGGCTACGGCCTGGTGATCCGTGACCAGTTCTTCGACTGCGGCTGCCGCCGGATCCGGCACGAGTACCACGACGGCAGCATCCACCTGTCCGCCATCCGGCACGACGGCAAACGGGTGAAGGACCCGATACAACCCGACCACGGGAAGTGACGTAATGATCGACGTGCTCATCGTCGGAGGAGGCGGAGCGGGCCTGCGGGCGGCCGTCGCGGTCGCCGAGAGTGACCCGTCCCTGAAGGTGGCGGTCGTCTCGAAGGTCTATCCGATGCGCAGCCACACCGTCTCCGCCGAGGGCGGCGCCGCCGCGGTGATCGGCCTCGGCGACACGCTCGACGAGCACTGCTACGACACGATCTCCGGCGGTGACTGGCTGTGCGACCAGGACGCCGTCGAGGCGTTCGTGGCGGAGGCGCCCCAGGAGCTGATCCAGCTCGAGCACTGGGGCTGCCCCTGGAGCCGGGAGAGCGACGGGCGCGTGGCGGTCCGCCCGTTCGGCGGCATGAAGAAGATGCGTACGTGGTACGCGGCCGACAAGACAGGCTTCCACCTCTTGCACACCTTGTTCCAAACAACCCTGAAATATCAGGACGTGTTGCGGTACGACGAGTGGTACGTCACCAAGCTCGTCGTCGACGACGGCCGCGTCCACGGCGTCGTGGCCGTCGAGATCAGGACCGGCCGCATCGAGACCATCGCCGCCAGGACCGTCATCCTGGCCACCGGCGGCTGCGGCCGCGTCTTCCCCTTCACCACGAACGCCGCGATCAAGACCGGCGACGGCATGGCCCTGGCCTACCGGGCGGGAGCACCGCTGAAGGACATGGAGTTCGTCCAGTACCACCCCACGGGCCTGCCGTTCACCGGCATCCTCATCACCGAGGCGGCCAGGGCCGAGGGTGGCTGGCTGATCAACAAGGACGGCTACCGCTACCTGCAGGACTACGATCTCGGCAAGCCCACGCCCACCCCGAAGCTGCGCAGCATGGAGCTGGGCCCGCGCGACCGCCTCTCCCAGGCGTTCGTGCACGAGCAGCAGAAGGGCCGCACGGTGGACACCCCGTACGGCCCGGTCGTCTACCTGGACCTGCGGCACCTGGGCGAGGGCAAGATCGACGCCCGCATCCCGTTCGTGCGCGAGCTGTGCCGCAGCTACCAGAACCTCGACCCGGCCACCGACCTCATCCCGGTACGCCCGGTCGTGCACTACATGATGGGCGGCGTCCACACCGACATCGACGGCGCCACCCCGGTCGCGGGGCTGTTCGCGGCCGGGGAGACCGCCTGCGTGAGCATCAACGGCGCCAACCGGCTCGGCTCCAACTCCCTGCCGGAGTGCCTGGTCTTCGGCCGCCGGGCCGGGATCGCCGCCGCCGAGTTCGCCAGGTCGCACCGGGACGGCGAGCCGCCCGCCGTGCGGAGCCAGGGGGCCGACGAGCGGCGTCGGTTGGAACGCGTCCGGGAGGGCAGCAGCACCGGTGAGCGGATCGCCGACCTGCGCGAGGAGATGCAGCACACGCTCGAAGGGGCCGCCGGCATCTACCGCACGGGCGACGTGCTCACCAAGGCCGTCGACACGCTCGCGGAGCTGCGCGAGCGAGCCGAGGAGGTCCGCATCGACGACACGAGCACCACGTTCAACACCGAGTTGCTCAATTTGCAGGAGCTGCACACCATGCTGGAGGTCGCGCAGACCATCGTCGCCTGCGCGCTGAACCGGCAGGAGTCGCGCGGCGCGCACCAGCGCACCGACTTCCCCGCCAGGGACGACGCCGCCTACCTCGCGCACTCGCTGGTGCACCGCGCACCCGACGGCACCCCGTCCGTCGGGCTGCTCCCCGTGACGATCACCCGCTGGCCTCCGGGAGAAAGGGTGTACGGACGTGACTGACGGGACGCAGACGATCAGGGTCGAAGTGGCCCGGTACCGGCCCGGCGAGGACGAGGAGCCGGTGTTCCAGGGGTACGACGTGCCGCTCATGGCCGACTGGGCGGTCCTCGACGGCCTCAACTACATCAAGGACCAGCTCGACGGCAGCCTGTCGTACCGCTGGTCGTGCCGGATGGGCGTGTGCGGCTCGTGCGGCATGACCGTCAACGGCGAGCCCAGGCTGACCTGCGGCGCCTTCCTCACCGAGTTCGGCGAGGGACCGATCAGGATCGAGCCGCTGAAGGGCTTCCCGGTCATCAGGGACCTGGTGGTGGACATCGAGGGGTTCCTGGCCAAGCTGTCGTCCGTGCGGCCCTGGCTGATCAGGGAGGGCGAGGAGCTGCCGCTGAGCGCCGAGTACGCCCAGACGCCCGAGCAGCTGGAGGCGTACAAGCAGTACAGCATGTGCATCAACTGCCTGCTCTGCTACTCGGCCTGCCCCGTCTACGTGCTCGACCCCGACTTCCTCGGCCCGGCCGCCATCGCGCTCGCCCAGCGCTACAACCTGGACTCGCGCGACATGGGTGACCGGTTCGACGTGCTGAACCAGGAGGACGCCGTCTGGGGGTGCACGTTCGTCGGCGAGTGCACGCGGGTCTGTCCCAAGCACGTGGACCCGGCCGAGGCCATCCAGCGCTACAAGCTGACCGCCGCCCTGCGCTCGATCCTGCCGTGGAGCCGGCGATGACGACCACCTACCGCCCGCCGCGCGACAGCCTCTGGTTCGTCCGCACCCGCCGGTACACGCTGTTCGTGCTGCGCGAGCTGACCAGCGTCTTCGTGGCCTGGTCGATCGTCTTCGCGCTGATGTTCGCCGACGCGGTGCGCGGCGGCAGCCTCCCGGAGTTCGCCGCTTTGGCCGCCCGGCCGTGGATGATCGTGATCAACGTGCTCGCCCTGGTCGCGACCGTCTTCCACACGATCACGTTCCTCAACCTCGCTCCCAAGGCCATGGTCGTCCGCCTGGACGGTTGGCGGGTGCCCGCCTGGATGATCCAGGGCGGCAACCACTCGGCGTGGGTGGCGATCTCCCTCCTGATCGCCTACTTCATCCTGAGGTCGCCATGAGACGCACTCTGGAGCCGTACCTGTGGCTGCTCTTCAGCGGCGGGGGAGTGGCGGCGGCGCTGGTGCTGCCGGTGCTCGTGCTGCTCTTCGGGGTGCTCATGCCGCTCGGCGTGGTCGACTGGCCCTCTCCTGAGCAGCTGAGCGCGCTGCTCGACCCCCTGCCGGTACGGCTCGCGCTGCTCGGGCTCGCCGTGCTGTGTCTCTTCCACGCCGCGCACCGGATCAGGTTCACCAGCGAGGAGCTGCTCGGCATCGCCAGGTTCGACCTGGTCATCGCGGTGATCTGCTACGGGGGCGCGGTCGCGGGCGGGGTCGTGGCCGGGCTCGTTCTGTTCTGATTCCTTACGCCAACGCTGCGCTAAATGTCCCCCTTTGATCACATTTCAACAACGTACTTTACGATTCGTTGAAACACCCTCTAGCGTCCGGCATTGCACACCCCTATGGCCATGCGCCCGGCGACCCCGGGCAGAGAGGGTTCCTGGTGCCCAGCACGAAGCGCTTATTAGCAGCATTGCCGGCGGTCGCCCTTCTCGGCGCCGCCCTGTCCGCGCCCACGGCTCAGGCGGCGTCCGTAGCGAACTACGAGCCCACGGCCGCGGACTACTACATCAACTACGCTCCTCCGGCGGTGGAGAAAGACCCGCAGGAGCCGTCGGTCAACGACAAGAACCAGCGCTCGCTCAGTCCGGCACAGAAGTTCGACCGTAAGTTCACCAGCGGAAATCCGGCCGCCGGCCGCATTCTCGCCGCGCGCGAGAACGAGGCCATCAGAACCGGCCGCAATCCCGCTGAATGGATTTTCAAGAACTCCAAGCAGACGCGCACGGCCAAGCTCCTGACGATCCTCGTCGAGTTCAACGAGCAGGCCAACGACGACTTCTCGGGCTTCAACCGGCTGCGCACGGTCAACAGCGAGTCCAACGACTGTGTGGTGGAGCCGGCCGGCACGCTCAAGAACGGGCCCCTCCACAACAAGATCCCCAACCCGGCCACGCTGCCGCACAAGGACAACAACTCCTTCTGGGTCAAGGACTTCAGCCCCGAGCACTTCAACAAGATGCTCTACACGGACAAGGGCATCACCGAGCGCGTCCGCCCCGACCTGAAGGACCCGCGCGACGGCAAGCCCGGCATCGACATCTCCGGCTACACGATGAAGAAGATGTACGAGGAGATGTCCAAGGGCGCCTACTCCGTCACCGGCTCGGCGGTCGGCTGGATCAAGGTCCCGCACTCCGAGGCCTGGTACGGCGCCGCGGCCTGCGGCGGTCCTCCCCAGGACATGTCCGGCCACCCCGACAACCCGCGCGGCGCCCAGCAGCTGCCCATCGACGTGGTGGAGAGCCTGGTCAAGGCCCAGCCGGCCTTCCCGTGGGCCGACTACGACGTCGAGGACGTCGCCGACACCGACGGTGACGGCAACTTCAACGAGCCCGACGGCGTGATCGACCACCTGGTCCTGGTCCACGCGGGCAAGGACAAGTCGTCCGACGGCGGCGCCGAGGGCACGTACGCGATCTGGGCCCACTCCAGCGCGGTCGCCGGCGGCTACAAGATCCCCGGCACCGACAAGAGGATCTCCAACTACATCGTGCAGCCCGAGGACTCCGGTGTCGGCGTCTTCGCCCACGAGTACGGCCACGACCTGGGCCTGCCCGACCTGTACGACACCTCGGGCCAGGCCAGCTCGGCAGTGGACTTCTGGGACCTGATGTCCAGCGGCTCCCACTCCGGCCCGATCTTCCAGTCGATGCCGTCCCACATGGGCCTGTGGGACAAGTGGGTGCTCGGCTGGGCGAACCCGAAGACGTTCAACCCGGGCGACGCCTCCAAGATCGTCACGGTCGGGCAGTCCTCGCGCACGCCCAAGTTCACCGAGGACGGCGTCCGGGTCAACCTGGCCTCCACGCCGCTCAAGATGATCGACGTCCACAGCGGCTCGAACGCCTGGTGGAGCGGCCTCGACCAGGACTGGGCCAACCTCACGGTGACCCGTGACCTGCCCGTCCCCGCCGGGACCGATCTCAAGTTCTGGATGTGGAACAACTATGTGATCGAGCAGGACTGGGACTTCGGCTTCGTCGAGGTCTCGACCGACGGCGGCCAGACCTGGGCCCAGCAGAAGGTCTTCGACGAGGCCGGCGCCGAGATCAGCACGCCCGACGACTACCCGGACCCGAACAAGAACCTGCACGCCTTCGGTGAGAAGAAGTACGGCCTCACCGGTGACAGCGGCGGCTGGCGGCACGACTACGTCAACCTGACGCCGTTCGCCGGGAAGACGATCAAGCTGCGGCTGACGTACAACACCGACGCCGCCTTCCAGGAGCGCGGCTGGCACGCCGACGACTTCCAGCTCACCAACGGCGGCACGGCCGTGTGGAGCGACGACGTAGAGAACGGCGACAACGGGTGGAAGGCCGTCGGCGGCACGTTCACCAACACCAGCGGCCAGGGCTGGACCCGCAACAACGGCGAGCGCGAGATCTCCCGGTTCTACCTGGCCGAGTGGCGCAACTTCGACGGCTTCGACAAGGGCCTGCAGTACGCCTACGACACCGACTACTCCCGCGACGGGGCGTGGAAGGTGCAGAAGCTGAAGTACAACGCGCCGGGCCTGCTGGTGTGGTACCGCGACTCGACCTTCATCAACAACAACATCGGCAACACCCTGCGGCTCCCGCCGAGCCTCGGTCCCAAGGGCAGCCTGCTGGTCGTGGACTCGCACTTCGACCCGCTGCGCCGCACCGGGACCGCGGCCGAGAAGGACCCGACGCTGCAGAAGAACCTCCAGGGGCGCGTCCAGTCGTCCAACGCCGCGTTCGGGTTCGGCAAGACGTACCCGTTCAAGGAGTGCCTGGAGGCGGCGGACGAGCCGTTCAGCGAGTACTGCACGGACCTGCCCGCGCTGAAGGGCGTCCCGGCCTTCACCGACGCGAAGACCTGGTACCCGGGCCTCGAAGTGATCGGCAGCTCTCTCTACTACCGTGACTTCGACGCCTCGGCGGTCGTGCCGTCGAAGGGCGACCAGACGTACAGCAGCCGCGTGGTGCACCAGGACGGCACCCCCGCCACGGAGCTGTACGGCCAGGTGGCCGCCGGCTCGGTGCTCGGCACCGGCAACCCCGGTGACGAGGGCAAGGCGCTGGGCGTGCAGTTCAAGCTGGTGAGCCCGCTGCCGGGCAACCTGGGCGCCATCGTCCAGGTCGTCCCGCCGAAGAAGTAACGATCAGGAGGGCCGCCGGGGCGTCCCGGCGGCCCTTCCGCGTCCGGCCATAGGTGGCGCGGTCTGCGCCTACCATTGGTGACCATGAGCGAATTGCGCACCAAAGACGAGCACACCGAGGCGATCCGGAGAGATCGCAAGGTGGCAGTGGTGGTGAACACTCGCTCGCGCCGCGGCCGCCGCCACTACTTCGAGGTGATCGAGCAGATCCACAACCTCGGCTTCGAGCCGCTGGTGGAGCTATCGGTCTACAACCCCAAGCGACTGCGCGAGCTGCTCGACTCGGCCCTGGCCACCAAGCCCGACCTGCTCGTCGTGGGCGGCGGCGACGGCACTCTCTCCTCGGCCGTGCGCCATGTGGCCCACCGCGACGTGGCGCTCGGGGTGCTCCCGCTCGGCACCACCAACAACTTCGCCCGCAGCCTCGGCCTGCCGCTCGACCTGGCCGGGGCGATCAGGGTGTTCGCCGAGGGCAAGGTGGCCGACATCGACCTGGGCATGGCCGACGACCGGCCGTTCGCCAACCTGGCCAGCTTCGGGGTGTCCGTCGAGGTGGCGGGCAAGGTCAAGCCGTGGCTCAAGCGCATCGTGGGGCGCCCGGCCTACCCGCTGACCGCTCTGACGATCCTGCCGGGGCACACGCCGTTCCGCGCGTACATCACGGTCGAGGGGCAGCGCCACGAGCTGCTCACCCACCAGCTCAACATCGCCAACGGCCGCTTCCACGGCGGCTGGCAGGTGGCCAAGGACATCAGCATCGACAACGGCATGCTGGTGGCCTACCAGCTCGGCTCGGGCAAGAAGCTGCGCCTGCTCGGCGAGACCCTGATCAGGGCGACCACCGGCCGCTGGCGCAGCCTGGCCGGCGGGCCGTTCGTGGTGGGGCGGGAGATGCTGCTGGAGACCGACCCGCCGATGGCGGCCGACGTCGACGGCGAGGTACGGCTGCGCACCCCGATCCGCCTGCGCGTGGTCCCCAACGGCGTGCGCGTCATGGTGCCCTCCACCTTCGAGGACCGCTGACCACGCGCGATCGGCGGGGGCGTCAGGAGCCGGCGAGGCGCTGGTAGGCCGGGGTGAGCGTGCGGGCCAGGTCGGCGGGCGGCGGGAAGACGCGCAGGAGCAGGTCGGGCGCGGCGGCCGCGGGGCGGCGCTCCGGCCGGTGCGCCGTGGCGCCGGGCGCGTAGAAGTCGGCCAGCCGGTCGGCGAACGGCACGTCCCGCACCTCCAGCCCCGGCACGTCCTCCGCCAGCGAGCCGAGCAGTTGCTCCCGGGTCCGGCCGCGCCAGGCCAGCACCAGGAACGGGTCGTCGTCGAACGACTCGGCCAGCAGGTAGAGCACCGCCGACAGGTGCTTGCACGGGAACCCCCAGTCGGGGCACGAGCAGTCCATGTCGAGATCGCGCGGGAACAGATCGATCCCGAGCGCCGCGAACAGCTCCTCGATCTCCGCCGGCATCTCTCCCGCCAGCAGCTTGGCCCGGTGGACGGCCTGCTCGGCGATCGACTCCTCGATGACGGCCCAGCGCCGCTCGTCGTACGCCTCGATCCTGATCACGATCGCGTACGGCTCGCGCCGCGAGCCCTGGACGGCGGCCCTGACCTCGCCGGGGGACAGGTCGATCGACAGGACCTGCCCCTGGCGGGCGTAGGCGCGGCCCCGCGAGAGCCGGCCCTTGTCGCACACGCGCTCCAGGATGTCGATGAAGCGCCTGGACCACCACGTGGAGCCGATGGAGCCGCGCTGGGTGCGGGCCCGGAGGCCGCCCTCGACCTTGATGGGCCTGGTGGCCTGGAACCAGTCCGGCATGCTCAGCCCACCCCCTCCGCCGTGAGCCTGAACACCTCGCGCAGCTCCTCGGTCGACAGGTCGGTCAGCCAGTCCTCCCCGGTGCCCACCACCCGCTCGGCCAGGGCCTTCTTGCGCTCGATCATCTGGTCGACGCGCTCCTCGAGGGTGCCCGCGCAGATGAGCTTGCGCACCTGCACGTTCTTGCGCTGCCCGATGCGGAACGCCCGGTCGGTGGCCTGGTCCTCGACGGCCGGGTTCCACCAGCGGTCCACATGCACGACGTGGTTGGCGGCGGTCAGGTTGAGCCCGACCCCGGCCGCCTTGAGCGACAGCACGAACAGCATCGGCTCCTCGTCGTTCTGGAACCGGTCGACCAGGCGGTCGCGGGTCTTCTTCGGCAGGCCGCCGTGCAGCCACAGGACCGTGGTGTCGAGCCGCTGGGCGAGGTACGGCTGCAGCATGGTGCCGAACTCGGCATATTGCGTGAAAAGCAGGGCCTTTTCGCCTTCGGCCAGGATCTCTTCGGACAGCTGCTCCAGCCGGGTGAGCTTGCCGGACCGGTCCGCCAGGCGGGAGCCGTCCTTGAGCAGGTGGGCCGGGTGGTTGCAGACCTGCTTCAGCTTGGCCATGGCGGCCAGCACCAGGCCACGCCGCTCGATGCCCTCGCTGTCGTCGATCCTGGCCAGCATGTCGTCCACGACCGCCTGGTAGAGCGTGGCCTGCTCCGTGGTGAGCGGGCACCACTCCTTGACCTCCAGCTTCTCCGGAAGGTCCGAGATGATCGACTTGTCGGTCTTGAGGCGGCGCAGGATGAACGGGCCCGTCGCCCGCTTCAGCGCCCGCGCGGCCTGCTCGTCCTGGCGGGCCTCGATGGGCTCCTGGAAGCGGGTCCTGAACCGCGAGCGCGGCCCCAGCAGCCCCGGGTTGGCGAACTCCATGATCGACCAGAGCTCCGCCAGGTGGTTCTCGACCGGGGTGCCCGTGAGGGCGAGGCGGCCGCCCGCGGGGATCGAGCGCACGGCCTGGGCCTGGAGCGTGCCGCTGTTCTTGATCGCCTGGGCCTCGTCGCAGACGACCCTGCGCCACTCGTGCCGCCTGAGCGTCTCGAGGTCGCGCTGGGCGGTGCCGTACGTGGTGATCACCAGATCGGCGCCGGGGATCAGCGCCGCGTCGCGCGCGCTGCCGTGGTGCACGTAGACGCGCAGGCCGGGCGCGAACCTGGCGGCCTCCCGCTGCCAGTTGCCGACCAGGGACATCGGGCAGACGAGCAGCGTGGGCGCGGCGGCCCGCTCGTGGACGAGCAGGGCCAGCGTGGTGATCGTCTTGCCCAGCCCCATGTCGTCGGCCAGGACCCCGCCCAGGCCCAGCTCCGACAGGAAGCTGAGCCACGCCAGGCCGCGCTCCTGGTAGGGCCTGAGGGTCGCGTCCAGCCCCGCGGGGGTCGCGATGGGCGTCAGCCGCCGCTCGGCCTGTCCGGACAGCAGGTCGCCGAGCACGCCGTCGGCGTCGATCTCCAGCAGCGGCAGCTCGGCGTCGTCCTCCTGCACCACGTGACGCAGGAGGTCGGCGGCGCTCGCCTCACCCGCACGGGCGCCCTCCACGGCCCTGAGCGCGGCCTTGAGCTGCCGGTCGTCCAGCTCCACCCACTGGCCGCGCACCCGGACCAGCGGCACCTTCAGCCGGGCCAGCTCGGCCAGCTCCGCCTCGCTGATCGTCTCGTCGCCCACCGCCAGGTCGATGCGGAAGTCGACCAGCTCCCGCATGCCGAACCCCTGGCCGGTCGCGGCCGTCTGCGCCTTGGCCCTGGTGGTCAGCTTCAGCCCCAGCCTCGTGCGTCCGGCCCAGCGGGGCAGCTGCACCCCGAACCCGGCCGCCTGCAGCAGGGGCGCCGCCTGCCGCAGGAACCCGAACGCGCCGGCCGTGTCCAGCGCCAGCTCGCTCGGCGCGGGCCCGCGCAGGGCGCGGTCGAGCTCGGGATAGAGCCGGACGGCCCGTCCCAGCCCGGCCAGCAGCTCGCGTTCGGGCCTGCCGGGCAGCCCCGTCACCGTCTCGCCGCTCCAGACGTGGGCCGCGGGGACGTACAGGCTGGGGTCGTCGGCGGCCTGCAGCGCCAGCTCGACCCGCCAGTCCTCGGTGTCGGCGGGCTCCAGCAGCCGGAAGCACACCCGGGTCGCGCCCTCGGCCGCCGCGACGCTCTCGCGCCACCGCTCCAGCTCCTCGCGCAGCCCGGGCACATCGGGGCACTGCGGCGCGGGGCCGGTCAGGGCGGCCAGCCAGCGTTCGTGAAGGGTCCTCGGCCGGGCGACCAGGGGCTCGGTGAGGGTCTGGCGGACGAGGGCGTCGATGAACGTCTCAAGGGCGTCGAGGAGGACACCGTCGGACGGCCGCTCGACGCGGGAGGTACGGCACGCGGGCGGCATGGCCAGCGCCAGCTCCCGGAAGTATGCGGCGTCGGCCCCGGTCACCACCGGCCGCCACACGGCCCGCGCGTCGGCCTCCGGCACGGCCCACATGGCCATGGAGTCCTCGGGCCCGCGGTCGCGGCTCGCGGGCGAGTGGACGAGCTGCGGGATGACGCGGCCCCGGCGTACGAGGTCGCGGGCGAAGGCCGCCACGGCGGCCCAGTGGCGCATGGTCGCGGTGCCGGGGTGCCCGTCCAGCACGTGCAGGGCCTCCGCGGCGGGCGGCACCACGGCGGGGACCTGCCACAGGCGCAGCCGCGGCCGGGTCGTCCCCGGGAGCCGGCCGGTCTCCGGCGAGGGCAGCGGCTCCTTGGCCGAGCCCGGCAGGAGCAGCTCCAGCGTCCGCGACGGCGGGTCGTCGAGGCCGAGCGCGGCGGCGACGCCGGACGCGGGGGAGGCGAACGGGTGGAGTGCG
Organism: Nonomuraea sp. JJY05; assembly: GCF_043496855.1. Lineage (NCBI taxonomy): Bacteria > Bacillati > Actinomycetota > Actinomycetes > Streptosporangiales > Streptosporangiaceae > Nonomuraea > Nonomuraea sp. JJY05. Next base: position 71,753 of record NZ_JBIEIS010000003.1, read on the forward strand.
GGCGGGTGGGACAGGGTCCCCGGCTGCCGGCGCGGTGCGGCCCCGGGGGACGGGTCGCCGGCCTCGGCGATCTCCGCCCAGAAGGCGAGCCCGCCGGCCGCCCAGACCCCGTGTACCAGCACTCCGGCAGGCTACCGCGTCCCCTCGGGCGCGCCGTCCCCCGACCGGGGTCCGCGAGGAGGGGAAGATCGGGCCCGCTTAGAATCCTGCACATGAGGTTCTCAGGAGCAGAGGGCAGATGGGCGGCCCGGTTGGGGGCGCTGCGTGACGTCGTCCGGCAGGACCTCGTCACCCGCCAGCTCGCCGAGCACCTCCCCAAGACCCCGTGCCGCGTCCTCGACGTGGGCTCCGGCCAGGGCACGCAGGCGCTCAGGATGGCCGCCAGGGGCCACCACGTCACCGCCCTGGACGCCTCCCGCGAGCTCCTTCACCTCCTGGAGGCCGGGATCCAGCCGGGCATGAGCATCCGGACGGTCCAGGCCGAGGCCGGGCGGCTGCGGGAGCTGTTCGAGCCGGGGAGCTTCGACATCGTCCTGTGCCACGGCGTGCTGATGTACTTCGACGATCCCGACCCGCTGCTCGCCGATCTCGCCCGCCTCCTCGCGCCCGGCGGCCGGCTCTCGCTGCTCGTGCGCAACGGCGACGCCCTCGCCATGCGCAACGGGCTCATGGGCGACTGGGCCGGGGCGCTGGAGGCGTTCGGGGCCACCGGCTACGTCAACCGGCTCGGCGTCCCCGCCAGGGCCGACCGGCTCGACGAGCTCACGCGGCGGCTGGCCGTACAGGGGCTGCAGGTGCGGCAGTGGTACGGCGTGCGGGTGTTCTGCGACGCCGCGCCCGACGGCGCGCCCGTCCCCGAGGACATCGACGAACTCCTGGCGGCGGAGGAGCGCGCGGGCCGGACCGACCCCTACCGGAGGGTGGCCGCGCTGATCCACCTCATCTGCGCAATGGGTGAGGAAAGACTTATATAAGCCATACCTGAAGTTGTAGAATGTTCGGTATGAACCCTCCCGGATCGTGGTGTGAGCGGCCCAAGCCGCAGGCTCCCTCTTGTGAGCTCCCGTCTCCGTGGAGCAGGCCCAAGCAGCCGGACAACTGGTGCGAAGTGCAGAAAGACCCGGTGCTTTCGGCCCTCGGATTCCTGCTCAAGGTCGTCAAGCGGTAAAGCAGCGTGATAGAAGGCCGCTTGTTTGGGTAGTCGCCTTCCTCAGCGGAGGAGGCGAGCGTTGTGAACGACACCCACAAGCTGGTCAACGACCTCTCCGAGCAATTCTCCAGGCTCGTGAGGGACGAATTCCGCCTGGCGAGGATAGAGCTGGCGGAAAAAGGCAAGCGCGCGGGCTTCGGCGCGGGGCTGTTCGGCGCGGCGGGAATGGCCGCGTTCTTCGGCGGCGCCGCAGTCGTGACCACAGCCATCCTGCTTCTGGCCCTGGTCCTGCCCGCGTGGGCCGCCGCCGCCATCGTGGCGGGCGTGCTCTTCGTCATCGCCGCGCTGCTCGCCCTGATCGGTAAGGGCCAGGTGCGACGCGCCGGGTCGCCGGTCCCGTCGGAGACCCTCGCGAGCGTCAGGGCCGACATCGACATGGTCAAGGAGAGGGCACGGCGATGAGCGAGACAGACCCTGGATACAGCGAGCAACACGCCGGAAACGTCGGCGCCCGCAGGGCGACCGTGGGCACGCCGACCGAACGCGAGTCCATCAACGTGCCTCCGACCAGGCCGGGCGCGGCCGAGAACGCCCGGCGGGCGGAGGAGAAACGTACGGAACACGAGATATTTCTCCCCGAGCCCCCGGTCCCCGACGACCACATCGCGGCCGTGGAGCGTGAGTGGGCCGAGTCGGAATCGCCGCACCACAAGGTCCACGACAGCGACCACCACCACAGCGACCACCACCAGAGTGACCACCACAGCAGCTCCCACCACTCGGCCGAGACGCGCCACTCGTCCGGGACGGGTCAGGGAGTACACCACGAAGAAGGAGGCGACGTGCGCAAGGAAATCGAGGAAACCCGCAGGGAACTGGGCGAGACCGTCGGGGCGCTGGCGGCCAAGGCCGACGTCAAGGCAAGGGCCGCCCACGTGGCCGAGACCGCCAAGGACAGGGCCGCGGACATGGCCGGATCCGTCATGGACAAGGCGTCGGAGGTGGCGGACAAGGTTCGCGAGGGCACGCCCCACCAGGTCAAGGACGCCGCAGGGCGGGCGCGGAAGCGGCCCGTGCTGCTCGTCGCCGTGGCCGGCGCCGTGACCGCCTTCGTCGTCCGCCGCATGATGCTGCGGCGGCACCGCCGCCCCCACCGGTAGAAGGGGACGGGTACGGCCGGCGCCCGCAGGGGCCGATACCCTGCCGTGGTGATTCGTCGAACGATCGCCGCCGCCATGCTCACCCTGCTGGCGGCCGGGTGCGGCGGGGGCTCAGCGGTGAGCGACTTCGGTACGGTGATCAAGGGCGCCAAAGGCACGGCAGTGCCCGTCGAGCTGCGCTCCGGCCAGCGGTTCTCGCTGGCCGTCGCCGACAACCCGTCGGTGGGCGACGAGTGGAGGCTGGTCGCCGTGCCGGACCCCAAGGTCGCCTCGTTCATCAGCGAGGAGCACAAGACCAAGGGCAGCGGCGGGGTCGGGGCCGGGGGCACGACCTACTTCGTGTTCAACAGCAAGCGCCCGGGCACGACGGAGATCAAACTGTACGACTGCTGGCGGTGCGGCCAGTCCACGACGCCACCGGACGAGCAGAGCAGGCAGCAGTCGGGCGAGGCCGTCTTCACCGTGACGGTCAAATAGAGCGCGCCCCGGTTACTGTGGGGATCATGGACTTCCTCCGGGTGCGCGCCTCCTCCGACGGCGCGGAGACCATCTCCTATTGGACCGGCGACGTGTACGGCTGGCAGGACGACGGCGGGCCGCACCACCTGTTCGGGTTCGAGGGGCTCAACGTGGCCAGGGCGGTCGAGGCCGACGGCGGCTGGCAGCTGCTGACCAGGGAGGCCGCCCTCTACCTCGACCCGAGGACGAGGGAGGTGCTCGACACCTGGGACAACCCGTTCACGGAGCGGGCGGTCGAGGTGCAGCACGTCTTCAACGACCCGGTCAACCAGCGGCTCGGCGCCTACCCCGTGCCGACGACTCGCCTGGGCGACCAGGTGGTCTACAACATCGACATCCGCCTGGCCTACCCCTCGCCCCTGAAGGTCGCCGACTACCCCGACAACTCGGCGAACGACACCTACCGGGCGCTGGAGCTGTTCCAGTTCTTCGCCTCGGCCAAGGACCTGGACTCCGGCGTGCCGGACGTGCCGTGCGTGTTCTCGTGGTGCCGGGTCTCGCCGTGGCTGCCGTGGATGGCGATGGGGCAGCGCGCGGGCGGGCTGGTCTACCACTGCAGGGGCGCCAAGGTGGCCGAAGTGCCGCAGCGGCTGCGCGAGCGGGTGGGCGAGCACTTCCTGCACGCCCCCGCCGAGTGGTCGGCGCCCAACGTGACGAGCTGGACGGCCTTCGCCGAGCGGGCACGACAGCTCGGCGGGCAAGGCGGATAAGGTCGGGCGGTGAGCACCGACCTGTTCTGCGAGATCATCGCGGGTGAGCGACCGGCGACCATGGTCCACTCCGACGAGGTCGCGGTCTCGTTCCTGGACGTCCGGCCGGTCTTCAAGGGGCACGTGCTGGTGGTGCCGAGGGTCCACGTGGAGACGCTCGCCGACCTGACCGACGTGGGGCCGTTCTTCGAGCGGGTGCGGGCCATGGCCCGGGCGGTGGAGGAGGGGCTGCAGGTCGCCGGCACGTTCGTGGCCATGAACAACCGCGTCAGCCAGAGCGTGCCCCACCTGCACGTGCACATCGTGCCGCGCAACAAGAAAGACGGGCTGCGCGGCTTCTTCTGGCCGCGCACCAAGTACGACTCCACCGAGGAGGCCGAGTCGTACGCGGAGCTGATCGGCAAAGCCCTGAGCTAGGCTCTGGCGGCGTGGAGTACGTGGTGGGCGTCGCCGTGGTCGCGGTGCTCGTCAGCGTGCCCGCGATCGTGCTCTGGCGGGTCATGCGCGGCCGCCGCGAGCTCGGCACCAGCCCGGCGGAGCGAGCCACGTTCGAGACCCTGCACACCGCCTCGCTGGCCGGGCCGCCGCTGCGGGCCGGGCTGACCGCCGACGGTGCCGAGCGGGCCTCGCGGCACCTGCGCGCGCTGCTCGGCTCGGCCGCGCTGGCCATCACCGACGGCGAGCGGCTGCTCGTGTACGACGGCGCTGGCGAGCACCACGCCGACCAGGCGTTCGAGCACGCGGCGGCCACCCTGAAGGACGGCCGCACCCAGGTGCTGACCATCGACTGCGAGCTGCTCGAATGCCCGATCCGCCAGGCCGTGGTCGTGCCGCTCACCACCGACGACCGCGTCGTGGGCGCCCTGGCCGCCTACGGGCAGGACGCCTCCGCCGGCCTGGTCAGGGCCGCGCAGGAGGTGGCCGGGTGGGTGGACTCGCAACTCGAGCTGGCCGAGCTGGACCGCTCGCGCACGCTGCTCATGGAGGCCGAGGTACGCGCGCTGCGGGCGCAGATCTCCCCGCACTTCATCTACAACTCGCTCACCACGATCGCCTCCTTCGTCCGCACCGACCCGGAGCGGGCCAGGGAGCTGCTGCTGGAGTTCGCCGACTTCACCCGCTACTCCTTCCGCCGGCACGGCGAGTTCACCACGCTCGCCGAGGAGCTGCGCTCGATCGACCGCTACCTGATCCTGGAGCGGGCCAGGTTCGGCGACCAGCTCCAGGTGACGCTCCGGATCGCGCCCGAGGTGCTGCCGGTCGCGGTGCCGTTCCTGTGCCTGCAGCCGCTCGTCGAGAACGCCGTCAGGCACGGCCTGGAGAGCCGCAACGGCGTCGGCCGCATCACGATCATCGCCGAGGACGCCGGGGCGGAGTGCCGCATCAGCGTCGAGGACGACGGGCTCGGCATGGACCCCGACCGGCTGCGCCGCATCCTCGCAGGTGACATCCCCGCCTCGGGCGGCGTCGGGCTGGCGAACGTGGACGAGCGGCTGCGCCAGGTCTACGGCGACGAGTACGGTCTCGTGGTCGAGACCGCCCAGGGAGCGGGCACCAAGGTCAACGTCAGGTTGCCGAAATATCACCCAGGCGTCTCTACCCGTTGACCTCGATCTTTCTTGTCGGTTTTATCACTGTCTATGGCGCAACTACGGGTGCTCGCGGTCGACGACGAGCTGCCTGCCCTCGAAGACCTGTCGTACCTGCTGCGTGCCGACCCCCGCATCGGCGAGGTGGCCACGGCCAGGGACGGCGCGGCGGCGCTGCGGCTGCTCGACCGGGCCATCGCCGACGGCCGGCCGATCGACGCGGTGTTCCTCGACATCCGGATGCGCGGGCTCGACGGGGTGGTGCTCGGGCGGCTGCTGTCGCAGTTCGCGAACCCGCCCCGGGTGGTGTTCGTGACGGCGTACGAGGAGCACGCCGTGGACGCGTTCGAGATCAAGGCCGAGGACTACCTGCTCAAGCCGGTACGCCCGGAGCGGCTGGCGGAGGCGATCCGGCGGGTGGCGGTCTCGGCCGACGTGCCCGTGGAGTCGGGGGAGACCGACACGATCCCGGTCGAACTGGGCGGGGTGACGCGGTTCGTGTCCAGCGCCGACGTGATCTACGTCGAGGCGCACGGGGACTACGCGCGGCTGCACACGGCGACGGGCAGCCATCTGGTGCGCATCCCGCTGGCCACCCTGGAGGAGCGGTGGGCCTCGGCCGGGTTCGTCCGCGTGCACCGGAGCCATCTGGTGGCGGTCAAGCACATCGAGGAGCTGCACATCGACTCGGGCAAGTGCACGGTGCGGGTCGGGGACACCGAGCTGCCGGTCAGCCGCCGCCACACGCGCGAGCTGCGCGACCTGCTGGTGCGCAGAGCCAGGAAGGCGAGGTCGTGATGAGCGCGATCCTGGGAGGCCCGGCCGGGAAGGCGGCGCCGAGATGAGCCCCGAACCACGTCCCGCGCGCCGGGTGGCCGTGATGAGCCCGCGTACGGCCGCCGCCCGCCGCCCCCGTTACCCGGCGACCCGGGAGATCGACGAGCAGACCCGGCTCGGCGAGGTCTACATGCGCTCGTTCCTGCGCACCCAGTTCCGGCTGGCGCTGTTCGTCTGCACGGTGCTGGGGTGCGTGGTCGGCGGGCTGCCGCTGCTGTTCCTGCTCATCCCCGAGCTGCGCTCGGTGCACCTGCTCGGGATCCCGCTCCCGTGGGCGGTGCTCGCCGGGCTCATCTACCCCGCCTTCGTCATCGGCGCCTGGCTGTACGTGCGCCAGGCCGAGCGCAACGAGCGCCACTTCGCCGAACTGGTCGAACGCCGATGAGCCTTACAGCGGTGCTGATCGTGGTGGTGGCGGCCGTGCTGATCGGGGCGTTCGGGATCAGGGTCTCCCGCACCACCTCCGACTTCTACGTCGCCTCCCGCACGGTCAGCCCGCTCTGGAACGCCTCGGCCATCGGCGGCGAGTACCTGTCGGCGGCCTCGTTCCTGGGCATCGCCGGGCTCATCCTGTCGTTCGGCGTGGACATGCTCTGGCTGCCCGTCGGCTGGACCGGCGGCTACCTGGTGCTGCTCGTGCTGGTGTCGGCGCCGCTGCGGCGCTCGGGCGCGTACACGCTGCCGGACTTCGCCGAGGCCCGACTGGAGTCGATGGCCGTGCGCCGCACCGCGAGCGTGCTCGTGGTGCTGATCGGCTGGCTCTACCTGATGCCGCAGTTCCAGAGCGCGGGCCTGGTGCTGCGCGAGATCACCGGCACGCCCGTGTGGGTGGGCGGCCTGCTGGTCGCGGTCGTCGTGGCGGTGAACGTGCTGTCCGGCGGCATGCGGTCGATCACGTTCGTGCAGGCGTTCCAGTACTGGCTCAAGCTGACGGCGCTGGCCCTGCCGCTGGTGATCCTGCTGATGGCGTGGAAGGCCGACGGCGCGCCCTCGGTCAGCCCGCAGGACGCGGCCACCTGGCAGGTGCCGCTGGCCGGGGGCAAGGAGTACGGGCTGTACTCGACGTACTCGCTGATCCTGGCCACCTTCCTCGGCACCATGGGGCTGCCGCACGTGCTGGTGCGCTTCTACACCAACCCGGACGGCCGGGCCGCGCGCCGCACGACGCTGGTGGTGCTGTCGCTGCTCGGGGCCTTCTACCTGATGCCCGCCGTGTACGGCTGGCTCGGCCGCCTGTACGCGCCCGACCTGGTCCGCACGGACACGGTCGTGCTGACGCTGCCCGGGCGGATGGTCGGCGGCACGGTGGGCGACCTGCTGACGGCGCTGGTGACGGCGGGGGCGTTCGCCGCGTTCCTGTCCACCTCGTCGGGGCTGACCGTGTCCGTGGCGGGGGTGATCGCGCAGGACCTGCTCAAGGGCAGCGTGCGCTCGTTCAGGATCGCCACGCTGATGGCGGTCGCGGTGCCGCTGGCCCTGGCGCTGTGGGCGCGGGCGCTGCCCGTGGCGGACGTGGTGGGGCTGGCGTTCGCGGTGGCGGCCTCGTCGTTCTGCCCGCTGCTCGTGCTGGGCATCTGGTGGCGCCGCCTGTCGACCGTGGGGGCGCTGGCCGGCTTGTTCGTGGGCGGCGGGCTGGCCTGCGCGGCCGTGCTCGTCACGATCGTCGCCGGTCCGTACGACGGGCCCGCCGGGGCTCTACTGGGCCAGCCGGCGGCGTGGACGGTGCCGATCGCGTTCGCGGTGATGGTGTCGGTGTCCTTCCTGACCCCGCACCGGGTGCCGCCCGGGGTCGCCAGGACCATGGTCAGGCTGCACACCCCGGAGGACCTCGACCTCGACCGCGGCGACTGGCGCCCCCGCTCGTCGTGATCCGCCGACGATCAGGGCAGGTGCGCCTCCTTGATCCGGCCTCGCTGGAAGGTGTGTTCGGTGCCGCAGTCGTGGCAGTAGCCGGACACCGTGCCGCGGGTGAGCTCGATGTCCTCCATGTAATGCTCACGCCGCTGCCAGACGATGACGATCGGCTCGCCGGTGACGGAGGCCACGGAAAGGGCCTCGGCGGGCGTGCCGGGCTCGCCGCCCTGGAGGATCGCGGTGGCGTCCCATGCCGGGTCGGGCTCCACGGGCAGGCGGTGGCGCTGGGGCGGCTCCGCCTTGATGGTGCCGTCCGGGGCCACGGCGACCGGGGCGTGGCCGCCCTGCCGCAGCAGCTGAAGGGTCTCGTCGGGAGGCAGGGCGCTGAGGGCCACCGTGGGGGCGATGGCGCGCAGCGCCAGCTTGCGCAGGGCCCTGGTCCCGCACAGCTCGGTGATGAGCGCCGGGTCCTCCGCGGTCACCACGGCGGCGGCGGAGGTGACGCGGACGGCGCCGTGCCTGCGGGCGACGTCGGTGACGAGGTAACGCAGCGGCTGGGGGACGGCCTTGGCGGCGACGCGGGCCAGCTCCTCCAGCAGGCCGTCGGCCGTCGTCCCCGCGTCCAGCGCCCGGCGCACGCTCTTGTTCGAGAAGCGCCACACGCTGGCCCGGTCGCGTGACTCCAGGTCGGCGCAGCCGTTCAGGAACGCGGTCAGCTGCGGCGCGGGCACCCCCGACACGATCGCGGTCAGGTCGTTCTGCAGGGTCACGGTGTGGGTGGGCGTGGGGAAGCGGCCGGCCACGCCGGCGCCGTCGAGGTGGGCGCGGCCCAGCTCGGTCAGCGCTCCCTCATGGACCATCCCGAGCAGCTCGCCCTCGCGCAGGGCGGCGGCCACGAACGCGGTGGCGGCCGGCGCGAACTCCTTGACCGCCCGCGTCCGCCAGTCCACCGCCGGGAGCAACCCCTCAGGGCTCGATCCCCGCCCGGGAGGCAGCGTCTGCAGGACGCGCAGCGCGGCCCGCCGGATCTCGCCGGCCCCGCACTCGAACTGGTACGGCGGCGCCTGCGGCGTCATGTGCTCCTCGCAGCAGCCCGTCACCCGGAACGTGGCCGCCTGCGGCATCGCCAGCCAGGACTCCACCAGCGCCTGCCATCGCGAGGCCGGGTCCAGGCCCAGCCACTCATCGGCCAGCGTGGTGCCCGCCAGCCTCTCGCCCGCCTCGGAGGCGATCAGGTCGGTGCCGAAGGCGAGGTCGAGCCAGAGCACGACTGCCTTCTCGGGAACGTCGAGCGCCTTGGCCAGGCGCTTCAGCTCCCGCGCCCCCACCCCGCCCGCCTTCAGCTCGGCGATGGGCTGCGTCCCCGTCAGCTCGATCAGCGCCTCCACCTGGTCGACGGCGGCCAACGCGGAGGCGAGCCCGTCCGGGTGCCCGGTGACCTCCACGGACGGCACGTCCGGCTGGCCCGTGAGCTCCGGCTTCCAGCCCTCGCCGCGCAGCGCGAGCGCGACCTCCATGGGCATCTCGTACTCCCAGCCGTCCCGCACCACGAACCCGGCCTCGGCCAGGCGCGTGATCGGATGGCCGGCATCGCCGGAGCCGTACCAGACGGCGTGCTGGAAGACCGGCTGCCCGTCCGCCATCGACTCCAGCAGCGCCGCCGCCTCGCGCGGCAACGCGGCGGCGCGGGCGCGGACGGCCTCGCCGTCGCGCACGATTTCGCCCGCCTGGGCGAGCAGCTCCGACTTGCGGCCCTTGGGCCTGCCGCCCAAGCCCTTGACCACGGACTTCAGATCCTCGGCGGTCAGCTCGCGCAACGGCCGGCCCAGCCCGAACGGATTCGCCCACAGGCCCTGCCGGTGCGGCGAGGTCACGGTGCTCCCGTTCAGCGTCACGAGCCCCCACGCGGCCAGGGTCTCGATCGTCTCGCCGAGCCGGTCGCCGGGGTCGTGGAGCAGCTCGGCCAGCGCCGCGCGGCTCGCCTCGCCGCCCAGGATCTGCAGCGCCTGGCTGACGAGGTGGCAGTCGGCGTCGAGCGCCAGCAGGGCGGGCACGGCCAGCTCCGGCGCCGCGAGCAGGCGTTCGAGCGCCTCGGCGGAGGGGACGGCGGCCAGCTCCGGCCGGTTGCGAAGGAGGCGGGCCAGGTCGGCGGCGGGAAGAGGCACAACTCGACCCTAGCGAGACGAACACCGCTCACGCATGGTGTTCAGAACGGCGGCAGCTCGCCCGAGCCTCTGGCCACCAGCTCGACCGGGACCTTGACGCGGCGGGGCGACGGCGACGGGTTCAGCAGGAGGTCCACCGCGCTGCGGGCCAGGCGGGCCGTGTCGTAGCGGACCACCGTCACCCCCGGGTTGAACACGTCGGCCAGGGCGAAGTCGTCGAAGCCCACGTACGCGGGCCGCTCCGCACGTTCCCGCAGCGCCTGCAGGATGCCGATCGCGGCGCGGTTGTTGGTGGCGAAGAAGGCCGTCGGCGGGTCGGGGAGGTCCAGGAGCCGGTTCACCTCGTGGGAGACCCGCCACGGGTCGAAGAGCCCGCGGACCGCCAGCGCGTCGTCGGCCGTCAGCCCGGCCGCGCGCAGGGCCGCGCGGTAGCCGGTGGCGCGGTCGTGCACCGAGCTGATGCCCTCGTCGTCCGAGACCAGCGCGATCCGGCGGTGGCCGCGGGCCAGCAGGTGCTCGGTCGCGGCCCGGCCGCCCCGCACGTCGTCCAGCAGCACCACGTCCGCCGACTCCAGGCCCGGGGGCACGCGGTCCACGAACACCGTGGTGAGCGAGGCGTGCTCGGCCAGCCACGAGTGGTCGGCCGCCGAGGGGACGACGATCAGGGAGTCCACGCCCCGCGCGTACATGGACTCGATGAGCATGCGCTCCTTGTCGGCGCTCTCCTCGTACGAGCCGAACACCACCAGCGCCTCGTGCCGGGCCGCGGCGGACTCCACGGCGGCGGCCAGGCGGGAGTAGAACTCGTTGGAGATGTTCTCCATCACCAGCCCGAGCGTCAGCATGGTCGCGCCCCTGGCCAGCCGGGCGGCGGCCTCGTTGCGGCGGTAGCCGAGCGCGCTGATGGCCGCCTGCACGCGCTCCTGCAGCGAGGCCCTGACGTGCGGCTCCTGGTTGACCACGCGGGAGACGGTCTTGAGGCTCACCCCCGCGTGCCTGGCTACGTCGGCCATGGTGGGCTTGCGGGCGCCCGGGGTCTCGCCCCGCGAGGCCGTCCGGTCACCCAGATCCCTGGCTGTCATAGTCTGCCCCCATGGATGACGAATGGATCTGTGGCCGGTTGGGCGAGGACGAGCCCTGGGCGTTGGGCGCGGTCAACCCGCCGGTGTTCGAGAACTCGCTGTTCACGTTCAGGACCGCGCAGGAGCTGGGCGAGGCGATCAGGAACGAGGACGAGAGGTACGTCTACTGGCGGGGGACCAACCCGACGGTCGATCTCGCTCAGCGTAAGCTCGCCGCGCTCGAGCGGGGAGAGCGTGCCAAGTGTTTCGGGTCGGGAATGGGGGCCATCTCGGCGACCATCTCCTCGCTCGTCAAGGCCGGGGATCACGTGCTGGTGCTGGGCGCAGTGTACGGGCCCACCACCCAGTTCCTGCGTTACCTGGAGAAGTTCGGGGTCACGCATACGCACGTGAACGACCTCGCGGAGTGTGACAGCGCTATCAGGGCGAGCACCCGTCTACTCTACTTCGAGTCCCCCTCCTACATGGCCTACGCCGTGGTGGACATCACCGAAGTCACGGCGTGGGCGCGGGAGCGCGGGCTGGTGAGCGTGATGGACAACACCTGGTCCACGCCGATCTTCCAGAAGCCGCTGACCATGGGCGTGGATCTCGTCGTGCACTCGCTGTCGAAGTACATCGGCGGGCACAGCGACCTCGTGGGCGGCGTCGTGGTGGGCCCCTCCCGGCTGATCAGGCCGCTGGCGCTGACCGAGTACCAGCTCTACGGGGCCGCCATGTCGCCGCACGACGCGGCCAAGGTGATCAAGGGGCTGCGCACGCTGCCCGTGCGGATGGCCGCGCACCAGGAGCGGGGGCTGGCCGTGGCCGAGTTCCTGACCGGACATCCGGCCGTGCGGGCGGTGAACCACCCCGGGCTGCCGTCCCATCCGGGGCACGACCTCGCGAAGCGGCAGATGTCGGGGTTCTCCAGCCTGTTCAGCCTCGTGCTGGACACGGAGTCGCGCCAGGAGGTCAGCCTTTTCCTCGATAAGTTGCGACATTTCAGGATTGGGGTTTCTTGGGGTGGTTTCGAGAGCTTGGTGAACGCGCCTGCCCTGTCCACCGAGGAAAGCGTGCGGGCCACCATGGGCATCCCGGTGGGCCTCGTGCGGCTCTCGGTCGGCCTGGAGCCCGCGGACACGTTGATCAAGGATCTCGGTCTAGCGCTGGAGGGGGTCGGTCGCCTAGCGTGACTGACAGCGCTGTCTGAAGCTGGAGGCTCAGCATGAGAACCCCCCTCCTGGCGGCCGCGGCCGCCGCCACGCTCTTGCTCGCGGGCTGCGGCTCCGGCTCGTCGTCCCCGGTAGAGGTACGGCTCCGCATGATCGAGAGCCTGACCAGTCCCGAACGCACCAAGCTCATCAAAACGCTGCTGAAGGACTTCGAGAAGGCCAACCCGGGCATCAAGGTGGAGCTGATCTCGCCGCCACTCGACAGCGCCGACCAGAAGATCACCCAGATCCTGCAGACCAAGAAGGACCTGGACGTGCTGGAAGTACGTGACCACACGGCCAAGTCCTTCTCCAACAACGGCTGGCTGGCCGAGCTGCCCACCACGGAGTGGCCCGGCTGGTCGGACCTGACCGAGCTGGCCCAGAAGAAGGCCGTCGAGGTCGGCGGCAAGGCATACCTGATCCCGTACGGCTTCTACGAGCGCACGATCTTCTTCCGTACGGACTGGGGCATGACGCAGCCGCCGGCCACCTGGCAGGAGCTCTACGAGGCCGGCAAGAAGATGACCTCGGGCGACCGGTTCGGCTACTCGTTCCGGGGCGGCAAGGGCGGGGCCGACTACGCGGTCATGATGATCAGCGCGTACAACGGCGAAGCCCTGAATCCCGAAAAATCGTTCTATCTCAAGGACAAGCGGACGATCTTCTCCACGCCCGAGGCCGCCCAGGCCATGGACCTCTACGTGAAGATCTTCAAGGAGGCGTCGCCGCCCGACTCCGTCTCCTGGGGCTACCCCGAGATGGTCCAGGGCTTCACCTCGGGAGTCACCGGCATGCTCATCCAGGACCCCGAAGTGATCAAGACGGTCCAGGACAGCGGCATGACGGCCTGGTCGACGGCCCCGATCCCCAAGGGCCCGTCGGGATACGCCTTCCAGCCCGTCGGCTACGCCGGCTGGGGCGCCACCTCGTTCACCACGCACCCGAAGGAGGCGGTCAAGCTGGTCCAGTTCCTGTCGGAGGCCAAGCAGAGCATCGCCTTCGCCAAGGGCAACTCGCTCATCCCGATCTCCAAGCAGGCCCAGAGCGACCCGCAGTTCTCGCAGGGCGCGTGGAAGGCGTACCTGCAGGCCCAGCAGGACCCCAAGCAGGTGATCACGATCAGGCCCGTCGACTACCCGGGCTGGAGCCAGTTCCTCGTGGACTCCGACCGTGACGTCCAGGCCCTGATCACCGGCAAGAAGACCACGGCCGAGGTGCTCAAGTCGTGGGACGCCTTCTGGACGGACCAGGCCAAGAAGGTCTCATGAGGCTCTTCACCGCCCGCCGGGCCAGGTTCATCGCCCTGTGCCTGCTGCCCGGCGTGGTCTTCGTGGCCCTGTTCACGTACTACCCGATGATCCGCGGCACGGTCATCGCCTTCCAGCGCTACAACCTGTTCGACATCACCTCTACGCCCTTCGTCGGCCTGGAGAACTTCCGGGCCGTCCTGTCGGAGGAGCGGTTCTGGACGGCGCTGCGGAACACCGGCACGTGGGTGGTGGTCTCGCTCTTCTTCCAGTTCTTCCTTGGCTTCGGGCTGGCGCTGCTGCTGCGCCGGCACTTCCGCGGCCGGGGCCTCTACCAGGCGTGGGTGTTCTTCCCCTGGGCCATGTCGGGGTTCCTGATCGGGCTGCTGTGGCGGTGGATGTTCAACGGGCAGTTCGGCGTGATCAACGACCTGCTGCTCAAGACCGGCCTCATCGACCAGCGCATCGGCTTCCTGGCCACCCCCGGGTGGGCGATGACGTCGGTGATCGTGGCCAACATCTGGTACGGCGTCACGTTCTTCGCCATCATGATCATGGCGGCGCTGCAGTCGGTGCCGAAGGAGCTGTACGAGGCCGCGGACGTGGACGGGGCGTCGCGGCTGCGGCAGTTCTGGCACGTGACGCTGCCGCACATCCGGCCCACGCTCGCCCTCATCGTGCTGCTGCGGATCATCTGGATCCTCAACTTCCCCGACCTCATCTACTCGATGACCGGCGGCGGCCCGGCCGGCGGCACCGACATCATCACGACCTTCCTCATCCAGCAGGTCATCGGCGGCGACTACGGCCGGGCGGGCGCGGTGGGCCTGCTCATCCTGGGCCTGCTGCTGTCCTTCAGCGTCTTCTACCTGAACGCGACGAGATTCGAGAAATCCCGATGAGACGTGTCGCGACCGCTGCCAAGGTCGTCGTGCTGGGCGCCTGGCTGCTGATCACCCTCTTCCCCCTCTACTGGATCGTCGTCACCTCGCTCAAGCCCAAGCCCGAGATCTTCTCGATGCCGCTCAGGTACTGGCCGGGCAACGTGACGTTCGAGCACTACGCGGACCTGTTCTCGTTCGCCGACTTCGGCGCGTACCTGCTGAACAGCCTGCTCGTCTCCCTCGTCGCGGCCGGTGTGGTGACCGCGATCGGCGTGCTGGGCGGCTACACCCTCGCCCGCTTCGCCTTCCCCGGCCGGGGCGCGCTGATGCTGGCGTTCCTGGTCACGCAGATGATCCCGCTGTTCATCGCGCTCGGCCCGCTCTACCTGCTGATGTCCGACCTCGACCTGCTCAACCGGCTGGCCGGGCTGATGCTGGTGTACGTGGCCATGCTCGTGCCGTTCTCCACGATCATCATGCGCGGCTTCTACGAGCGGGTGCCGGTCGCGCTGGAGGAGGCCGCCCAGGTGGACGGCGCCTCGCGGCTGGTGGCCATGGTCCGGGTGGTCATCCCGGTCATGCTGCCGGGCATCGCGGCCACGTTCATCTTCGCGTTCGTGCAGTGCTGGAACGAGCTGTTCCTGGCGATCACGTTCATCGACAGCGAGGACGCCAAGACCATCCCGGTCGCCATGAACTCCTTCATCACCCAGTACGACATCGACTGGGGCTCCATGGCCGCGGCCACCGTGATCTCGGTGCTGCCGACCCTCGTCCTGTTCGCCGCCATCCGCCGTTACATCGTCGAAGGGCTCACCGCGGGCGCCGTTAAGGGGTGATGCATCGGATGAATTTCGGCTGACCGCCCTTGACTAAGGTCATCTTGCGTGTCATACAGGCGAAAGACCCGATGTCTCGTCTGTGAGGTCCCGCATGACACCCCCCTCTCACGATCCGACCCGCCGTGCCGTGCTCGGCGGCTTAGGTCTCGCCCTCGTCCCCGCCGCCCCGGCGCTCGCGGAAAGCGGGCACGCCGGACCGGCCCCGGGCTGGCAACTACGGCAGCGCGTGCGCTGGGCCGAGTTCATGAAGGGCCAGGACCTGCTCTGGGGCAAGCTGCCCAGGTCCTGGCACGAGGGCCCGTTCCTGGGCGACGGCCTGCTGGGCAGCATGGTCTACCAGGAGCCCGGCCAGAACAAGATCCGCTTCACCGTCCAGCACGGCCGCGTCCAGGATCACCGGCCCCAGTTCGGCAGCGGCTGGGGCACCTGCCGCCTGCCCGTCGGCCACGTCACCCTCGACCCGGTCGGCACGATCACGGCCGTCGACTGGCGGCTCAGCCTGTGGGACGCCGAGGTCACCGGCACCGTCACCACGGACAAGGGCACGCTGTCCTTCTCCGCGTTCATCCACGACGAGCTCCTCGTCGCCAAGGCGGAGGTCGACGGCGAGGAGCAGGTCCGCTGGACGTTCCATCCCGAGGAGGCCGTCAGCCCCCGATCCGTCTCCGAGGCCCCGCCCAGCGGCTACACGCCCAACCCGCCGTGGACCACCGCGACCGCGGGCGACGTCGAGCAGGTGCTCCAGCCGCTCACCGGCGGCGGGCAGACCGCCACCGCCTACCGCGTCAAGGACGGGACGCTCCTGGTCACCGTGGGCCACAGCTTCCCGTCCGCGACCGAGGCCCAGGAGAGCTCGCTCGCCAGGATCCGGAACGCGCCGCCGTACGGGATCATGAAGAAGCGGCACCGCGACTGGTGGCACGACTTCTACGGCAAGAGCTTCGTCTCCCTGCCCGACCAGCGGCTGCAGAGCTTCTACTGGATCCAGCTCTACAAGGTCGCCGCCGCCGGCCGGACGGGCGGGCCTGTCATGGCCACCACCGGCCCCTGGCTGGAGTCCACCCCGTGGCCGGCGGTGTGGTGGAACCTCAACGTGCAGCTCGAGTACTGGCTCATCCACGGCTCCAACCACCTGGAGCTCGACTCGCTCACCAGCACGCTCGACCGCAACCGCGACCAGCTCGTCGCCAACGTGCCCGCCGCCTACCGCGCCGACTCGGCCGGGGTGGGGCGCAGCTCCGACATGTTCGCCAACCGGAGCGTCGGCACGCCCGGCTCGGGCGCCGAGGTGGGCGACCTCACGTGGGCGCTGCACAACGTGTGGCTGACCTACCGGCACACCATGGACGACAGGCTGCTGCGCGACACGGTCTTCCCGCTGCTGCGGCGGGCGATCAACTACTACCTGCACTTCCTGACCGCGGGCGCGGACGGCAGGCTGCACCTGCCCAGCACGCTCTCACCCGAATACCCCGTCACTCCGCCCCAGGACACCAACTACGACCTGGCGCTGATCCGGTGGGGCTGCCGGACGCTGATCGAGTCGGCCGAGCGGCTCGGGATCGACGACCCGCTCAAGGCGAGGTGGCGGGAGGTGCTGGCCACGCTCGTGGACTATCCGGCCGACGCCAACGGCTTCATGATCGGCGCGAACACGCCGTACGCGCAGTCGCACCGCCACTACTCCCACCTCCTCATGATCTACCCCCTCTATCTGGTCAACTGGGACCAGCCGGAGCAGCGCGAGCTGATCGAGAAGTCGGTCGCCCACTGGCAGTCGCTGACGAGCGCGCACCGCGGCTACAGCTACACCGGCGCGGCCTCGCTCTACG
Source organism: Nonomuraea sp. JJY05 (assembly GCF_043496855.1). Taxonomy (NCBI): domain Bacteria; kingdom Bacillati; phylum Actinomycetota; class Actinomycetes; order Streptosporangiales; family Streptosporangiaceae; genus Nonomuraea; species Nonomuraea sp. JJY05. The sequence continues at coordinate 88,820 of NZ_JBIEIS010000003.1, forward strand.
CCATGATGGGCCGGGGCGACACCGCGCTGTCCTACCTGGACCGGTTCTTCGACCCGGCCGGCCGCTACCCGTGCACGGCCAACACCCACTACGCCGAGGCCGGGCCGGTCATCGAGACGCCGCTGTCGGCCGCCCAGTCCCTGCACGACATGCTCTGCCAGAGCTGGGGCGGGATCGTCCGCGTCTTCCCGGCCGTGCCCGCCTCGTGGGCGGACGTCGCGATCCACGACTTCCGGACCCAGGGCGCGTTCCTGGTCTCGGCCGTGCGCAAGGGCGGTCGCACCTCGTTCGTCCGGGTCAGGAGCCTGGCCGGGGCGCCGCTCAGGCTCAAGCACGGGCTCGACGGGCCGGTCACGGCCGTGCTGTCCGACGGCCGTCCCGCTCCGGTCAAGGACCTGGGCGAGGGCGTCGTGGAGATCGCCCTGGGCAGGGGGAGCGAGGTGCTCGTCCACACGGGCGCGCGGCCCGACCCGGTCATCGGACCTGTGCCGGTGAGCAAGCCCGGGAACGCCTGGGGGCTGCCGCCGGTCCCGCCTCCCGGGCGCACCACGCCGGTGGACCTGTCGGCGTACTTCGGCAACGACGGCGTCTCCACGCACGAGGCGATGACGGACGGCGACTTCGACGGGTCCGGCTACACCTATCCTGCCGAGGAGCTGCCGCCCGCCGGGCCGCTCGTCCACGAGGGCCTGAGTTTCGTCTTCCCCGCGTACGGGGACGGCGCCGCCGACAACGTCGTCGGCCAGGGGCAGACGATCGCCGTGCCGTCCGGGAAGTACGCCAAGGTCCGGCTGCTGGGCGCGGCCGGCTCCGGGGCCGTCACCTCGACGCTGACCGCCGCGTACGCCGACGGGACCACCGCGCAGGTGCCGTTCGTCCTGCCCGACTGGGGCGGCCGGCCCGGGGCGGGGTCCACGGAGGTGCTCCGCTGCACCCACCGCCACGGCCGCACGGGCGTCAACTCGCTGCGGGTCGGGCTGTTCGAGGCGCAGGCGGCGCTCGACCCGGCCAGGGAGCTGCGCTCGCTCACCCTGCCCGCGCTCACCCGGCCCCAGCTCCACCTGTTCGCGCTCTCCCTCGAAGAACCCCGATGAAAGGGGCGATCAACCGCTCGTCGCACGCAACAGACCTTTCACCGCAACCCATCCCCAACTAATCGCCGGACCCCAGCGACTCGCCGAACAACGTCACCAGGGGCCTCCACGACGGGTAGGTTGCGCTCTTACGTTGGGCGTGATCCGCATCACAGTGGAGGTCTCGTGACTACTAAAGAACATGACGCATCGGTCTATGAGGAAGTTCAGGAGAGCAGTGAGTTCCAGGATCTGAAACGGCGATTCCGCGCCTGGACGTTCCCGATGACCGTGGCGTTCCTCGCGTGGTACCTGCTCTACGTGGTGCTGTCCGGATGGGCGCGCGGCTTCATGGGGATCAAGCTGCTCGGCGAGATCAACGTCGGCCTCGTCTTCGGTTTGCTGCAGTTCGTCTCCACGTTCCTCATCGCGTGGGCGTACGCCAGGCATGCCGAGAAGAAGCTCGACCCGATCGCCGACAAGCTCCGCCACGAGGTTGAGGAGAAGACCAAGTGAGCTCCCACACCCTGGGGATGATCCTCTTCCTCACCTTCGTCGCCGCCACGCTGGGGATCACGTTCTGGGCGAGCCGGCAGACCAAGACGGCCGCCGACTACTACGCCGGCGGGCGCTCGTTCACCGGCGTGCAGAACGGGCTGGCCATCGGCGGCGACTACATGTCGGCGGCCTCCTTCCTCGGCATCGCCGGCATCATCGCGCTGTCCGGCTACGACGGGTTCCTGTACTCGATCGGGTTCCTGGTGGCATGGCTGGTCGCGCTGCTGCTGGTCGCCGAGCTGATGCGGAACTCGGGCAAGTTCACCATGGCCGACGTGCTGGCCTTCCGGATGAGCCCGCGTCCCGTGCGCACGGCGGCGGGCGTGTCCACCATCGTGGTCAGCATCTTCTACCTGCTGGCCCAGATGGTCGGCGCGGGCGCGCTGGTCGGCCTGCTGCTCGGCATCACCTCCCCGGCGGGCAAGGCGTGGACCATCGTCGGCGTGGGTGCGCTGATGATCGTCTACGTGGTCTTCGGCGGCATGAAGGGCACCACCTGGGTGCAGATCGTCAAGGCCGTGCTGCTGATGGGCGGCGCCGCGCTGGTGACGCTGCTGGTGCTGGGCAAGTACGGCTTCAACCTGTCGGCCCTGCTCGGCCAGGCCGCCACCACCAGCGGCCCCAAGGCGAACCCGGGCAACTTCCTGATCCCCGGGCTGAAGTACGGCACGGAGGCCCAGGGGCTGGCCGGCAAGATCGACCTCATCAGCCTGGGTCTGGCGCTGGTGCTCGGCACCGCGGGCCTGCCGCACATCCTCATCCGCTTCTACACCGTCCCCACCGCCAAGGACGCCCGCAAGTCGGTCCTGTGGGGCATCGGCATCATCGGCGTGTTCTACCTGCTGACCCTCGTCCTCGGCTTCGGCGCCGCGGCCCTGGTCGGCAAGACCGCGATCGTCGCCGGTGACGCGGCGGGCAACACGGCCGCGCCGATGCTGGCCGAACGCATCGGCCAGGAGATCTTCGGCTCGGTCGGCGGCACGATCCTGCTGGCGCTCATCGGAGCCGTCGCCTTCGCCACGATCCTCGCCGTCGTGGCGGGCCTCACGCTGGCCTCCTCCTCCAGCTTCTCGCACGACCTGTACGCGCACGTCTTCAAGCGCGGCCAGGCCAGCGAGCGCCAGGAGGTCGTGGTGGCGCGCGTCTCCGCCCTGGTCATCGGCGCCATCGCGATCGGCCTGGGCATCCTGGCCCAGGGCCAGAACGTGGCCTTCCTGGTCGCCCTGGCCTTCGCCGTCGCGGCCTCGGCCAACCTGCCCGCGATCCTCTACAGCCTGTTCTGGAAGCGGTTCAACACGACGGGCGCGGTCTCGGCCATCTACGGCGGCCTGATCTCGGCCCTGGTCCTGGTCATCTTCTCGCCGGTGGTCTCGGCGCCGCCGCCCCCGGCCGGCGTCAAGCCGAGCGCGCTGATCGTCGGCGTGGACTTCCACTGGTTCCCGCTGAGCAACCCCGGCATCCTGTCGATCCCGATCGGCTTCCTGTGCGGGTGGCTCGGCACGATCCTCAGCAAGGAGTACAACGCGGCGAAGTACGCCGAGATGGAGGTCCGCTCCCTCACCGGCGTCGGCGCGGAGAAGGCCACCCAGCACTGACGTTCCCCCCTGAAGGCGCCTCCCCCTGCCCCCGAAGGCGCCTGCACCCGAGGGCCCGGTCTCCCGCGAGGCCGGGCCCTTCGCCGTGCCGCCTGCCCTCAGGCGGGCGCCCGGCGCCCGACCAGCTACAGCAGGGCGCCCACCAGCAGCGACGCGAGCGCGATCCCGCCGACCAGCCAGAACCACATCCCGTACGCGATCTCGGCGCCGAACAGCGTGACCTTGCCCGCGTCGGCTGACGCGCCAGAGCAGGTCACCTCCATGGCGGGCCAGCCCGCGCCCTGCAGGAACAGCTCCCGCATCACCTCGCTGCTCAGGCGGTGACGAGCACGCGAGATGGCTGCCTTGTCCGGGATATGCCAGCCTTGCCAGCCGTGACCGTCCCGCCGGGTGCCCTCGGCGAGCTTGCGCAGCACGTCGCAGTAGGGATCGGGGGTTCGGTATCCGGATCGCGCAGAAGGCCGCTCACTTACCGGATAGTCCGGCATTCCAGCTCTCCGTATGGTCCATAACAGGAGACCGAGAGACACAAGCAGCAGGAGGTAAAGTGCGGAAGATCGTTCTCGCTCTAGCCGCGGCATTAGCGTTCACCGGCGCTGGACTCGCGCTCACCGCCGCACCAGCGAGCGCCGAGAACCGCGATTATTCGACACTCGCCGCCCTTGACTTCCACCATTCGGTGGACGGCGGAGGCGCGACCACGGATAGCGGAAAGGTTTGCTGGTAGCAGCATAGAAGCTCTTCTAGTGTGGATCAGCGGCGTCCACGACCCGGAGAGCGTGCCCACCACGCCCACGAGCGACGCCAGCGCCCCCATGACGGAGGCCGCCCAGAACACCGCGGGCGAGGCCAGTCGCCGCGCCTCGAACTGGTCGCGGTAACGGGGCAGGATGATCAGCACGTCCACGAACAGCACCACGATCGACAGGCACCAGATCACGGTGACCGCGGCCTGCAGGACGTTGTAGACCTCGGTCTGCGCATCAGCGGGCGTGGCCGAGGCGAACGGCACCACCACCAACGCCGCCACCGTGAAGACCCCGGCCAGCACGGTCTGGATCCAGACCGCCACGTCCGGCACCTTCTGCGCGTTGACGTGGCTGACCGCCTTCGGCAGCCGCCGGTCCAGTCCGGACACGAAGATCAGCCGGGCGAAGGAGTCGTAGACGACGGTGATGATGAAGGACATGGCCGACAGCACGAGCGCGACCAGCCCGCCCGCCCAGTCGCCCCGCCCTGTCCCCACGGCTTCGGCCACGGCCGTGATGTTCGCCGCCTCCCCGGCGGGCACCGACACCATCACGGCCCAGGTGGCGATCAGGTAGGCGACCATGACGGCCAGCGACCCCCACAGCAGGTAGCGGGTCACGGCCCGCTCCTGCCTGATCTCCACCTTCATGTTCAGCGGCACCTCGACGCCCAGCAGCGCCAGCACGGCCAGGCCGAAGAAGCTCCAGTTCGCGAAGTTGGGCCCGTGCTCGGCCGACGGGCTCCACGCCGCGGCCCGCCATGGCCGACGACGAGGACCCGCGGCCCGACCCGGGCGCTCCCTCCGGCGTGACGGCCGCAGGTGGCTCCCCGTGCGGGGCGAGCCGCACTACAGCCAAGCGCCGGCGGGACACCCTGCGCCTTTCCCCGCGCTCGGGGAGCTGTCCGTGCCGGCCCAGGGCGGGCTGATCCTGCTGCTCGCGGCCGTGCTGGCGGTCCTGCGCTTCCGGCTGACGCAGAACGTGGTGAACGTCATCTTCCTGGCGTACGGGCTGGCGATCCTGCTGATGTTCGCGGCCGGGATCGCGCACCTGGCCCAGGGCCACCCGGCGGCCACGAACCCGTGGGACTTCGGGTCCCGGGATCGTGATCATGACGGTCGGCGCGGTCGTCCTACCGGTGTTCGTGGCCCGGCGGGTCGCCGCCTGAGCAGCCGGAGCGCCAGCAGGGTCAGCCAGGCCCAACCGATGATCACCGCCACGCGCTGGAAGAGCCCGCCGTGGGCGACCAGCGCCGGGTTCTGGCTGAAGGCGACCGTGGCCAGCGCCATCGCCACCGTGAACCCGGCCCCGCTGGCGACCGAGTACGCCGCCCACCCGAGTTCCCGGTCCCGCGCGAACCCGACCCCGAAGGCCACGCAGGCCGCGATCAGCGCCACGAATCCCGCCAGCGAGAGGTAGTCGTGCAACGCCGCGTGCGCGCTGCCGTACTCGGCCGGCAGATCGGGAGTGCCCGGCGGATAGCCGCTGACCGGATCGGCGGTGAACACCCCGGCGCAGATCAGGCCGGCCCCCCAGACCCCCACCAGGACCGGGCCCCAGACCCTTCGCAGCGCCCGCCGCAGCCCGGCGGCGAAGGCGAGCGTCAGGAGCCCGGCCACCACGAAGCTGACCGCCTGCACCCAGCCGCCCGGCCCGAGCGCGAGCGAGCTGACCGGGTGGCGCAGCGGGTCGTAGTGCGGGCGGAGGGCGCCCTGGACGAGGAACGCGATGACGAACAGCGGCCCGGCGGCCACCCCGCACAGCAGCAGCCGCCTGGGCGTCGGGTCGCCGGGCCCCGCGATGGGGGCGGGGCCGGCAGGTGTGAGAGTTCGCATGCTTGTCAAGCTAGACTGACAAACGCATGGCTGTCAATCCAGCCTGACAAGGAGGCTCATCCGAAGAAGCCGACCACGCGGCTGATGCGGTCGCCCGCGAACTCCACGACGTCGTAGCCGGTGGCCACCGGCGTGTCCGAGCCCGGCGCGCCGAGCCGCCAGGTGAACAGAGCCGTGTCGTGATGGGCGCCGATCAGCGTGCCCAGGGTGAACACCAGGTCGCCGAAGTTCTCCTGGGCGCGGCCGATCGCCTCGGAGAGCTCGGCGTGCCCGCGCAGCCCGGCGTAGTCGGGGTCGGAGTAGACGGAGTCGTCGGTGAGCACGGTCTTGATCAGGAGGTCCCGGGCGGCGGCGTCGCGCTCGTTCCAGACGTCCAGGTACTTGCCGATGAGGTCGTCGATCATGACGTGATTCCTTCCGTGGTTCGGTTCGGTTCGAGTGCCAGGGCGGCGAGGCCGCCCAGACCGGTGGCGGCCGCGGCGGCCCAGCCGGCCGCGTGCAGACCGCCCAACAGGTCGGAGGAGGCGGTGGCGACGGCGACGAAGACGGCCAGCCCCATCGCGCCGCCGACCTCCTTGGCCGTGCTGGCCAGGCCCGACGCGACGCCCTGCGCCTCCGGCGCGACCCCGGCCCCGGCCGCCGCGAACAGGGCGACGAAGGCCACGCCGCCGAAGAATCCCCACACGAGGCTGCCCGGCATCAGCGTCCAGAAGCCGCCGCCCGCGGGCATGCCCGCGGTCAGCACGGCGATCCCTGCTCCGGCGCCGAGCATGCCGACGCTGAGCGTCGTACGGACGCCCCACCGGCCGAGCATCACCGGGGCGGCCTTCAGCGCGGCGGCCATGCAGACGAGGGTGAGCGGCAGGAAAGTCAGCCCCGCCTCCAGGGCGCTGTAGCCGAGGACCGGCTGCAGGTAGGTGGTGAGCACGTAGTAGGCGCCGCCCAGCGTGCCCTGGAACACGGCGATCACCACCATCGTGGTGGCCGGGCCGCGCCGCCGGACCAGCCGCAGCGGGATCAGCGGATCCCGGCCCCGCGCCTCGACCAGGACCAGCAGCCCCAGCAGCGCCAGGCCCGCGACCAGCGACCCGGCGCCGCGTGCCGATCCCCATCCGGCCTCCGGCCCGCTCGCCAGGCCGAACACCACCAGCGTCGATCCCGCCGTCGCCAGCAGCGCGCCCGGCACGTCGAACCCGCGCAGCCCGGACGCGGGACGGCCGTCGGAGGGGAGCAGCCGGGGTGCGGCGAGGACGGCGCCGACGGCCAGCGGGACGTTCACGAAGAACACCCACTCCCAGCCCAGGGCGCTGGTGAGCACGCCGCCCAGCAGCGACCCGGCGGCCAGCCCGGCGCTGCCGGCCATGCCCCAGGCGCCCAGCGCCCGGTTGCGCGCGGGCCCCTCCTCGAACCCCCGGTAGATCAGGGCGAGCGTGGCCGGGGTGAGCAGCGCCCCGCCGACGCCCTGGACGGCGCGGGCGGCGATCAGCACCCCGGAGCCGGGGGCCAGCCCGCCGGCCAGCGAGGCCACGCCGTACAGCGCCAGTCCGAGCATGAACGTGCGCCGGGCGCCGAGCTTGTCCACCGCCCGGCCGCCGAGCAGCAGCAGCCCGCCGAGCCCGATGGCGTAAGCGCTCACCACCCACTGCACGGATCGCGCGCTGAAGCCCAGCGCCGCCCCGATGTCGGGCAGCGCCACGTAAACGATGTTGTAGTCAAGAGCCACGATGAGCTGGGTGAACGCCAAGAGCGCCAGCCTGGGCCCGGAACGGCCCACGTCGGTCGGCGCGCGAGAAGCGGCAAGCGTCACTCCGGAATCCCCTCTTCTTACACGGCGAAGACTTTCTACACGCCGTTCAATTTACACACGGGGAACAGTAGCCAAACGCTGTAGACTGTCAAGCGTGGGTGATCAGACGACGATGAGCAGGCGCGAGCGGCTGCGCGCGGAGACCACGGCGGAGATCAAGGAGATCGCGCTCAAGCTCATGGCGGCCGGCGGTCCCGACGCCATCTCGCTGCGTGCCATCGCCCGCGACATGGGCATGACGGCCGGCGCGATCTACAGCTACTTCGCCACCCGCGACGACCTGGTCACCACGCTCATCGGCGACCTCTACACGGCCCTGGTGGACAGGGCGGAGGCCGCCCGCGACGCCGTTCCCGCCGCCGACCCGGGCGGCCGCGTCCTGGCCTGGGCGCAGACCGTACGCGAGTGGGCCCTGGTCAACCCGCAGGGCTTCCGCCTCATCTACGGCGACCCGGTCCCCGGCTACCAGCCCCCCGAGGACGGCCCGGCGAAGGAGGCCGAACATCGGGCGTGCCGGGGGCTCACGGGCCTGGTCGCGGCGGCCTGGACCGGCCCCGGCCCCGGCGCCTACACCTGGTCCGACTTCGACCCCGGCCTGGCGGCGGACATCCAGGCCACGTTCCCGGACCTGCCGCCGGACGCGGTCGCGCTCACGCTACGGGTGTGGGGCCGCATGCACGGCCTGGTCGCCCTGGAGATCTACGGCCACCTGCGCACGCTCATGAGCGACCCGGCCGCGATCTACCGCGACGAGATGATCGCCCTGATCACGTCCCTCGGCCTGACCCCACCGGCCTGACCCCACCGGCCTCCGGGGAGGAATTGCCGTGGTGCCGGGAGGACGGGGGCGGCGATGATGAGCGCATGGCGAACAGGCGGCACGTCATCTCCTGGGCCGGCGCGCTCGCGTCCGGCGTGGTGTTCCTCGCGTTGGGCGTGCTGTTCTTCCGTACGGGGCTGGACAACGCCGACAAACTGGCCAGCGTGATCGGAGCGTTCGTCGGGGTGGCCGGTTTCGGGGGCTCGGTGTACGGGCTCGTCCTGGCTCGCCGGTCCCTCGATTCGACGTCTCCTGCCGTTCCCGGAGAAGCGGCGGCGCCGCAGCCCCTGCCGGAAGCCGCACGGTTACGGGTGCCGGCCGGGCTGGCGGCGCTGCCCCGCCCCGCGCCGCGCGTGTTCGTCGGGCGCGAGCAGGAGCTGGCCGGGCTGCAGAGCGCGTTCGACGACCCAGCACGGCTGACCGTCCAGGTCGTGTGCGGGCTCGGCGGGGTCGGCAAGAGCCAGCTGGCACTTCAGTACGCTGACAGGAATCGCGGCCACTACTCCCTCATCTGGTGGATCGACGCCGCGACCCCGGAGACGCTGCAGAACGGCGTGGCCGACCTGGCCCGCGGCATCGCGTCCGGCACCGCGTCGTCCGCCGCGAGCCGGGCCACCAACGAGGAGGCGGTCACCTGGGCCATGGCCTGGCTGGCGGCCCATCCTGGGTGGCTGCTCGTGTTCGACGACATCGTCGAGGCGGCCTCGCTGCGGCCCTATCTGGGGCGACTGCACGGCGGGCACGTCCTGGTCACCACCCGGCGGACCGTCGGCTGGCACGACCTGTGCACCCCGATCACCCTGAACGTCCTGTCCCGGCAGGCGGCCGTTTCCCTGCTGGCTGAGCTCACGGGCTCCCCGGATTCGGAAGGGCTGGACGCTCTGGCCGGTGAACTGGGGGACCTGCCGCTGGCCTTGGCCCAGGCAGGCGCCTACATCGCCCACACCCCCGGCATCGGCGTACGCCGCTACCGCGACCTGCTGCGGGCCTCGCCGACGCGCATGTACGCCGCCGCCCCGGCCGGCGGCGATCCTGAACGGCTCGTGGCCAGGGCATGGGCGGTCACCCGTGCCCGGATGGAGGAGATCGGCCCGCTGGCCATCGACCTGCTCGACCTGCTGGCCTGCTTCGCCCCTGACGACCTGCCGCGCGACGTGCTGGTCCGCGCGGTGGACGCCGACGAACTGGACACGGCCGAAGCGCTGGGGGTGCTGGCCTCGTTCAGCATGGTCGATCTCGTCGATGACGGCGTCTCGGTGCACCGGCTCGTACAGGCGGTCACGCTGCACCAACTCGACGACCCGCGGCGGGCCGAGCTACGGGCGCGGGCCGCGGCGGCGCTGGAGGGCTGCCTGCCCGCTCGTCCCGCGGACCCTGCCGTACGGCCCGCCTACGCCCGCCTGCTGCCGCACGTCGTGATCCTGCTGGAGGGGCGGCAGGCACGCGATCGCCTCGCGGAGCTCATCCCGCTCTTCGAACGCGCCTGGGGGCAGGAGCACCCCAATGAGACCCTGCTCGCCAGGGAACTGCATGCCGACTTCACCGGCCGGGTGGGCGACCCGGCCGCAGCCGCCCGGCTCCTGGCCGACCTGCTCCCGGTCCGCGAGCGCGCCTCAGGCGCCGACCACCCCCTCACCCGCGCCGCCCGCGCGGCTCTCGCCCACTGGTCGGCCGAGAGCGCATCGCCCTGAACCCGCCACCAGCGCGGGCGAACGCAAGGTAACCATCACGTCACTGATCACTGATCCCTGTTGTTTCTTGATCGCAACGGATATTTCATGGTGATCGCTGGTCACTTCCCGACTTTCTCCCCCAAGGGCGGCAAATGACGACAAACCTCCCCTCGTTCCCCGCCGTGGACGAGAACCCGCTCGACACCTGCATCCGGTTCCGGGAGATCGCTCCCGTGGTCGAGGTGGAGTTCCCAGGGGGCGTGCCCGCCTACCTGGCCCTGACCCACAAGGCCGTACGGGAGATCCTCGCCGGCGACAACAGGACCTTCCTCAGGGATCCCCGGCACTGGCCCGCCCTGCACGACGGATCGATCCCCGAGGACTGGCCGCTGCGCGCCATCATCCAGGGCGGTCACCTGTCCACCATGGACGGTGACGACCACAGGCGCCTGCGTGGTCTGATCAGCAGGGCGTTCACGCCGTCGCGGGTGCAGGCCATGGAGCCGCGGATCCAGCAGATCATCGACGAGCTGCTCGACGAGGTGGTGGCCGCCGGCGACGGCGTGGACCTGGTGCCGGCCTTCACCGAGGCGCTGCCGATGTGGGTGATCTGCGAGCTGTTCGGCATCCCCGCCGAGGACCGGCTCCGCCTGCGGAACTGGACCTCCACGCTGCTCGCCCACACCACTCCGCCGGAGGTGGCGTTCGCGACGCAGAACGCCCTTCAGGCCTTCCTGCACGACCTGGTGGAGCGCAAGCAGCGGGAGCCGGGCGACGACCTCACCTCCGGCCTGGTCCAGGCCCGCGACGAGGGCGACAAGCTCACCACCGACGAACTGGTCGGCGTACTGTGGATCATGCTCGTGGCCGGCCACGAGACCACCGTCCACCTGCTCGGGTACGCCATCGTGGTGCTGGCCCAGCACCCCGACCAGCTCGCGCTGGCCAAGGCGGAGGACCGGTGGGCCGACGTGGTCGAGGAGACCGTGCGCTACCGGCACTCGGTGATGATGACCAGCTTCCGATTCACGGCGCAGGACGTGACCATCGCCGGGGTGCACATCCCCAAGGGCCAGGCCGTGGGTGTGGTCTACCAGGCGAGCGGCGTCGATCCGACGGAGTACGGGGAGAGCGCGAACGAGTTCGACATCACCCGCGAGCAGCCCGGCAACCTCGGCTTCGGCCACGGCCCGCGCTACTGCATCGGGGCGCCGCTGGCCCGGCTGGAGAGCCGGCTGGCGCTGGCCGCGCTGTACCGGCGGCTGCCGGAGCTCAGCCTAGCGATCGACCCCGACGACATCCCGTACTCCCCGTCGTTCTTCACGATCGGCCCGCTGTCCCTGCCGGTCAACCTCGGTGTCGCCCAGCCCTGACGGGTCGCCGGACTGGGAGCACGGGTTTCGCGTCCCCCGGACCGGCGAAAGGGATCATGTATGGTGAGCCCGGCATATCCCCCCAACGGCCTGGAGCTCGCCGTGCCGCACATGTCTCGCCGCCAGGTTCTCTCCCTGCTCCCCGCCGCCGGTCTGCTCGCCGCGGCCACCCCTGCACGCGCCGCCGCGGGGATCGACCACGCACGGCTGCTCGCCAACACCGTGGCGATCTTCGCGGGCACTCCGGAGGTCAACGCCCGGCCCGAGGTCGCCGCCAAGCTCGCGTCGATCACCGCGACCGCCCGGCAGCGGCTGACCGCCATGGACCAGGCGGGCGCCGGGGAGCTGTTCTCCGGGCTGAGGCTCGGCACCGACGACGTCAACCTGCGGCTGGCGTACCAGTACCTGTACGAGATCGCGCTCGCGGCCCGCACGCCGGGCGGCGGGCTCGACGGTGACGCCGCCGTCCAGCGGCGGGTCCTCGACGGCCTGCAGTGGCTGCACGAGCGCTACTACGGCGACCAGTCGGCGGGCTACTACGGCAACTGGCACAACTGGGAGATCGGCATCCCCACCCACGTGAGCAGGACCCTGGCCCTGCTGGCCGAACGCGTGCGGGCGGACCGGCCCGACCTGACGGCGACGTACATCGCCTCGATGGACGCCTACCTGCGCAACGGCAAGAACGGCGACGTCGACCTCGACTCGCGCTTCCACACCGGGGCGAACCTGGCCGACATCACCGCCAACCGGATCCTGCAGGGCGCGCTCACCGGCGACGACGCCCGCGTCGGCAAGGCCATCACCGACCAGGCCACCGTCTTCGCCACGATCGACCCCTACAACCTCCAGCACGGCAACACCGACGGCTACTACCGCGACGGCTCCTTCATCCAGCACCACTCGGTCGCCTACACCGGCTCCTACGGGCGCATCCTGCTGACCCGCGTCGTCCAGACCCTCAAGATGCTGGAGGGCGCGACGAGCGGCGGAGCCGCCGAGCTGGCCGGGGTGGTGTACCGCTGGGTCGCCGACGGCTTCGCCCCGCTGATCTTCGAGGGCTGGATGATGGAGATCGTCAAGGGGCGGGCGGCCTCCCGCACGACCACCGGCTACGCCGACGTCGGGGTGGTCGTGGAGGCCGTCGCCGACCTTGCCGACCACGTCGAGGGCGCCGAGGCTCTCGCGCTGAAGAAGTACGTCAGGTTCCTGCCGGCCGCCGACACGGCCGCCTTCGTCTCCCCGGTCAGCGTCGCCCGGTACGCGGCCATCCGCGCCGACTCCGCCATCCCGGCCGCCGACCTCAACCCGTCCGCGCGTTGCGTGGCGTTCAACTCCATGGACAGGACCGTCCACCGCCGCCCCGGCTACGCCTTCGCCCTGGCGCGCAGCTCTGAGCGGATCAGCAAATACGAGTACATGAGCGGCGAGAACCTCATGCCCTGGTTCCAGGGCGACGGCGCGTACTACCTCTACCTCGCGGGCGAGGATCAGCGCGCGGTGTTCGGCGTCGACTACTACACGGCCGTCTCGCCGTACCGGCTGGCCGGGGTCACCGCGCCGGTGGAGGAGCGGCGGACGGTGCCCGAGCTGTACGGCCGGCTCTGGTACGAGAACCCGGGCCACCCGCTGAACTTCACCTCCTCCTCGGAGTCCCAGAACACCTACGTGTACTTCCCCAAGGCCGGCAACGCCTTCTCCGGCGGGGCGACGCTCGGCGCGTACGGAGCGGCCGGCATGGTCCAGTCCGACGACGCCGCCTACACCGCCAAGCAGGCGGGCATCCTGCCCGACGACTTCGTCGCCTACCGCAACGCCCGCGCGACCAAGTCCTGGTTCATGTTCGACGACGAGATCGTGGTGCTGGCCGCGGGCGTCTCCGGTCAGGGCGGCCGGGCCGCGGTGACCACCGTGGACAGCCGCATCGCCGCCCCGGGCGACGCGGTCGCGCTCACCGGCGAGAGCTGGGGCGGCCGGGCCTGGCAACCGGGCGACACCACGCCGCCGCGCTGGCTGCGCTACGCCAACGGCACCCGCGCCACCGCCATCGGGTACGCCTTCCTCACCCGCCAGCCGGTCGTGGCCGGGCTGGAGACGGTGACCCGCAGCCGCAGGGTCGTGCGTACGTCCAACCCCGACACCAGCGTCACCAAGAACGTCTTCACCGCCTCGATCACCCACCCCGCCGGCGGCGACGTCCCCGCCCTCGCCTACGCCCTGGTCCCGAACGCGACCGAGGCCCGCCTGCGCCGCTACGCGGACGGCCCGCTGACCGTCCTGGCCAACGACCGGCACGTGCAGGCCGTCAGGCACAAGACGCTCGGGATCGTCGCCGCCAACGTCTTCTCCGACGGCCCCCGCCACGCCGGGCAGCTGATCGTCGACGGCCCCGTCTCGGTCATCGTCAAGTCCGGCGAGCGTACGGTCGTCGCCCTGTCCGACCCCACGATGAAACGCGACAGCGTCAGTGTCGTCCTGCCCGGCGCGCCCCGCCGGCTCGAGTCGGCCGACGAGGGAGTGACGGTACGGCGCGTGCCGGGCGGCACCGTCGTCCAGGCGACGACCCGCCACGCCCACGGCCGCACCTTCACCGCTACCCTGCGCTGACGTGCCGGGCGAGCGCCGCGTCGAGCTCGCTCCGCTGTTGCGCGGTCAGCGGGCCGAGGACGCAGATCGGGATCCAGCCGTCGGAACGATCGCTCGGCCCACCTCCCGGCGACGGCCATCCGGCCGGCGGATCGGGCGTGGCTGACGTCGTGCCGAGCTTCACGTGAAGCCCGTCGAACACGTACGGCCAGGCCGCGCTTCCCTGGTACAGCGGGCTGGCCTTCACCGGGCCCAGCCGGACCGCCTCGATCGCCGTCCACGGGACGGGCGGTCCGCCGCCGGCCGTGATGCCCTGCGGGCCGATGCGGAGCGACCATGCCGCCATTCGGCGCTGGACGCCGCGAGCCGCGGCCGTGGCCTGCGCCGACCCGGCGAGATAGAGGAACGGGCTGACGGCGAGCATGCCCCAGCGCACCTCATTGGAGGTCTCGAACAATCCGGTCATGATCGGATCACCCGGAACGTCGGCCAGCATCGACAGCACGAACATGACCAGGGCGAGCGTGCCGTAGAACCACATGTGCAGGCGATGCCGCTTCGCGTAGTCCGTGATCGGCTCCTTGCCGGTCCACGACACCTCGAAAGCCTTTTCGGTGTACTCGCGGGTTTCCCGGTGGACGTGATGGCCGTTCAAGCGCCTGCTCAGCGGCGCGGTCTGATCGAGGAAGCGGGCCAGCTCCGTGCGCTGCCGCGCGATCAGCTCGTGCACCTCGGCGGGCCACGGCTGCGCGGAAGGGGCGATCCGGCCGATGGAGTCCAGCAACTGGCCCGGGGTGGGGCGGAGGTCCGGATCCTTGGCCAGGCACCCCTCGACGATCCGGCGCAGCCCCTCCGGGACCATGCTGAGATCGGGCTCCGTGTGCACCACGTTGTACAGGATCTGCGGCGCCGCCGGCCCGGCGAACGGCTCCTGGCCCGTGCACGCCACGGCCAGCACCGCCCCGAGGGAGAACACGTCGCTGGCAGGCGTCGCCGGCCGCCCCTCGGCCTGCTCCGGGGACATGAACCCGGGCGAGCCGATCAGCCAGCCGGTGCTGGTCACCTGACTGCGCCCGTCATTGTCGGCCGCCCGCGCGATCCCGAAGTCGATCACCCGGGGGCCGTCGTCGGCGAGCAGCACGTTGGAGGGCTTGAGGTCCCGGTGCACGAGGTTCTCGCGATGGATCGCCATCAGGGCCGTGGCCAGCCCCGCGGCCAGCCGCGGCACCGATCTCTCGGGCAGCGCCCCCACGGCGTCGACCGCCTCGCGCAGGGACGGACCGGGCACGAACACCGAGGCCAGCCACGGAGTGGGCGCGTGGACGTCGGCATCGATCACCGCCGCCGTGTAGGCCCCGGACACCTTGCGGGAGGCCTCCACCTCGCGCCCGAACCGCGCCCGGAACTCGTCGTCCTCGGCGAACTCCGCACGCACCCGCTTGATCGCGGCCAGCCGCCCGTCCGGGCCGCTGCCCAGGAACACCCGGCCCATGCCGCCCCGTCCCAGCTCGGCGATCAGGCGGTACCGTCCGACCTCGCGCGGATCGGACGTCGTCAGGGGCTGCACACCGGCTCCTCGCGATGATCACGCATGAGATCCACACGTATCACATCGATCACGCCGATGTGGGCAAAGGGGGATGATCGCCGTAGATCGTCAGATAGCCCGCCTCGGTGCTGCGGGAAAGTGCTGGTGGCCCGCAAGAGCCCCTTGAGCTAACGCGGCGGTACGACGGCCGGTCGAACTCTCCTTCCCCGGCGGCGTCCAGGGCGGGCCAGGCCACGGCCGGCCATCGCGCGTGCACTCCCGTGCCGCCGCCGACGTCGAGGATGCGAATGGTCACGGGAGTCAGGGTGCCACCGGCATGCGGGCGCAGGCGCTGTCGCTTCTGTACAAGATCTGCGGATTCCGTCCTGCCTATGCTCTGAGCACGCCGAAAGGGCGAACTCCTCCAAGACGCAAGGAAACGGAACCATGGCCAAGATCATTTCGAGCTTCTTCATCTCCCTCGACGGCGTGGTCGAGTCGCCCGAGCAGTGGCACTTCCCGTACTGGAACGACGAGATGGGCGCCGTCGTCGAGGCGGGCATGCGGAGCGCGGGGGCGATGCTGATGGGCCGCAAGCTGTACGACGAGTGGTCCGCGTACTGGACGTCGGCCGAGAGCGACAAGCAGATCGCCGCGACCTTCGGCGCCGCTCGCAAGTACGTCGTGTCGAGCACCATGGAGAAGGCGGACTGGGAGAACACCACGGTCGTCAACGGCGACGTCGCCGCCAAGCTGCGCGAGCTCAAGGAGCAGATCGACGGCGACATCCAGGTGTCCGGCTCCGCGACGACCGTGCGGTGGCTGCTGGCCAACGGGCTGCTCGACGAGCTCAACCTGCTCGTCCACCCGATCGCCGTCGGCCATGGACAGCGGCTGTTCGAGGACGGCCCGACGCACGCCCTGAAGCTGGTCAAGTCGGAGACGTTCGAGACCGGCGTGCTCAACCTGACCTACGTCCCGGCTGACGGCAATTAGCGGCGGCTCGAGCGCAGCGCCTTGAGGACGGTCACGGCGCCGTCCTCCAGCCCGGCCCGGTACTCCTCGGACTCCATCGGGCACAGGGCCAGCCGGCCCTCGGCGTCGGCCGGCACCACGCTGCTCTCGACAGGGCAGTCGTCGGCCACGGCGGGCCGCCGCAAGGAGATCGAATGGATCACGCGGGACGTGGGACGGGTCTTCCGCTGAAGAACATCGGGAGGCGCCCGATGAACCGGGCGCCTCCCGGGGGCTAGCTGCCGACCGGCTCGGCGCGCAGCCGGGCCGAGTGCTTGACCAGGGCGATCAGGACCTCGCGGCTCGAGTCCTTCTTGCGGGCGTCGCACAGGATGATGGGGACGGAGGGGCTGAGCTGGAGCGCCAGCCGTACCTCGTCCAGCTCGAACGTGGGTGACCCCTCGAAGCAGTTTACGGCCACCACGAACGGCGTCCCGCGCCGCTCGAAATAGTCGACCGACGGAAAGCAGTCGGCCAGGCGCCGCGTGTCCGCCAGGATGACGGCCCCCAGCGACCCCTCCGCCAGCTCGTCCCACACGAACCAGAACCGCTCCTGGCCGGGCGTGCCGAACAGGTACAGGACGTAGTCGTTGCCCAGCGTGATCCGGCCGAAGTCCATCGCCACGGTGGTGGTGCGCTTGGCCTCCACCGAGGTGAGGTCGTCGACGCCTATCCCGCGATCGGTCAGGACCTCCTCGGTGCGCAGCGGCCGGGTCTCGGAGACCGCGCCCACCATCGTCGTCTTGCCCGCGCCGAAGCCGCCCGCGATCAGGATCTTGATCGCCGTCGGCAGGCGCGGACGCTCAGAGCGAGCGAAGACCATCGAGCACCGCCCTGTACATCTTCATGTCGTGCATGTCCACCTCGGATTGTGGTTCCTGGGCAGAGACGAGTTCGCGGTCGAACAGGTCGCCGAGCAGCACCCGGATCGTGCCGGCCGGCAGGTCGAGGTATGCCGCGATCTCGGCGACCGACTTGGGTTCGCGGCAGAGCTGGAGGATGCGCAGGTGCTCCGGGTCGAGCCCGGCGTCGGGGCCCGGCGGCGGGCCCACCGCCAGAGCCATGGAGATCAGGTCGAACCGGCCGTGCACGGGCTGCGTGCGGCCGCGGGTGACCACGTAGGGCCGGATGATCTCCGGATCCACCCAGTGTTCATCCGTCGGTTCGTCCGCGCCTCTCACCGGTCGCTCCTGGCCACGGCCTCGGCGTTGCGGGCGCCCGAGGTGAGGTACTGGCCGACGCGGGCCACCATCATCGCCATCTCGTACGCGACCAGCCCGATGTCGGCGTTCTGCGCGCACAGGACGGCCAGGCAGGCGCGCTCGCCCGCCGTGGTCACGATGAGGAACTGGTTCTTCCACTCCACGACCGTCTGCCGCACGGAGCCGCCGGAAATGTGGTCCGAGACGCCTTTCGCCAGGCTCTGCAGCCCGGAGGCGACGGCGGACAGGTGCTCGCCGTCGGTCCGCTGCAACGCGGCGGAGGAGGCCATCAGCAAGCCGTCGGACGACAGCACGATGGCGTGCTCGACCTCCTTGACACGGCCGACGAGGTCGTCGAGCAGCCAGTTCAGGTCGGTGCCGGAGGTAGGGGTCATGCCTCATCTCCAGACTGCTCATCCAGCATCTTGGCGGCTTCGGTGCGGCCAAGACGGGTGCCTGACTGCAGAGATCCCATCATCGCGCGGATCTCCTCCGGCGAGCGCTCGTCATCGTCCTCCTCGAAGTCGGGCTGCGTGGGCGTGTCGTCCCGCAGCGCTGGCGCCAGGTTGGCCTGGGGCACCCGGAGGGGCAGCCCGTTCGACGTGAACTCGGTCACAGGCTTCTGCTCCGGTTCGGCTGGCGTTTCGGGTTGTGTCTCCACAGCGGTGATCGGGGGGGAAGGCTGGGGGACCGGCGCCGGGGCCGGCGCGGGGACCGGGGTCGGGCGCGCGGGCTTGAGCGTGCGCACGTTCTCCCCGTTGACCGGCCGCGCGCCGGTTGCCATCCCGTTGGCCGCCCCGGTGGCCGCCGCGGCCACCGCTGTCGTCCTGCGCGGCAGCCGCTCGCGGCGACCGCCGTCCTGCGGCTCGGGCGTGGGGTCGAGCTGTACGAGCTCCTGCGGCAGCAGCACCACGACCGTCGTTCCGCCGTACGGCGACGCCTTGAGCACCACCTGGATCTCGTGGCGCTTGGCCAGCTGGCTGACCACGTACAGGCCCAGCCGGGCGGTGCCGGTGATGCGGAACTCGGGCGGGTCCGCGATGCGCTCGTTGGCGGCGTCGAGGTCTTCGGGCTTCATGCCCAGGCCCCGGTCCTCGATCTCGATCACGTACCCGTTGGCCACGAGCTGGCCGCTGACCTGCACGTTCGTGTAAGGGGGCGAGAACGACACGGCGTTCTCGATCAGCTCGGCGAGCAGGTGGATGACGTCACCGACGGCGCGGCCGACGAGCACGACGTCGCCCATGGGCATGAGCGTGACGCGGGTGTAGTCCTCGACCTCGGCCAGCGCGCCGCGGACGACGTCGACCATGGGGACCGAGCGGCGCCACGTACGGGCGGGGGCCGAGCCGGACAGGACGATCAGGTTCTCCGCGTTGCGGCGCATGCGGATGGCGAGGTGGTCGAGCCGGAAGAGCTCCTTCAGCTCCTCGGGGTCGGTCTCGCGGCGCTCCATGACGTCGAGCACGGTCAGCTGCCGGTGGACCAGGCCCTGCGTCCTGCGGGCCAGGCTCAGCAGGATGTCGCGGATGCTGCGGCGCAGCTCGGCCTGCTCGGCGGCGACGCTGATGGCGGTGCGCTGCACGGTGTTGAACGCCTGGCCCACCTGGCCGATCTCGTCGTCACCGAAGTCCAGCGCGGGCGCCTCCTTGGCCAGGTCGACGTCCTCGCCGCGGCCGATGCGCTCGACGACGCCGGGCAGCCGGTCGTCGGACAGCTCGTGCGCCGCGTCGCGCAGCTTCTGCAACTGGGCGAACAGGGCACGGGCGGTGGTGATGGACAGAATGATCGAGGCGATGACCGCGATGAGCCCGAGACCGCCGGCCAGGATCAGCCGGATGATCACGTTGACGGCGACGGGGGTGGCCCGCTCGACCAGGCGGTCGCCCGCGCCGAGCACCAGATTGTTGAGGTCGGCCAGGGCCCGGTCGGTGGTTGCCTTCCACTGGTCGGCGCCGAACGGCAGGGTCCCGGTGCTCGGGTCCTGCTCGGACAGCATGGTTTCCAGGCTCCTGAGACGGGTGAACGACTGGCCGTTCGCCACCTTGTCGTAAGCGGCCTTCTCCGTGGCGGGGAGCTCGGCCGCGGCCTGGTCGGCGAGGACGCGCCAGGCTCCCACGGTCTGCGTGAACTGCGCGTGCTCCGTGGCGGTCAGCCGGCCTTCGGCGAGCGCGCCGGCGACGAGCGCGTCCTCCCTGGTGATCACCTCGCGTGCCCGGCTCAGGGAGAGGAGCGTACGGATGTCCTTGGCGAGGGTCTTGTCGTCGAGAGTCGCCAGCGAACCGTAAAGGCTGTAGACGGAGTCGATGATCTCACCGTAGGTGGCCGTCGCCTGGATCCGGTTCATCTGGCCCGAGTCGATGGCCTGCCGGGTCTGCTTCAGGGTGGCGAGCTCCCGGAGCACGTCGGCGAGCCGCTTGGCTCCCTCGTCGTCCAGCGCGAGGTCCACCGTGCCGGAGGCCGCCGACTCCTTGAAGGTGGCGAGCAGACGGTCGGTCTGCTTGCGCTGGCTTTCCAGATCTTTGCGGGACCGGAGGCCCGTGTTGCTCAGCTTGACGACCGAGATCCGGCGCTCTTTCTGGAGCTCGACCAGAAGCGGCTCGCTGGGCGAGATGATGCTCGAGTCGAGCTGGGAGACCCAGAGCAGGTTGACGCCCTCGCGAAGGGTGACCCAGGCGGCGAAGGCCCACAGCGCTGCGAGCGAGACAAGCAGAGCCGTGACTTTGGTCCGCAGTCGTGTATTGCGGAAACCCATTGTACCTACCCTGTGAAAGTCATTTCGAGTGCTTACCACCAGGACATGCAGTGGCATACCGGGCGCCGTCGATCAAGGAACCTTAGCGCAGCTCAGGGTGCCCCTCAAGCAACACCATTCACTTTGCCAACAAATATCCCGTTTTTGACAACATTAGTCAAATGTACGCAAAGTAGATATCCTTCCATCGTGAGCGACCCAGTCCCGCCTGCGTACTTCACTATCAGTAATGAACTCGTGGATCGTCTGCTCCACGGAGCACACCAGCTCGCCGGCGTCCCCGACGAGGACCGGAGCGGCGTGCTCCAGGCCGCGCTCGCCGCGGTGCCGGAGGCCACCGGGCTGGTGCGCCCGTACCCGGACCTGCTCGCCGACAGTGACAGTGCGGCCAGTCGGCTGGCCTTCAGTTGTCTGTCCGCGGCCGCTACCTTCCCGCGGGCACGCCCGGATCAGATCGCGGATCTCGGGACGATGATCACGATCTTGTTCGCTTTCGACGACATCGCCGACAACATAGCGGGGCAGTGGTCTCATCACGACATCACTGCTTTCTTCGAGCGGCTTCGCGCGATGGTTTCCGGCGCACCGGCCCGGCCGAGCGCGGAGGACGCCCTCGGGCAGGGCCTGCGCGTCTGGCAGGCCTGGTGCACTCGTTTCCGCGGGCACTCGGGTGCCGCGGCGCACGCGGCCAATCTGCGGGGACAGCTCGAGCTGGCCGGCGCCGCCATGATGCGTGAGCGCAGGTGGGCGGCGGGAGAGGAGCCCTGGCCGACGTACGACGAGTACGTGTCCAACGGCAGTCTCACGATCCTCTACCCCACCTGGTGGGCCGCCGCCCTGGCGATCTGCGGCCCCGCTCCCGCCGACGCCGGGCATTGGGACTCGATCGCCCGGGTGACCTCCCTCGGCGCGGCATGCATGCGGCTCGTCAACGACATCAGGACATTCGAGCGGGAGAGGAGCGAGGGCAAGCCGAGCTCCGTCCTCATCCTGGAGCGTGCGGGCCTGCCCACGGAGGCGGCCGTCGAGCGGGTCTTCGCACACTACGCCGAGCTCCATGCGGCATTCCTGGCCGCCCTCGCGGCGCTGCCCGAACCGCTGGCGGGCATCGCGGAGGGCCAGCGCAGGAACGTCGCGTTCAACGGCGGCTGGTACATGGCCAGGGACACGCATGCGTACACCGTTCAGGAGCTGGCCAGGGACGTGGACGCGTACATGGACTAGAACGGCGCACCGTCCGACGGCCAGGGACGCCCTCGCGCTCGCCGGCTGAGGTGCGCTGCGGCGATCACCGCGGCGCGGGTGATGGCGAGCGGCGCGTAGAGATCCTTGTCGTGCCAGAGCGGAGGATGCTCCCTGTCGGTCGAGCGCATCAGGTACTCCTCACCCGCCGCCGCGGCGCGCAGGCGCCGCGGATCCGTCCGGCCTGCGGTCAGCAGCAGAGTCTGCATCGCGTACGCGGTCTCCTCGGCGGTGCCGTCCCAGCGGCCCCAAGATCCGTCCGGCCGCTGGGTGCCCAGCACCCACTCGACCGCGACGCGCACCGGCTCGTCCGATGCGTCCCCTCCGAAGGAGTCGAGTGCCAGGGCGCAGCTGGCAGTGGCGTAGTAGGGCGAGGCATGCCATCTGTCCATCCAGCTCCCGTCCGCGCGCTGCTGCTCGCGGACCCAGGCGGACACTTCGCGGATCGTCTGCTCGTAGAGCGGTGCGGCTGCGGGCCTGCGGGCCACGTACTGGCCGAAAGCGTCCAGCACGTGCGCGTTGACGCTGACGGAGACGCCCTGCTCGGCCGGCCAGGTGGAGAAGTGGGCGCCGGAACGGAAGCGCCACAGGCTTTCCGGCTCGCACGGCGCATCCAGCAGCGCCAGCGCGTACAGCGCCACGGAGGTCGTGTCGGCGTCGGCGGGCAGCCCCGGCCCCGCGGGCGTCCCGGCAGGTCCGATCGCCGCCCTGAGGTCCGCCACCATCTCCGGCGGCACCTCGACGGGCACGCCCGCGCGGACGAGCCAGCTCAGCACCCAGCTCCGTTCGAACACGGTGATGGGGAGCCCGACGGGCACGGGGCCGCCATGGCGCCGGACGACCGCCTCCAGGTGATCGCGGGCCGGCCCGTCCGACGCCCGCCCGCCCAGCCAGGCCGCGGTGGCCGCCGGTGACGCCCCGATGGTCCCGATGGCCGCCGGACGGACGCTGGGCGCCCCGCCGGCCTGCTCGCCCGCGACCTCCAGGGCGTGGAGCAGCTTCTCCGGGATCTCGTTCCCCGATCCGATCCACGACACGACCCGTTGGAGGCCGTCGTAGCTCATTCCCCCGGGCAGTGGCAGCGGCGCGTGGCCCGGCAGGTTCTGCAGGTGCCGGTTGATGAGGGCCACCAGCGAGGGCACGATGTGCTCGATCGCCGGCATGTCGGGCAGGTCGATCGGCTCGCGCAGCCATGCGGAGAGCAGACGCAGGCCCCGCTCCGCCGCCTGGGTGAGGCGATCGGGGTCCGTGCCCGGGTCCTGGCGCGCCAGCGCGGTGAGGATCGCCTCGGTGGCACTCAGGGTCGGCACGAGACCGTACCCGTCGGGCGCGCCCCATGCCCCGTCCTGGCGCTGGGTGCCGGTCAGGTACTCGATCCGCTCCTGGTGACCTGTCAGCCAGGGGGCCAGCGCGACCACTCGGCCGGTCTCGTAGACCGACGGCGAGACCTGTCCCCACGGCCTGAGCATCAGGCTGTCGATCAGTTCGGCGGCGAGAGCGGCGGCGTCGGTCGTCGCTTCGGCGGTCACGCTTGCGTTGCTCATGACCGGGCGCTCCGCTCGATCGGCACCAGCCGCAGCATGATCTGCTCTTTCGGCCGCGCCGAGGCTCCCGGCAGGGCGGTGAGCGGCTGGGGATTGGTCACCGCCAACCGGTACCTGCTCAGCAGGTTGGCGATGACCAGCGGGGCCTCGATGCGGAACAGGTTCTGGCCAAGGCACGAGTGGGGTCCGGCGCCGAAGGGGAAGAACGCGTAGCGGTGCCTGGGCGTGGCGCCGTCACCGGCCCAGCGCCCGGGGTCGAACTCCAGAGGCCGGTCCCAGAACTCCGCGAGACGGTGGGTGGTGAACGGGCTGATCAGAACCTGCGATCCGGCCTTGATCCGGACACCGCCGATCTCCGCGTCCGACACCGCCTGGCGGGGGATGAGCCAGCCCGCCGGATACAGCCGTAACAGCTCCTGCAGAACCATGTTGAGATAGGCGAGCCGGGGCACGTGCTCCGGCCGTGCCGGGTCACTCCCCACCACGCGGGCGATCTCCTCGTGGAGCCGGGCGCTGACGTGGGGATGCTCGTGCAGTACAGCCCACAGCCAGGTCAGCGACGTCGCCGTGGTCTCCGTCGCCGTGGCGTACATGCTCACCAGGTCGTCGCGGACCTGCCGCATATCGCCCTTGCCGTCCGGCCCCAGCCTGGCCGCGAGCAGCACCGAGATCAGGTCGGTCCTCCCCTCGCTCGCACCCTCGCGGCGCGCCTGCTCGATGAGGGGGTAGACGATCTCGTCGATGTTGTTCATGGCTCTCAGGTACGCGCGATCGCCGGGGACCTTGATGGAGTACGGCACGAACGGGAAGAGCAGCCGGAAGGCGATCGACGTGGCACAGGTGGCGAACTCGGGCGCCAGCCGCTCGGCGGTGCCACGCGAGATGCGGCCGCCGAAGAGGACCTTGACCACGGCCTGGTTGATGATCGCCGTCATCTGGTCGGCGGCGTCGATCGGCTCGCCCGTCCGCGCGTGGATCTCGAGCCCGTGGACGCGCTCGGCGATGGCGTCGGCCATGTCCTCGGCCAGATTGGCCGTGTACCTGGCGGTGAAGAGCGGCTGGAGGATCTTCCTGGCGGTCACCCACTCGTCGCCCTCGCGCAGGATGCCCCGGCCGGTCACGCGCCGTACTGGCCGCCAGAACATGCCGTCGCGGGTGAAATTGCTCCACTGTGCCGTGAGTACCTGCTGGACATGGTCCGGATGCGAGACCAGATAGGGACGGAAGGGGCCGAGATCGACCCGGACGACCTGTCCCGCGGCCTCGGTGCCCATCCTGGCCAGTTCGGCGACCGGGTCTTTCACCAGCCGGCGGATGGCTCGATGAAAGGGGACGACTTGAGGGCTGGTCACGGAGGTTTCCGTGGCGTACGACATGGCGGCGATCCTCGATCCACATGCGAGAGACGACTAAGAGCCAGCTAGACGGCTATTTATCGTAATTACTAGGATTTTGTCCGCTTTGTCGTAGTTTGGGAGGGATAGCGGCGGTCCTTCTGTGTCGAAGGGGGTGGCATCCATCGCCACGAGTGCTTCCTCCATCGCGTACCGTGTCCGTCTCGCGCCGTGGACATTTCCTGACAAATGTCAATTGATGGGTGGAGTATCACATGCTTGTGCATGTAGATTCAAGATCGTACCGGGGTAGGAGCACCGTTTGAATCTCAGCCATCCTTTGGGCGGCGGCGCTGTGGCCCGCTGCCGGGGTCTGCTCGAACCGGCTCTGCGCGAGGCTGTCTCGGTCCTGCATCCGTGGGGCGCCCGGATGGCCGCGTTCGCGCTGGGCTGGTCGGATGCTGACGGGAGGCCGCACCAGGGCGACGGCGGCAAGGGGGTGCGGCCCGCCATCGCGATACTCAGCGCCGAGGCCGTGGGCGGCACCGCCGAGTCGGCCCTCCCGGCGGCGGTGGCGGTGGAGCTGGTGCACGCCTTCTCGCTGGCGCACGACGACATCATCGACCACGACGAACGGCGGCGGCACCGGGAGGCGCTCTGGAAGGCGTACGGGGTGGGGCCGGCGCTCCTGACCGGCGACGCCCTCCTGGCCCTGGCCGTCAGCCAGCTCGCGGGACGGCCCGAGGCGATGACCTACCTGTCGGCGGCGCTGATCGAGCTCGTCAACGGGCAGACCGCGGACATGGCCTTCGAGAACCGGCCGTGGCGCGGGCCCAAGGCGGTCACGATCGCCGAATACACGGAGATGGTCGCGGGCAAGACGGGCGGCCTGCTGGGGGCCGCCGCGGCGGCGGGGGTGGTCCTGGGCGGCGCTCCGAAACTCGGCGACCTCATGTGGAAGACCGGGCGCGATCTCGGGGTGGCGTTCCAGATCGTCGACGACATGCTGGGCATCTGGGGCGAGCCGCGCGTCACGGGCAAGCCCGTCCACTCCGACCTGCGGCGCGACAAGAAGACGTTTCCGGTCCTCGCGGCCCTCGCCGCCGACCACCCCGCCGCCCGCGAGCTCTCCGACCTGCTCTCGGAGGGAATCTCGGACGAGGACTCCGTGCACCACGCCGCCCGCCTCGTCGAGGAGGCCGGCGGCCGGGCCGCCGCGCAGGCCCAGGCGGAGCGGTACGTGGCGGCGGCGGTGGCGGTCATGGACGAGCACCTGCCGGACGCCGCCGACCTGCGCGCCCTGTGCCTCTCCCTGTCGGACCGCGCCCGCTGACGGCCTGCGGGCACGGCCCGTCCGATTCGTCAGGCGCGGGAGGCCTCGTCCAGGAGGGTGAGCTCCTCCTCCGTCAGCGTCAGCTCGGCGGCGGCCAGCAGCGGCTGGAGCTGCGTCACGTCACGGGCGCTGGCGATCGGAGCCGTGATCGTCGGCTGGGCCGCGAGCCAGGCCAGCGCCACCGTGGCCGGGGCCACCTCCTGCTCGGCCGCCACCTTGAGCAGCGCCTCCAGCGCCCGGCGCCCGTGCTCCTTCTGCAGGTATTCGGCCGCCAGCCCGGCCCGCGGGCTGTCGATCGTCACGCCGGGCGCGTACTTGCCCGTCAGGAAGCCGCGGGCCAGCCCGAAGTATGGCGTGCTGGACAGCCCCTCCTGGGCCACCACGTCCCGCAGCTCGCCCTCGTAGCCGCGTTCGACCAGGTTGTACTGCTGCTGCAGCGCCACATACCGGGTCAGCCCCTCGTCGCTGGAGATCTTGAGAGCCTCGGCCAGCCGGTCCGCGCCGTAGTTGGACGCGCCGACGTACCTGACCTTGCCCTCGTGGACCAGCGCGTCGAACGTCGCCAGCGACTCCACCAGCGGCGTGTCGTGGTCGTCCACGTGTGCCCAGTAGAGGTCGATGTAGTCGGTACGCAGCCGGCGCAGCGAGTCTTCAACCGCCGTCCGGATCGTCGCCGGCGCCAGCCCGGTCAGGCCCTCCAGCATGCCGACCTTGGTGGCGAGCACGAGCGAGTCGCGGTTGCGGCGCACGTGCATCCACTCGCCGATGATCATTTCGGACGTGGACTCGCCGGTCACCCAGTACGGGTAGACGTCGGCGGTGTCGATGAAGTTGCCGCCACCCTCGACGTACGCGTCCAGGACGGCGAAGGAGGACTCCTTGTCGGCGGTCCAGCCGAAGACATTCGTACCGAGCGATATCGGGAAAACGGACAGCTCCGTGGTGCCTATCGATCTCATTCCGCCATTATCCGCACCGCCCTTGAGCAGGCCCGATGGCACCCCCCGATCGGCGGCGGGTGGACACGTGGGTCTCGCTTCCGCGGGATGGCGGGGCGGTCGCGGGTGACGCTATGGTGCGAGCTGTGGTGATCGGTGACGCGCGCACGCGCATCCTGGACGCGGCCGAGGAGCTGTTCGCGGGCGGCGGCTACGAGGCCACCCCGACCGCGGTCATCGCGCGGCTCGCGAAAGTGCCCAAAGGGCTGATCTTCCACTACTTCCCGCGCAAGATCGACGTCCTGGTGGCCCTGGTCGACGAGCGCACGCTGGTCGAGGAGGGGCGGGAGGTCGACGCCGTGCCGGGCGATCCCGCGCGGACGCTGTCCAAGCTCGCCCGCGGCCTGCCGCTGCGGGCCTCGCCGGCGATGCGGCGCATCCTGTTCAGGGAGGCCGACACGCACGGCTCGGTCAAGGAACGGCTCGGGCGGCTGAACGGCGAGCTGATCAGGCGCTCCAGGTTCGCGCTGGAGCTGGCGCTGCCCGGGGCGCGCGGGGACGCGGCCAGGCTGGAGGTGGCGGCGGCCACGTTCGCCGCCATCCTGCTCTACCAGGAAAATCTCTGCCAGCTAACCGGTCACCAGATCGATCCCGACGCCGTCGCGGAACTCATCGCCCACTCGCTCGTCTAACAACTCATCCAGCGCCGTGCGCAGGTGGCCGAGCAGGCCCCACACGTCGTCCATGCGCTCGGGGCAGGCCACGATGCCGAAGTCGAGCATGCCGTCGTAGGAGAAGCAGGTGATGTTGAGGCCGCCGCTCACGTCGGTCAGCACGGACAGCGGGTAGTACGACAGCACCCTCCCGCCGCACAGATACAGCGGGAACTGCGGGCCGGGCACGTTGCTGATGATGAGGTTGATGGGCGGGAACGCCATGCCCGCAAGGCGGAAGATCGCCGGGGTGGCCAGGCTGGTGAGCGGGGCGGGCAGCACCGAGCACAGCTCGCTCAGCCAGGTCGCCGGGGCCAGCGCGAAACGCCGCTTGGCCCTGCCCATGACGGAGCCGACGGCCTGGAGGCGCTCCTTGGGGTCGGGGACGTTGGTGGGCATGGGGGCGACCATGGCGGAGATCTGGTTGCCGACCAGGTCCTTGGCGCCGGCCGTACGGATCGCCACGGGGACGGCGACGATCAGCGGCGTCTCCGGCAGCGCGTCGCGCTCCCGCAGCCACGACCGCAGGGCCGAGGCACACAGGGTCATGACGACGTCGTTGACGCTCATGCCGTGGGCCTTGGCGACGTTCTTGACGTCCTTGAGCGACAGCGAGCCGAACGACAGGTGCCGGCGGGCGCTGATCGGGCCGTTGAACGGGGTGCGGGGGACGGCGAGGCTGGGCAGTTCGGGGCGGTCGTGCCGGTCACCGGCGACCAGCCGGGCGGCCTTGGCGATCAGCTTCGCGCCCGGGATGCCTGCCGCCAGCGGGATGGCGTCGAGGTCCTCGGCCGCCCTGACCACCGACTGGACGGCCCGCACCGGGTGGGTCGCCGTGCGCATGGCCGCCCCGGCCAGCATCGCGGCCAGCCCGGGGACGTCCGCCAGGGCGCGGGTGTCGTTTGCGGCGTGGGTGGGGGTGGTCGTGGGGCGGGTGTCGTTCGCGGCGTGGACGGGGGCGGTCGCCGGCCGTCGGCCGGGGCGGCGGAGGCGGTCGGCGCTCGCGGTCGGGAGGTCGCGCCTCTTGAGGTGGCCGTCCGGGGTGAGGTCGAGCAGGGTGGCGAGCGTCTCCGCGCCCGAGACGCCGTCGATGGCGGCGTGGTGGACCTTGGTGTAGACGGCCACCCGTCCGTCCGTCAGCCCGTTGATCAGGTGCATCTCCCAGAGCGGGTGCGCCCGGTCCAGCCGCCGCGCGTGGATCTCCGCCACCGCGTCCGCAAGCTGCCAGTCGTCCCCCGGAGCGGGCAGCGTCAGCTCGAACAGGTGGTTGCCGAGGTCGAACTCGAGGTCCTCCGCCCAGTACGGATGGTCCAGCCCGAGCGGCACCTCGGCGAGCCGGAGGCTGAGCGCGGGCGACAGGTGCAGGCGTTCGAGGAGAAGCTCTGCCAGCGCGGCCTTGTTGACCGCGCCGTCGGCCGGGTCGAGTATCGCCAGACCGGCGACGTGCGCGGCGGTGGTCGCGGTCTCGACATTGAGGAACTGGGCGTCGAGTGCGGTCAGCTGGCGCATCTGCTCTCCTTTTTCCCGTGATCCGTGCAGCATCGCACGACGGGATTTCTGGAAGGTTTCCGCGAGAGTCTTTCAGATGAATTCAGGTGCGCCGTACCAGCATTTAGCGAATGTCCAGCTCAGTCTCGGTCGGTGACAATTATCTATCCATTGACGACGTCGACGGGATGCCGTACGACCGCGTCGAAGTGGTACCCGAACGGATGACGCGGCGTGACCAGGGGCTGGGTGACTCCGTTCTCGTCGGTGGCCCGCGCCATGAGCGCGTGCGCTCCCGTGCGCCGGGGAGCCCATGAAATGTGCCAGGGCAGCCAGGCGCTGACCAGGTGCTGTCCGTGGTGTTCGGCCGTCCGCCAGCTCAGCCCGGCATCGAAGCTGACCTCCACCCGGACGATCCTGCCCTGCCCCGACCATGACCGTCCGCGCACGATGTGCGGACCGTAGCGGGGCAGGCGCGCATTCCAGGCGAGTTCGAACGCGCTCTTCACCGGCTGTGTCGTGACGTCCGGGTAAAAGACCGTGTTCCACGGCGTGCGGAGCTCTTTCGTTGAAACTTCTATTTCACCCAGCCATTTGATCGACGCTATTCCCACCCATCCCGGCACCACCAGTCGCACCGGAAATCCGTGGTCGGGGGGCAGCTGCTCGCCGTTCATTTCATAGGCGACGAGTACGTCGTCCATGGCCTTGTCGATCGGCAGCGGCCGGCGTACGTGCCCGTAGCCCTCGAACGGCGCGTCCAGCCCGGTCGCCAGCACGTCCACCGCGCCCGGAAGCACGCCGGCCTGCTGGAGCAGGTACTTCAGCGGCACCCCGCGCCAGCGCGCGACGCCGATCGCCCCGAGCCCCCACTGCGTGCCGGGTGCGGCCTCGTGCTGCTGCGTGCCGTAGAAGCGCCGCCCGTTCCCGGCGCACTCGATCGCCACGTCGAACGTACGGGACGGCATGGCCAGCAGTTCGTCGTAGCTGAACTCGCGCGGACATCGAACGCCCGCCCCGTGCAGCCGCAGCCGCCAGGTGGTGGCGTCGATGATCGGCGTGGCGGTGTGGTTGCGCACGAAGAACCGGTCGTTCGGAGTGTGGTATCCCTGGCCCGACATAGCCTCCCACCGCATCTCCGCGCTCGCGCCGTGCACCCGGAACAGGTGGTCGGGCAGCGGCTTCACGATCGTCGCCAGTGCTTGCTTCATGGACACCGCCTCCGTAAGAGCTATTTCCTACCTGTAAACCATTTAATCCCTTCAGGCTGTCCTGGGCGTCCCTCGTTGCCGAATTCTGTCCGACCAGCACGGGAACGTTCCATCCCTCCACCCGCCCCTTACCCCCGCCAGCCCAGTTCCACCGACATCGACACCCGCTGCCCCGCACCCAACCGTCCCGCGCCCGGTCGGCTCGCTGGGACCGTAGGCGGCGGCATGCGAGAAGCGCGGGTCGGCCGTCTCCCGCCCCGCTGCGCCGTGCCCCCCGCCCCGCCCCACGGCGCCCGCTCCGCCGTGCCCGCCCCACTGCACCACGCCCCACCGTGCCCGGCAGACGCAGGGCGGCGGGGGTGGCGCGGGTGGCAGCTGGCTGTGCGTTTCAGTCGGCGAGTCGCGCCTGCTCGTCGGCGGGATTGGGGTCGGCTGGATTGGGTGCGGTGTTGCCTGGGTCGGTCGGCGGTGGCGGCGGGCCTTGGCTTTCGCGGGGGCGCGTGGGCGGCAGGCGGTCGGTTCTACTTGCCGGGGCAGAGGACGGCTTCCGCCGCATGGTTGATGGCTCGGCTGATGGCGGCGGGGTTCTCGGTGTTCGTCGTGGTGGACGTCGCGAACTGGATGCGGCCGTCAGTGGAGCTGAAGGTGACGGAGGTGAAGCTGGCGGTGCCGCCCGCGGTCACCCGCAGTTGCGGGTCGCCGCCGCACAGGGGCGGCTGGGAAGGAACGTTCGCCGGCGGGTCGGTGAGCAGCTTCTGCAGGGCCGTCGGGAGGAGTTTGCCCTGGTTGAAGGCGCGGTAGAACGCGCTGATGTCACGCGAGGTGGAGATCACGCCTCCGGCGCCGTTCCCGTAGCTGGCATTGAGCCGGTCCATGTCGTGCACCTTGCCTTCGGCGTCGGTGCTGTAGCCGTGCCCGTGCGGGCCCTCGATGCCCTGCGGCGGCTTGACCGCCTGGTACGTACGGCTCATCCCGAGCGGGACGAAGAGCCGGCGGGCGAATTCGGAGGCCAGCGAGCGGCCGGTCACCTTCTCGATGATCATGCCGAGCAGCGTGTAGTTGGTGTTGGAGTAGGAGAACTTCTCGCCCGGCTCCCCGGTACGCGGCTGGCTGCGTGACTTCTTCACCAGGTCGATCGGCGGGTAATAGGTGGTGAAGTCGTATATGTCGACCAGATCGGGAGTAAACCAGTTTGGGATGCCGGACGTGTGCCGGATCAGCTGCCGTACCGTGATCTCGTCGGCTCGCTCCACGATGTCCTGGCTCGCCGCCTCCGGCAGGAGGTCGCTCAGCTTGTCCTCCAGCCCCAGCTTGCCCTCCTTGACCAGCTGGAGCACCACCGTCCCCGTCAGCAGCTTGGTCTGCGAACCGATCCGGTAGCGGGAGCCGGCGGGGACGCGCCCGCCCTTGCCTGCGAGGAGCCGCGAACCCGCCGACCCCTGGCCGACGCGCTTCCCGTCCACATACACCTCCCCGATCGTCCCCACCACCCCGCTGGTCCGGGCGAGTACGTCCAGGGCCTGCTGTACGTCACCGACCTCCGAGGTCGCGGCGGTCGCGGGCGTGGCGGCGGCCAACGTCAGCATCGCGCAGGCCAGGCCGGCGAGGCGTGTCGTAATGGCGTGGTTCATGATGATCCCTTCGTGAGGTGCGGGATCCTTTGTAGGGCGGCGGGCGTTTCCTGGCCGTTTCCGGCGAAGGAGGGTGAGAAGTCGTGACCGGTACGTGGTGGTGGGATCTGGTGATCGGCCTGGTGGTCGCGCTGGCGGTGTCGTGGCTGGCGCTGGTCGTCGCGCTGGCCGTGATCCGCCCGCGTGGCGGGCTGCTGCGCGAGTCGCTGCGGCTCCTGCCGGACATGTTGCGGCTCGTACGGCGGCTGGCCGCCGACCGGACCCTGCCGCGTGGCGTACGGATCCAGCTCGGCCTGCTGCTGGCCTATCTGGCCTTCCCCCTCGACCTCATCCCTGACTTCATCCCCGTGCTGGGGTACGCCGACGACGCCATCATCGTCGCCGCCGTCCTGCGATCGGTCGTCCGCCGGGCCGGAATGGCGGCCGTGGAGCGGCACTGGCCGGGCAGCGCGGACGGGCTCGCCGCACTGGTCCGGCTCACCGGCCTGAGCGAACGCCCCGGCTGATCCGCCGGCTGACCCACCGGCTCCAACACCCTCCCGCCTCGACGCCACTCGCACCGGAAAGCCAGGCAGCTCGGAGAGCCAGGCCCGCCGGAGAGCCAGGCGAGTCGAAAGCCAGTCCCGCCGAAAGCCGGGCAGGCCGGAAGGCCAGGCCGGCTGGAGAGCCAGGCGAGTCGAAGGCCAGGCGAGTCGAAGGCCAGGCTGGCCGGAAAGCCGCCCGCGCCCAGCCGGCCCGCCGACCGGCCGGCCGGGTGTCAGCGGCCGAGGAATGCCAGGAGCCGGTCCAGGGGCCAGGTGTTGATGACGTCGTCCGTGGTCAGCCAGGCCCGCTGGGCGAGCCCCACCCCGAACCGCTGGTTGGCCAGGTGCGGGATCGCGTGCGAGTCGCTGTCGATCGAGAACTTCACCCCGTGGTGCTTGGCCAGCCGCACCAGGTCGGACGGCAGATCGGACCGGTCGGGGAAGGAGTCGATCTCCATGGCGGTCCCGGTGCGCGCGGCCACCCGGAAGATCGCGTCCCAGTCGGCGTCCACGGGCGGACGCTTGCCGATCTTGCGGGTCGTCGGGTGCCCGATGATGTCCACGTACGGATTTTCGCAGGCGGCGATGAAGCGCCGGGTCATCTCGTCGCGCGACATCCCGAAATGCGAGTGCACCGAGGCCACGCACACGTCGAACGCGGCCAGCACCTCCCCGGGCCAGTCGACCGACCCGTCGGGGGCGATGTTGAGCTCCGTGCCGTGCAGGATCCGCATGTCGGGATATTTCTGCTGGAGCTCGGCCACCTGCTCCCGCTGCTCCAGCGCCTTGTCCAGCGTCATCCGCTGCATCGCCAGGTCGGGGGCGTGGTCGGTGACCGCGTAGTAGGCGTAGCCGCGGGCGTGCCCCGCCGCCACCATGTCCTCCAGCGAGGCGATGCCGTCCGTCAGGTCGGTGTGGGTGTGCAGGTCGCCCTTGAGGTCGTGCAGCTCCACCGGCTCCGGCAGCTCGCCCCGCAGGGCCGCCTTGACCTCGCCGCCGTCCTCGCGCATCGGCGGCGGCACGTACTGCATGCCGAGCGCGGCGTAGATGTCCTCCTCCGAGGCGGCGGCGATCACCCGCTCGCCCTCGAACAGCCCGTACTCCGACAGCTTCCAGCCCCTCTTCACCGCCATCTCCCGGATGGCGACGTTGTGCTCCTTGGAGCCCGTGAAGTACTGCATCGCCGCACCCCACGACTCGGCGGGCACCACCCGCAGGTCGACCTGGATGCCGGACGTCGTGCGGATCGAGGTCTTCTTGTCGCCCGCCGCGATGACCTCGGCGACGTAGGGCTGGGCGCGGAAGGCGGTCATGATGGACTCGGGGGCGACCGCGAGGATGTCGATGTCGCCGATGGTGTCCTTCATCCGGCGCAGCGAGCCCGCGTACGCGATGCGCTCGGCCTCCAGCGAGGCCATCACCTGCTCGGCCAGCGACATGGCGACCCCGACGTGGACGCGGCGGCCCGACTGCTCGAGCTGCTCGATGCCCTTGAGCAGGTTTGCCAGCGTCTTGGCGCCGAGGCCCTTGACGCCGTCGAGGCGGCCGGAGGTGATCGCCTCGCGCAGGGCCACCGTGGAGTCGATGCCGTAGTCCTCGAACAGCATGATCGCCGTCTTGGGCCCCAGCGTCGGCACCCGCGTCAGCGCGCGCACGCCGTCGGGCACCCGGCCGCGCAGGTCGTCGAGCTGCCGGAAGCTCCCGCGCTGCAGGAACTCCTCCATCTTCTTGGCGATCGCCTCGCCGACCCCGGGGACGCCGCGCACGTCGACCACCGAGATGTCCTCGGGGAACCCCGCGATGGCCTTGGCCGCCTTCTGGTAGCTCCGCACCCGGAAGGCGTCGCCGCCGCAGAGCGCGAACAGCTCCGCGTACTCCTGCAGCGCCGACGCCGCCTCCTCATTTGCCCGCATGGCACAACCCTAAAGGTCGGCCCCGACAATCCGGGACCGTCAGAAGCGCACCTCACGGGGCCGGTACGGCTCGCCCAGGAAGGCCAGCTCCGACTCCGAGAGCGACACCGACACGGCCGCCACCGCGTCGTCCACGTGCCGGTCCTTCGTGGCCCCCACGATCGGCGCGGTCACGGCCGGCTGGTGGAGCAGCCAGGCCAGCGCCACCTGGGCGGCCGGCAGGTCGCGCTCCGCCGCCACGCGCGCCACCCGGTCGAGGATCGCCTTGTCGTTCTCCGGGTCGTACAGGAAGTCGATGCGCTCGTCCGACCCGGTCCGCGCGGTCGTCGTGGCGGAGCCGGCCCTGGCCAGCACGCCGCGCGCCAGCGGGCTCCACGGGATCACGCCCACGCCCTGGTCGGCGCAGAGCGGCAGCATCTCCCGCTCCTCCTCCCGGTAGAGGAGGTTGTAGTGGTTCTGCATCGAGACGAACTTCGCCCAGCCGTTCTTCTCGGCCACGTGCTGGGCCTTGGAGAACTGCCAGGCCCACATGCTCGACGCGCCGATGTAGCGGGCCTTGCCCGCTCTGACCACGTCGTTCAGCGCCTCCATGGTCTCCTCGATGGGCGTCTCGTCGTCCCACCGGTGGATCTGGTACAGGTCCACGTAGTCGGTGCCGAGCCGCTGGAGCGAGGCGTCGACGGCCGCGTGGATGTGCTTGCGCGACAGGCCCTGGTCGTTGACGCCCCTGCCCATGGGGAAATAGACCTTGGTGGCCAGCACGTAGTCCTCGCGACGGCGGAAGATCGCGCGCAGGGCCTCGCCCGTCACGGTCTCGCTCGCGCCCTGGCTGTAGACATCCGCCGTGTCGAAGAAGGTCACGCCCGCGTCGGCGGCCCTGCGGATGATCGGCTCGGCCTCCTCGCGCGCCAGAGCCCACTCCTGCCTGGCCGGGTCGCCGTAGCTCATCATGCCCAGGCAGATCTTCGAGACCTTCAAACCGGTGTTGCCAAGTCGGGTGTATTCCATATGCCCACCATAGAGTCGGCTTTGCAGTGGTTCGCCGCACCTGCGGGAGGGAACGCATTGGTCTGGTTAACCGGCGGTCCGACGGGAAGTCACGGGTGTCCAAAAGCGGCAACGACCTTTACAGGGGCGAGCCTGATCGGGTCGATTAGGGGGGAGCGAGACAACGGCGGGCGGGCTCTCGCGACACGGCCGGATCCGGCGCTCCAACCGCATACCGGGGGTGAGGTGGAAGGCACACACCGTGCACTCCTGTTGTGGGCACGTTCCAAACTGAACAACCCCGGCTGGCTGGGCGGCCTCGGGCTGGCGGCGGGGATGGTCGGCGTGACGGTGCCGGTCCAGATCGGGCTGGTGCGGTCGGGGATGGGGATCGCGGGCGGGGTGACGCTGTTCGTCCTGCTGACGCTGCACGTCAAGTTCATCATGGAGACCCCGGTACGGCGGGCGGGCGCGTGGTGGATCGTGGCCGTGCAGGCATGGCTGACGTACCTGCCGCTGACGGTGTTCGGCGCGGCGTGGACCCCGGTGTGCGCCCTGCTGTCGGGTGCGCTGCTGGAGACGGCGGGCCGGATCCGCTCGATCGTGCTGGTGGCGCTGGCGCTGGCCTGCGGACCGGTGATGCTGGCCGCGCCGGAGCAGGCGATGATCGAGCCCGCCTGGGCGCTCGCCGCCCCGCTGCTGGGCGTCGTCGAGTACACGCTGGTGAGGCTGGGCAAGCGGGTCACGGGGCTGACGAAGGCGCGTACCGACGTCATGCGCGAGGCCGTCGCCCTGGAGCGCCGCCGCTTCACCCGGGACCTGCACGACCTGGTCGGCCACCGGCTCACCGTCCTGGTGCTCAAGGCGCAGCTCCTGGAGCGGCTCATGGCCGAGGGCGACAAGCGGGCGCAGGACGAGGCGTCCGAGACGGTGGAGCTGCTGCGCAGCCTGTCCACCGACGTCCGGGCCGTCGCCCACGGCCTGCGCAGCTCCTCCCTGGCGGCGGAGCTGGGCTCGGCGCGCTCCCTCCTGGAGTCGGTACGGGTCCGCTGCCAGATCAAGATGTCCTGCCATGACCTTCCGGGCGATGTGGAGGAGGCGCTCACGCACGCCCTGCGCGAAGGCGTGACGAACGTCCTCAGGCACGCCGAGGCCCGCCAGTGCTCGATTCAGCTCCTCGAACGCGACAAGCTCGTCCGCCTGACGATCAGGAACGACGGGGTGCGCCCGCCACGCCGCCCGTCCGACACGGGACAGGGCCTGCTGAACCTGGCCGAACGCGTCTCCGGCCTGGGCGGCTGGCTCGAGGCCACGTCCTCCCGGACCGGGCAGTTCACCTTCAGCGCGTACGTCCCACGAAAAAAATAACCTATTGTGAAAAACTCACAAATGCACTTTCAATAACCATATTTGGGTGTTGTTATGTGTAACTAGACCGTAACGGGTCGCCGGCGGCAATCTCTAAAGGACATCGCCTTGGAGGTCGGCGCCAGATGGACAAGTACGAGCTGTACTGCCTGGTGGATCCGCGTTTCTACGACTCACTCGAACACGGCACGGCCGAAGACGCCGACTTTCCCATTCTGCGTGAACCCCTGCCCGACGGTTGGTCGACCGCCCTGACCGACACGTGGTGCTATTACGCCCCCGACAACGAGCCGCCCCTGCCCGCCCAAGGCTGGAAAATCCACGTGTCCGCCCGCGTGGAGGACGCCGAACAGGCCATCGCCGCCGTGTGGGACTACTGCGTCCAGCGCCGGATCGCCTTCAAGTTCCTGCGCGGCACCCCCGTGCTCGTCATGGTCAACTCCAAGGCCGCCTCCCGGGCGTCCAGCGGCAAGCTGATCACCGTCTACCCGAGGGACGAGGACCAGCTGGAGCTCGTCCTGAAGGAGCTCGACGAGCTGCTGCGCGACGTCGAAGGCCCGTACATCCTCAGTGACCTGCGCTACGGCGCCGGCCCGCTGTTCGTCAGGTACGGCGGGTTCGCCGAGCGGCACTGCCTGTCCGGCTCCGGCGAGCGCGTGCTGGCCGTCGAGGACGGCGACGGGCGGCTGGTGCCCGACGTGCGCGGCGCGACGTTCTCGGTGCCGCCGTGGACGACGCTGCCCGGGTTCCTGGAGCCGCATCTGGCCGCGCGCAACGCCGTGACGACGACCGGGCTGCCGTACCGGGTCGAGAGCGTGCTGCACTTCTCCAACGGCGGCGGCGTCTACCTCGCGCGGGACACGCGTACGGAGGAGCGGGTCGTGCTCAAGGAGGCCAGGCCGCACGCCGGGCTCGACGCGGCCGGACGCGACGCCGTCACCCGGCTCCGCCACGAACGCGACATCCTCCGGCGCCTTTCCGGCCTGCCCGCCGCGCCCGCGCTGCGCGACTACTTCGCGCTGGGCGAGCACGAATTCCTCGTGCAGGAGTTCGTGGACGGGACGCCGCTGCAGAGGCGGCTCGTGCAGCGCTACCCGCTGACCCGGGCCGACCGCACCGAGCCGGACCTGGCCGACTACACGGCATGGGCGGTCGAGACGCTGGAGAACGTGGAGCGGGCCGTCGAGTCGCTGCACGAGCGCGGGGTCGTCTTCGGCGACCTGCATCCGGACAACATCCTGCTGACCGCCGAGGGCCGCGTGGCGCTGATCGACTACGAGGTCGCCACCCTCGTCGAGGACGGGGGCCGCGCCGCGCTGGCCCACCCCGCCTTCATCGCGCCCCCCGACCGCCAGGGCGTGGACGTGGACCGCTACGCGCTGGCCTGCCTGCGGCTCGGCCTGTTCGCGCCGCAGTGCACGATCATGCTGCCGCTGCACCGGGCGAAGGCGGCCCAGCTGGGGGAGATCGTCAAGGAGACGTTCCCGGTGCCGCCGGCGGCGGTGGACACCGCCGTCGCGGCCATCGGCGGGGACGGCGACCCCGTGACCATGCCGGAGACCTGGCCCGAGTTACGGGACGCTATGTGCCGGGCCATCGTGGCCGCCGCCACGCCCGCGCGCGACGACCGGCTCTTCCCCGGCGACGTGGCCCAGTTCCAGCCGGGCGGCGGGCTCAACCTGGCCTACGGCGCGGCCGGCGTGCTCTTCGCGCTCCACCGCGCGGGACTCGGGCCGTTCCCCGAGTACGAGCGCTGGTTACGCGACCGGGCGCTGCGCCCCGTCCAGGGCTCCGGGCTCGGCCTGTACGACGGGCTGCACGGCATCGCGTACGTCCTCGACCTCCTCGGACACCACGAGCCCGCGCACGAGCTGGTCGACGCCTGCCTGCGCGAGAGATGGGAGCGGATGGAGTCGGCGCTGTTCTCCGGCCTGTCCGGCATCGGGCTCAACCTCCTCCACTTCGGCCGCGCCGACCTCGCCCTGCGCGCCGTGGACATCTGCGCCGAGCGGCTCGCCGAACCCGTCCCCGAGCTCAGCGGCGGCCCCCACCCGAGGGCCGGGCTCATGTACGGCTCCTCGGGGCCCGCGCTGCTGTTCCTGCACGCGTACGAGCACACCGGCGACCGGGCCCTGCTCGACCTGGCGGCGACCGCGCTCCGGCAGGACCTGCGGCGCTGCCGGCACTCCGTGGACGGCTCGCTCCAGGTGAACCAGGGCTGGCGGCTGCTGCCGTACCTGGACGAGGGGTCGGCCGGCATCGCCCTCGTGCTGGAGCGCTACCTCGCGCACCACCACGACGAGGAGCTCGCGACGGCGCTGGCCGAGCTGCGGCTGGCCGGGCACGCCGGATTCTTCGTCCAGTCGGGGCTGTTCACCGGCCGCGCGGGCATGCTCGCGGCCCGCGCGGGCGACTCGCGCGAGCACGTCAAGGGCTTGAGATGGCACGCGCTGCCGTACGGCGGGGGACTGGCCTTCCCCGGCGACCAGCTGCTGCGCCTCTCCATGGATTTCGCGACCGGGACGGCGGGCGTGCTCTTCGCCCTCGGCACGGCTCTGGGCGACCAGCCTGGCCACCTGCCGTTCCTGGCGGCCGCTCCCGAGCGGCTCGCCCCCGACGAGCTCCGGAAGGAGGTGTAACGAATGGTACTTCTCGACCTGCAGGGTCTCGAGGCTCCCGCGGCCAGCGACGTCGCCAGCGGCGGCAGCACGCTGACGGTTCTCTCGTGTCACTCAGGCAAGCCCAGCAACCTCAGTGTCGCTCTGTGCCACTGATCCGCGATATCGATCCCCGCGCCGCCCCGTACGGCGCGGGGATCGCCGACACCAAGGGCTGACATCAAGGGCCGACATCAAGGGAGGGATCGGTGCTAGCGGGAGACCGGCTGGTGATCGGCACGGTACGGCGCAGCGGCCCCTGGCCCGCCGTCCTGGCCGTCACGGCGCTCGTGGGCGCGGCCGGTGAGCTGGCGGTCCCGTACCTCGTCGGGCGCACCGTGGACGCCTTCGTCCTGCGCCGGCCGGACGGCACCTCCTGGCTGGCGCTGTCCGCCTGCGCCGTCGCCGCCGTGGTGCTCTGCGAGAGCCTCGGCGTCTGGGCCCGCGGCGCCTGTGGCGCGTTCGCCGCTGCCAGGCTGCGGCTGGGGGTCCTGCGCCACGTGCTCGGCGCCGGGCCGGCGGCCACCCGGCGTTTCCCGGAAGGCGAGCTGGTCACCCGCGCCGGGCTGAACGCCGAAGAGGCGGGCCGGGCCCCGGAGACGCTGACCGGAGCTTTCGCGCTGCTCGTGCCCACGGCAGGCGCGCTCGTCGCGCTCACGCTCATCGCGCCCGTCCTGACGCTGACGCTCGGGGCGGGCATCGTCGTCATCCTGCTCGTGCTGCGTGCCTTCCTCCGCGCGACGACGGTGATCTCGGGCGGATACCAGGAGGTGCAGGGGGAGATCGCCGCCCGGCTCGTGGACGCCATGGAGGGGGCGCGCACGATCGCCGCGGCGGGGACCGCCGCCCAGGAAGCGCGGCGCGTGCTGGAGCCGCTGCCCCGGCTGCGGGCCCACGGCATGTCGCTGTGGCGGGCCAACGCCGGGGCCGCGGTCCAGTCGGGGCTCGTGGTGCCGCTGCTGGAGGTCGCGGTGCTGATCGCCGGGGGGTTCATGCTCGCCTC
This sequence comes from Nonomuraea sp. JJY05, assembly GCF_043496855.1. Classification (NCBI taxonomy): domain Bacteria; kingdom Bacillati; phylum Actinomycetota; class Actinomycetes; order Streptosporangiales; family Streptosporangiaceae; genus Nonomuraea; species Nonomuraea sp. JJY05. Next base: position 129,274 of record NZ_JBIEIS010000003.1, read on the forward strand.
CGGCCGGCTCACGGTCGGGGAGCTGTACGCCGCCGCCCGCTACGCCGTGCTCGGGGCGTCCCTGAGCACCGCCCTGGGCTACGTCGGCGGGCTGGCCCGGGCACGGGCGGCCGCCGGACGGGTGGCCGAGGTCCTCGACCTCGCCACCGTCACGCACGGCACGCGGACGCTCCCGCCCGGGCCGGGCACGGTCGAGTTCCGCGACGTGGCGGTGGACGGCCTGACCGTCGGCGACCTCACGCTGCCCGGGGGCTCGGTGACCGCCGTGGTCGGACGGTCCGGCGCGGGCAAGTCCCTGCTGGCGGCGCTGGCGGGCCGCCTGACCGACCCCGAGCGCGGCGCTGTCCTGCTCGACGGGGTCCCGCTGCGGGAGCTGTCGCGCGAGGAACTGCGCAAAGCCATCGGGTACGCCTTCGAACGCCCGGTCCTGGTGGGCGAGACCGTGGCGGAGGCCATCACGGCCGCCGCTGGGCCCCCTGCCGTCGAGGCGGCGAAGGCGGCGTGCGCGGACGCGTTCGTCCGGCGGCTGCCGCTCGGCTACGGCACGCCCCTGCGCGAGGCCCCGATGTCCGGCGGCGAACGGCAGCGGATCGGCCTGGCCAGGGCGTTCGCGCAGGGGGAGCGGCTGCTGGTGCTCGACGACGCCACCTCCAGCCTCGACACCGTGACGGAGCGCGAGGTCGGCCGGGCGCTCACCACCGATCGGCGGGGCCGCACCCGCCTGATCGCGGCCCACCGGCTCGCCACGGCCGCCCGCGCCGACCAGGTCGTCTGGCTGGACGGCGGGAGGATGCGCGCCCGGGGGCCGCACGACGTGCTGTGGCAGGACCCGGACTACCGGGCCGTCTTCCAGGGAGCGGCACCATGAAGGCCCCCGTACGGCGGCGGCAGGCGGCGCGGGGCGTGTTCTGGCGGGCGTTGGGGCGGCAGCCGCGGCGGCTGGCCTGGATCGGGTTCTGGTCCGTGCTGGAGGCGGCTCCCGCGTTCCTCATCGGGCACGCCGTCGCCCGGGCCATCGAGGACGGGTTCGCCAGGGCCGAGCCCGCGACCGGGCTGGCGTGGCTGGCCGCGCTCGGCGTCGCGTGGCTGGTCGGGGCGGTGGCCGCGCGGCAGGTTGTGCTGGGCGTCGCGAGGGTGGCGGAGCCGTTCAGGGACGACCTCCTGACGCGCGTCGTCGAGGGGACCCTGAACCGCGCCACGAGCCGCGACAGCGCGGCCGTGGCCAGGGCGACGCTCCAGGTCGAGCTGGCCAGGGACGCCTTCGCGGCCGTCGTCACCAGCGTCAGGGGGTTCGTGTTCACGGTGGCCGGCGTGGTGCTGGGCCTGGCGACGCTGGCCCCGCAGGCGCTCGCCCTCGTGCTGCCGCCGTTCGCCGCCGGGCTCGGGCTCTTCCTGGCCTCGTTGCCTGCCCTCGCACGCAGGCAGCGGGCGTTCCTGCTGGCCGACGAACGGCTGGCCGACGAGATGACGGCCACCGCGGGCGCGCTGCGCGACATCGAGGCGTGCGGCCTGCGCGAACCCGTGGCCGAGCGGCTGGGCCGCCAGGTCGGCGCGCAGGCCGCCGCCGCCCGCGCGCTCGCCGGGGTGACCACCGCCCGCACCGCGGCCCTGGCCGTGGGCGGCTGGCTGCCGGTCGTCCTCGTGCTGGCCGGCACGCCACGGCTGCTGGACGGCGGCCTCGGCCCCGGCGTGATCGCCGGCGCGCTCGCGTACGTCACGCAGTCCCTGGCCCCCGCGCTCGGCGGCCTCGTGCAGGGCCTCGGCGTCAGCGGCATCCGGCTGGCCGCCACGCTCGGCCGCATCGCCGCCTCCGCGCCACCCGCCGCGCCGCCCCTGCCCAGTGCCCCGCCCAGGGTCCGGCCCAGCGGCTGCGACGTGCGGCTCTGCGCCGTCACCTTCGCGTACGGCCCGCACTCGGCCCTCGTCGTCGACCGCCTGGACCTGACCATCCCCGAGGGCGACCACCTCGCGGTCGTGGGACCCAGCGGCGCCGGCAAGTCCACGCTCGCGGCCCTGGTCAGCGGCATGCTCCGGCCCGGCACGGGCGAGGCGCTGGTCGGCGGCGTCCCCGCCGACCAACTCGACCCCGCCGCCCGCGTGCTGATCCCCCAGGAGGCGTACGTCTTCCGCGGCACCCTCATGGAGAACCTCACCGCCCTCGGCACACAGGACGGCACGCCCCTGGGTGCGGCGGGCGCCCAGGGGACGTGCCCCGACCTCGCCGGGAGGCTGGACGAGGCCGTCGCGGCCGTCGGCGCCCGGGAGCTGGTGGACGAGCTGGGTGGTTACGGCGCCCGGCTCGACCCGCCGGCGCTGTCGGCCGGGCAGCGCCAGCTCATCGCGCTCGCCCGCGCCTACCTCACCCCCGCCCCGCTGGTCATCCTCGACGAGGCCACCTGCCACCTCGACCCCGCCGCCGAGGCCCGTGCGGAGACCGCGTTCGCGCGGCGCGGCGGCACGCTCGTCGTCGTCGCCCACCGCCTCACCTCCGCGCTGCGCGCCCGCCGCATCCTCCTCATGGACGGAGCCCGGGTGACCATCGGCACCCACGACGAACTGATCAGGACCTCTCCGCTCTACGCCGATCTGGCCGGCCACTGGCACCCGGAGCGCGTGTCATGAAATTTCTGGACAAGTATCCGTACGCCGAGCGCCTCCCGGGCAGCCCGAGCGAGATCGACGACCCGTACCGCAGGCTCGAGGATCCCGGCGACCCCGCCACCAAGACCTGGCTGGCCGAGCAGGACCGGCTCTGGCGCGACAGCGCCGCCCGGCTGCCCCAGCGCGAGCGGTTCCTGGCCCGGCTCACCGAGCTCAGGGAGACGGGCCTGGTCACCCCGCCGGTCTGGCGCGGCGAGCGGAGCTTCCACCTGCGCCAGAGCCCCTCCCAGGAGCACCCGGTCCTGCACTGCGGCGACCGCGTCGTCCTCGACCCCATGGACCTCGACCCCACGGGACTCACGACGCTCGACGACTGGCAGCCCGACCTGGAAGGGCGCCTCCTGGCGTACCAGATCTCGCGCAGGGGCGACGAGAAGGCGGACCTGTACGTCGGGGACGTCGACACCGGGGCCGTCGTGGACGGGCCCATCGGCGGCTGCCGCTACTCGGCGGTCGCCTGGCTGCCGGGCGGCGCGGCCTTCTACTACGTGCGCTTCCACGAGGGCGTCTACCTGCACAGGATCGGCGACGCGGCGGACGTCCCCGTCTTCACCCGGGGGCCGGTCCGATACGGCGTGCAGATCAGCGCCGACGGCCGCTGGCTGACGATCTCGGCGGGCGGCTCGCTCTGGCTCGCCGAGCCGGGCGGCGAGGGCGAGCCCCGCCCCGTACCGGACGCCCTGGCGGCAGCGGTGGCCTGCGACGGCCGCCTCTACCTGGTCACCGACCGGGACGCGCCGCGGCGCAGGCTCTGCGTGGCCGATCCGGCCGAGCCCAGCGCGTGGCGGGAGCTGATCCCCGAGGACCCGGAGGCGGTGCTGGGCGCGTTCACCGTGCTCGACGGCGATCGGCTGCTGGTCGCCCGGACCCGTCACGCCGTGGGGGAGATCGCCGTCCACCACGCCCGCACGGGGGAGCGGCTGGGCTCCGTGCCGCTGCCCGGCAGCGGCACCATCGCCTCGCTGACCTCACGCCCCGGCGGCGGCCCCGAGGCGTGGTTCGCCTACACCGACGCCGTCACGCCCCCCGAGGTCTGGCGCCACGACGTCCGCACCGGCGAGACCACCCTCTGGTCGGCCGCGCCCGGCCGCGTCAGCCGGCCCGCCGTGCGCAGCCACCACATCGAGTACGCCTCCGCCGACGGCACCCGCGTCCGCATGGTCGTGGTGGCGGGCCCGTCGGCGGGCGGCCCCCGTCCCACGATCCTCACCGGCTACGGTGGCTTCGGCATCCCCCTGCGGCCCGGCTACGCCGCCGACTCCCTGGCCTGGGTCGAGGCGGGCGGCGTGCTGGCCGTCGCCAACCTCAGAGGCGGCGGCGAGGAGGGCGAGGAGTGGCACCGGGACGGCATGCGGGAGCGCAAGCAGAACGTCTTCGACGACTTCACGGCCGCCGCCGGCAAGCTCATCGCCGACGGCTGGACGACACCGGAGCAGCTCGGCATCTGGGGCGAGTCGAACGGCGGCCTCCTCGTCGGGGCGGCCCTCACCCAGCGGCCCGGCCTGTTCGCGGCGGCGGTCTGCTCGGCGGGCCTGCTCGACATGGCCCGCTACCACCTCGGCGGCCTCGGCCCCTCCTGGCTCGGCGAGTACGGCGATCCCGACGACCCCGAACACCTCCGCTGGCTGCTCGCCTACTCGCCCTACCACCACGTCAGGAAGGGGACGGACTACCCGGCGACGCTGTTCACGGTCTCGGCGGGCGACACGCGGGTCGATCCCATGCACGCGCGCAAGATGTGCGCGGCCCTGCAGTGGGCCGCGGGCGGGGACCGGCCGATCCTGCTCCGGCACGAGCCGGACGTCGGCCACGGCGCGCGGGCGGCCAGCAGGTCGGTCGCGCTGGCGGCGGACGCCCTCGCCTTCCTGGCCGCCCACACGGGCCTAGATCCAGCCTGACTCCCTGGCGATGCGGATGGCGTCGATCCTGCCGCGGGCGCCCAGCTTGGCCGTCGTCTTGGACAGGTAGTTGCGCACCGTGCCCTCGGACAGGTACAGCGACGCTGCGATCTCCCCGACCGACGCCCCGTCCGCCGCGGCCCCGATGACGTCCAGCTCGCGCGGCGTCAGCGGCGCCTCGGTCGGCCGCATGGCCGCGATGGCCAGTTCCGAGTCGATGACCCGCTCTCCCTCGGCCACCCGGCGGATCCCGTCCGCCAGCCGGTCCGGCGGGGCGTCCTTGGCCATGAAGCCCCGTACGTGCACGTCGAGCGCCCGCTTGAGCAGGCCCGGCGTGCCCACGCCGGTCAGGATGAGCACCCCGCACTCGGGCAGCTTCGCGTGCAGCTCGCCGGCGGCGGTGAGCCCGTCCTTGCCGGGTAACGCGATGTCGAGCACGGCGACGTCCGGGCGGCAGGCCCTGGCCGCGGCCAGGATGCGATCTCCCCTGGAGACCTCGGCCACGACCTCGATGTCCTCCTCATAAGCCAGCAGCGCCACGAGCGCCCCGCGTACCAGGTTCATGTCCTCAGCGAGCAACGTTCGAATCACCATGCGTCCTTGCGGTCGGCCGGCTTGCAACGTCTGGGGGTGCCCTAATCCTGACTTATTGACCCGAGCGTGAAAAGTCCTGCCAAATAACCGTCAGACCAAACATGCGCTTTTGGGGAATGGACACCGACATGGAACCACGCGTTCGCCCCCTCCCGCCCGAAGAATGGGACGATTTCACGAAGGCCAACCCGCAGAACGTGTTCACCACGCTGGCCCGCCACCCCGCGCTCTACAAGAAGTGGCTGGGTTTCGGCGGCGCGCTGCTCGACGGCACGCTGCCCGCCCGCGACCGGGAGCTGGCCATCCTGCGCACCGCCTACCACACCGGCAGCGCCTACGAGTGGGCCCACCACGCGCGCCTGGGCAGCGAGGCCGGGCTCACGGACCAGGAGATCGCGTCGGTGAGCCACCCGGACGCCCTCTGGCCGGTGGAGGACCAGCTCGTGCTACAGGTCGCCGACGACCTCCACTACGCCGGCGACCTGACCGACGCCACCTGGTCGGCGCTCTGCGACCGCTACGACGAGCCGGCCAGGATCGAGCTGGTCGTGCTCGTGGCCCACTACACGATGCTGGCGCTCGTGCTCAGGACGCTCAGAGTGGAACTCGAGGAGTGATCATCGTGACGCCCGGCACCGAGCCGATCGAGGCCAGCGCCTTGCCGGTGTCGGCCAGCCCGATCGTGCGGGTGACGAGCTGATCGGGATGGAGGATCCCGGCCCTGATCATCTCCAGCATCGGCGGGTAGGCGTGGGCGGCCATGCCATGGCTGCCCAGCAGCCGCAGCTCGTGACCGATCACGCGGGCCATCGGCACCGGCGTCGGCCCGCCCGGCAGCAGCCCCACCTGCACGTGGCGGCCCTTTCGGCGCAGGCTCTCGATGGAGGCGGCGCAGGTCTGCGGGCTGCCCAGGGCGTCGATCGACACGTGGGCGCCGCCCCTGGTCAGCTCCCTGACCTGGGCCGCCGCGTCACCGGCCGAACCGTTGACGAAGTGCGTGGCGCCCGCGCGCTCGGCCAGGTGCAGGGCGTCGGTGCTGATGTCCACGGCCACCACGCGGGCTCCGGCCGCCGTCGCGATCATCACGGCCGACAGGCCCACGCCGCCGCACCCGTGCACCGCCACCCACTCGCCCGGCCGTACCTCGCCGACCTGCGCCACGGCGCGGAAGGCGGTGGCGAAGCGGCAGCCGAGCCCGGCCGCCGTGACGTAGGCCATGTCCTCGGGGATCGCGATCAGGTTGACGTCCGCGTGGTCGATGGCCACGTACTCGGCGAACGAGCCCCAGTGGGTGAAGCCCGGCTGCGTCTGCCGCTCGCACACCTGCTGGTCGCCGGTGGCGCAGGACGGGCACGAGCCGCAGGCGCAGATGAACGGAACCGTCACGCGCGCCCCCGGCAGCCAGCCGCGCACGTCGGAGCCGACCGCCTCGACGACGCCCGCCAGCTCGTGGCCCGGAACGTGGGGCAGGACCTTGATGTCGGGGTCGTGCCCCTGCCAGCCGTGCCAGTCGGACCGGCACAGCCCCGTCGCCTCGACCCTGATCACCGCTCCGTGCGGGGCAGGGGACGGGTCGGGCAGCTCGCGCACGTCGAGCTCCCCGCCGAAGATGTCAAACGCAACCGCTCGCATTTCATGAGCTTAGGGTCAGTTGCCGCAGGTCGCGCAAGGCCTGGTGGGAGGGAGAACCCGGTTCGGTGGTGTAGAGGACGAGGCGGAGGTCGTCGCGGTCGGGCACGGGCATGACCTGGCAGATCGCGTCGATGGTGCCGACCAGCGGATGCGTGACCTGTTTGCGCTGCTCCCTGCGGATCTCGACCTCGTACCTGGCCCACAGCTCGGCGAAGTGCGGGCTGAGCGCGAGCATCTCGGCGACCAGCGCCTGGATCTTACGGTCGTCGGGGTAGCGGCCCGCGGCGGCGCGCAGGTCGGCGACGGAGGCGCGGGCGAAGCGGCCCTTCTCCTCGTCGCTGAGGTACTCGGCGATGTCGGGGGACATGAAGACCCAGCGGATGACGTTGCGGTCGTCCGAGGGGACGGTGTCGAGGCCGCCCATGAGCACGTTGGCCAGGGGGTTCCAGGCGCGGATGTCGTACCTGGCGTCCAGCACGTACGCGGGGACCTCCTCCATGAACGTGATCAGGTGCAGCAGGCTCTCGGGCACGTCCTCCCTGATCCGGGGCGTCTCCACCGCGTGTCCCGCCAGGTGGAGCAGGTGAGCGCGCTCGTCGCGGCCCAGCATGAGCGCCCTGGCCAGCGCGTTGAGCACCTGCCTGGACGGGTGCGGGCCCCGGCCCTGCTCCAGCCGGATGTAGTAGTCGATCGACATGCCGGCGAGCTGCGCGACCTCCTGCCTGCGCAGGCCTGGCGTGCGGCGCCGCTCGCCGCCCGGCAGCCCGACCTCGGCGGGGGTGACACGGGAGCGCCTGATGCGCAGGAAATCGGCGAGTTCGTCGCGGTTCATGCCTCCATCCTTAGTGATGTCCGGTCGTGCGTGGGTGGTATCGCTGATACCAGCCTCTCCAGACCTCTCCCGGAACGGCTGTGACCTGCGCGAACGTGGACGGCATGACGAAGATTGCCCTCATCACGGGCGCCAACAAGGGAATCGGCTACGAGATCTCGCGGCTGCTGGCCGAGCAGGGTGTCACCACGATCGTGGGGGCGCGCGACGAGGAGCGCGGGCGGGCCGCCGCGCAGCGGCTGGGGCAGCCGTACGTGCGGCTCGACGTGACCGACGAGGCGAGCGCGGCCGCCGCGGCGAAGTGGGTGGAGCAGGAGTACGGCCGGCTGGACATCCTGGTCAACAACGCCGGGATCACCGGCTCCTTCATGGACCCGCGCCCCAGCGCCACCCCCGCCGGGGTGCTGAGGGAGGTCTACGAGACGAACGTGTTCGGCGTGGTGACGGTCACCAACGCGATGCTGCCGCTGCTGCGGGAGTCGGAGGCCGGCCGGATCGTGAACGTGACGAGCGAGCTGGGCTCGCTGACCATGGCGATGGACCGGGAGAGTCCCTTCTGGGAGGTCAACATCATGGCCTACAACTCCTCCAAGACCGCGCTCAACATGGTGACCGTCTGCTACGCCAAGGAGCTGATGGACACTGCGATCAAGGTGAACGCGGCCAACCCCGGCTACTGCGCCACCGACCTCAACGGGCACAGCGGGTTCCGCACCGCCGAGCAGGGCGCGGCCATCGCCGTGCGGCTCGCGACCCTCGACGCCGACGGCCCCACCGGGGCGTACCTGGAGGACGGGGGATCTATCCATTGGTGAGGTGTCAAGCCTGGTGAATAGGACAGAAGGGGGTGATGGGACGAGATCTAGAGAAGGAGCGGTTCACGGAGGCGGAGTACGCCGCCTTCGGGGAGCGGATCCGGGAGCAGCTCGGCGTGCTGCGCGAGCTGCTCGCCACCCCCGGCTTCGGCCAGGGCCCGGTCACGATCGGGGCCGAGTTGGAGCTGTTCCTGATCGACGAGCGGGGCCGGCCGCTGCCCCGCAACAGCCAGGTGCTCGAAGCCCTCGGTGACCCCCGCGTGGTGCTGGAGCTGGGCCGCTACAACCTCGAGGTGAACCTGACCCCCACGCCGCTGGCCGGCGAGCCCTTCGAGCGGCTGAGCGGGGAGGTCCAGGAGACGATCGTCAAGGTGGACGGGGCGGTGGAGGACGGGGGCGCGCTGCCCATCGGCATCCTGCCCACGCTCGACGCCGAGGACTTCACGGTCGGCGCGATGAGCGACCAGAACCGCTACCGGGCCATGAGCAGGGGCATCAGGCGGCTGCGGCTGGAGCCGTTCCTGGTCAAGATCGACGATCTGGAGCTGTCGGTGGAGGACGTGATCCTCGAGAGCGCCAACACCTCCTGGCAGGTGCACATCCGCACGCCGCCCGAGCGCTTCGCCCGACTGTTCAACGCCGCTCAGCTCGCGATCGGGCCGGTGCTGGCCGCCTGCGGGAACTCGCCGTTCTTCCTCGGCAGGCGGCTGTGGGAGGAGACGCGCATCGCGCTGATGGAGGAGGCCGCCGACGACCGGGACGTGCAGCGGCGCGAGCGCAGGGACGGGCGGGTCACGTTCGGCTCCGACTGGGTGCGCGAGGGGGCGTACGAGCTGTTCGAGCGGTACGTGCGGGACTACGACCCCGTGGTGCCCGATCTGACGGAGGGCGCGCGGCCGCACGAGGTGCCGGAGCTGCGGCTGCACCAGGGCACGATCTGGCAGTGGAACCGGCCCGTCTACGACCCGGCCGACGGCGGCCACCTGCGGATCGAGATGCGGGCGCTGCCGGCGGGGCCCACGTGCGCGGACATGGCGGCCAACACCGCGTTCCTGCTCGGGCTCACGTTGTCGCAGGCGGAGCGGGACCTGACGGGCTACCGGTTCGCGGAGGCGTACCAGAACTTCTACCGCGCCGCCATGCACGGGCTGGACGCCAAGCTCTCCTGGCCCGGCTCCGACGCCGACTTCGAGGCCGCCGACCTGGTGCTCCGCCTGCTGCCCGAGGCGCGGGAAGGGCTGCTCGCGGCGGGGGTCACGCCGTCGGACGCCGACCGCGCGCTGGGCGTGATCGCGCAGCGCACCCGGCTGCGCCGCACGGGCGCGGCCTGGCAGCGGGAGGCTCTGGAGCGCTTTGAGGGCGACAGGGAACGACTCGTACGGCGTTATCGCGAGTTGTCACTGTCGGGGCTTCCGGTGCATTTGTGGCCCTGATCGCCAACTTCTCTCGCACTCCGTCCGTCAAACTAGGTCAAGGGACGGCAAAGCGAGGAAGTTATGGCGGCAACGGGGATGGTACCCACGAACAAGGCACCCTTCGCCTTGCGCCGGGAAACGGGCGACCTGGCCGAAGGGGCGGCAAAGCTGGCGGGGGAGATCGACAGCGCCAGTGTCGAGGCGGTGCTGGCGCAGGCCAACCGGGTGGCGACCCGCAAGGGGGCATCGGGCGCGCTGGGGGCGATGAGTCCGAAACCGGCCGAGTGGTACGCCTTCGACGGCAAGGACCAGGACACGGTCGACTGGTACCCGCAGGGGCTGACCTGCTCGGACGAGTCGGGCTCCATCGGAGTGCCGGCGTTCCTCGCGTCCTGGTACTTCAAGCCGGAGGCGGGCGAGCGGGGCATCAGGGTGTCGTTCCTCAGCCCCAAAACCCTGAAATATCAGCATGCGTTGCTGGTCGAGGCGAAGCCTGATGGTTCGTACGGGCCGATCAACATCCACGCGGGCGGCATCGCGTGCGACGGCGACCTGGTCTACGTCGCCGACACCAAGAGGGGGTTGCGCGTCTTCGACCTGAAGCACGTGCTCGACCTGCGCGCCGCCCAGAAAGACCTGGGCGACCCCACGCGGGTCGGGCGGCACGGCGGCAAGCTCCACGCCTTCGGCTACCGGTACGTGATGCCGCAGACCGACTTCTGGAAGGTCGCGAAGCCGGGGCCGCTCTTCTCGTTCGTCTCGATCGACCGCAGCGGCGGCACGCCGCGGCTGGTCACCGGCGAGTACCGCGAGAACGACCCGGGCGGCTGGGTGGGCCGCTGGCCCCTGGGCCTGTCCGGCGGCGAGCCCGAGGACGCCTTCATCATGGGACAGCCCAAGATCCAGGGGGCCATCTCGTGGGGCGGCAAGTGGTACCTGAGCCAGGCGGCCGGCGCGAACGCCAACGGCAGGCTGCTCGTCCACACCGACGGCAAGCTGGAGACGCGGGGGTTCCCCGTCGGGCCGGAGGACCTGACGGTGCAGGGCGGCAAGCTGTGGAGCGTCACCGAGTTCCGGAACCGCCGGATCATCTTCGGCGTGCCCCTGTAGCCGGCTTTCAGTCCTTGAGGTGTTCGTACAGCACCTCGCGGTAGTGGCGGTCGAAGTCGTCGTAGCGGGCGCGCAGCTCCGCGCCCGGCCAGCCGGCCGGCAGCAGCTCCTGCGGGAGCAGCGGGTCGGCCAGGAGGTGGCGCAGCACGGCGGCCGAGACCAGGAAGCCCTCGGCCAGCCCGCCGGCCCAGTCAAAGGCGCGGTCGAGGGCCCGCTCCAGCCGGTGGGCCTCGGCCGCCCAGCCGTCCAGGTCCCACAGCAGGGGAGTGGGGTCGTCGTGCGGGCGGCCGTCGATCAGCGTGCACTGCGCCGTGACGGCCTCCGGCCACTCGCGCACCAGGTTGGCGGGCCGCATCCAGGTGCCCTCGCGCAGCTCGGCCAGGCGCAGCGCGGTCATCGTGCCCCGGAACGCGGCCCGGTCGGCGGGCGCGCGCCGCTCCGCCGTGACCACGGCGACCTCCCACGTGCCGTCCCATGGCCTGGTGTGCGGGTCGCGGCTCTCGTCCTGCCTGGCCTGGCGCTCGACGAGCCGCTCCGACAGCGTGTAGGAGCGGCCGTCCTGCAGGAGGTCGCCGGCCGCGACCATGCGCGACAGCGCCACCCGTACGGTGCCCTCGGCGATGCCGAACAGCGCGCCGATGCGCACCAGCTGCCGGGCCGGCAGCCGCGGAGGGTGGCTGCCCAGCAGCGCGCTCAGCACGGCCGATCTGGCGCTCAGGGTGTTACGCTCTTCCATCGCGTGTCGAGTATATGTAACACTCGCGAGTATGGGGCGCTATCTCATCGAACCTTTCGACCGCAGCGACCGCTACGCCACCGAGCGCTACCAGGGCGCCGCCGGGCGCAACTGGTGGACCTGCGATCCCACGCTGCGCCTGCTCATGCGGCGCCACCTGGGCGAGGGCTTCGCCTGGGCGGAGCCGCGCCTGGACCGGCTGGGCGCGCTGACGGGCGGGCTCGTGGCCGAGTGCGCCGAGGAGACCGACCGCAACCCGCCGCGGCTGGAGAAGTACGACAAGTGGGGCAGGGACGTCAGCGAGGTCGTCATGCCGCCGTCGTTCCACGCGGCCCGGCGGGCGCTCATGGAGGACAACTTCACCTCGCCGTCCTTCGCCGCCGAGGCCCGGGCGCACGGGGCGAATCCGGCCGCGCTCGCCGCCGCCTGGACGTACCTGCTCGATCAGGCCGACATCGGGATGGGCTGCGCGCTCGGCACCGGAGGGGACATGGTTGTCTCCCTCGCTGAGAAGCACGCGCCCGAGGACGTACGCGATCGGGTGCGGGAGATCTTCGCCAACGGCTACTACTCCGGCGAGGCCGCTCAGATGTTCACCGAGCGGACGGGCGGCTCGGACCTGGCCGCGCTGGAGGCCACGGCGGCGCCCGCCGGTGACGCGTGGCTCCTGACGGGCTTCAAGTGGTTCGCCTCCAACGCGAACGGGTCCGCTTTCGTGGTGCTGGCCAGGCGTCCTGACGGGAACGTGTCGCCGTTCCTCGTGCTGTGGGACCGGCGGGACGGAAGCCGCAACGGCGTGCGGATCAGGCGGCTCAAGGACAAGCTCGGCACCCGTTCGGTCGCGTCGGCGGAGGTCGAGTTCAGCGACGCGGAGGCCTTCCCACTCTTTGGCTCCCTCTCGGGAGAGGGCTCCGGCTCCGGGCTCGGGACCATGATGAAGCTCACCAACGCCTCCAGGCTCGGCGTGGCCATGATGGGCGTCGGCGTGGCCAGGCGCGCGCTCGTGGAGTCGATCTGCTACGCCGGAGCCCGCGAGGCGTTCGGACGGCCGCTCATCGACCAGCCGCTCATGCGCCGCAAGCTGAGCGAGCTGATCGTCGAGGTCGAGGCCGCCCAGGCGCTCGTCTTCGACGGCCTCGCCGGCCCCCACCTGCGCATCGCCCCCGCCCTGATCAAGCTGCGCGCCGCCCGCCTCGGCGTGACGACCGCCAGCGACGCGATCGAGGTGCACGGCGGCAACGGCTACATCGAGCAGTGGCCGGTGGCCCGCCTCCTGCGCGACGCCCAGGTCAACCCGATCTGGGAGGGCGGCGACAACATTCTCTGCCTCGACGTGCGGCGGGCCATGGTGAAGGAGCAGGCCCACCTGCCCTTCCTCAACCGCCTGCGCGACCTGGCCACCTCCGACCTGGTGCACGCCCGCATCGACGACCTCGCCAAGGCCGTCTCGGCGTGGGCCGCGCTGGAGCCCTCGGTGGCGGAGGAGCGGCTGTATCCGCTGGCGCAGTTCATGGCCGACGTGTACGCCGCCGCCCTGCTGGAGGACCAGGCGACGTGGGGGCTCGACGGCGGCCGCAAGGCGCTGGTGGCCCGGCTGTATGCCGAGGCCCACCTCGTGGACCACGGCCCGCTGCGCGGGATCGACCGCCCGGCGGAGGGCTCGGAGCTGTTCGACGACCTCCTTTCGGGGGCTGTCACGCTCTGACGACCGCTGGGATGATCACCACCAATCGGTGCAGCGAATGGCGGGCGGCTGGTGGTTGCCCCACCTCAAGCACGCCCGGAATTTCCAGTTGGCGTCGGAGCTGGTGCGCTGGGCGGCGCTGGTCTTGGTCTGTCCGCTGGAGCTCACCTCGAACGGGCCGCACTGGAGCCAGGTCCTGCCGCCGTCCCGGGTCCAGTCCATCCACACAGTGTCAAGCCACTGAGTGTCCCCACCCAGGTGAGCCCAACCGCGGGTGACGCCACCGATCCGGCCGTAGTAGAGGGTGGCGGTCCGTCCGAAGATGCCCACCGGGGCCACTGGCGCCGGCGTGCCCCGCAGGGTGTCGGGAATGTCGACGAAGCCGTTGGCGCCCCGCTCACACTCCTGCGGCGACGCGGCGGCAGGGGACGCCCCGGCGACGACGACCTGAGCCGTGATCAGGCCCGTGGCGAGCGCGAGGACCAGCCCTCGACGGCGAATCCGGGTAAGCATACGATTTCCGTCCTTCCTCTTGCGGATCGCGGAACCGACGCCGCGCGAACCCGCCTTTTGGGCGGGGAACGACGCGACGCATCGAGTCAACCAAGGACGGCTGTCGTATCCCTTTCCCGGCGCTGTCGCGCCTGCGTTCGAGCAGGCAACCCGTCACACCCGCAGGACGGTGACCTCACGGCCGGACGGCGTGGTCGCCTGCCCGAAACCGCCGCGCTCCTTCCAGGGCGGGGCCTCCGGGCGCCGGTCGAAGACCACCAGCACGCCGGTGTCGAGGCTGAGCCGGTCCAGATAGCGGTCGAGCTGCGCGAGACCGTCGGGCAACGGGTCGTCGCCGCCCGCCCGCCAGACCTTCAGCTCCATCGCCTCCCGCTGCATCAGCCGCTTCTGATAGCCGTGTGATCACTCTAAGTGGCGAGAGTGCGGCGGTATCCCGGGAATCGCAGACGGTGCGTTGCTGGCCGGGAGCCCCGGCTTGGACGTACGCTCGGCCCGTTCCCCGAGGACTTCCCCGAGGAGGGCCGCATGACCGTACGCGTGGAGCGCGAGGGACCGGTCACCACCGTGGTGATCAGCAGGCCGGAGGCGCGTAACGCGGTCGATCGCAAGACGGCCGACGCGCTGACGAGCGCGTTCCGTGACTTCGAGGGCTCCGACGCCGCCGTGGCGGTGTTGTGGGGCGAGGGCGGCACGTTCTGCGCGGGCGCCGACCTCAAGGCGCTCGACAACCACGTCGGCGAGGACGGCGACGGGCCGATGGGCCCGACCAGGATGCGGCTGTCCAAGCCGGTCATCGCCGCCGTGTCCGGGCACGCCGTCGCGGGCGGGCTGGAGCTGGCCCTCTGGTGCGACCTGCGGGTGGCCGAGGAGGGGGCGGTCTTCGGGGTGTTCTGCCGCAGGTGGGGGGTGCCGCTCATCGACGGCGGCACCGTACGGCTGCCCCGGCTCGTCGGCGCCTCGCGGGCGATGGACATGATCCTCACCGGCCGGCCCGTCGAGGGGCGGGAGGCGTACGAGTGGGGGCTGGCCAACCGGCTCGTGCCCACCGGCACCGCCCGGCGGCGTGCCGAGGAGCTGGCCCGCGAGATCGCCCGCTTCCCGCAGACCTGCCTGCGCGGCGACCGGCTGTCGGCGCTGGAGCAGGAGGGGCTGAGCGAGGAGGAGGCGATGCGCAACGAGCTCCGGCACGGGCTCGTCTCGCTGCCCGACGCCGTGGGCGGCGCTGCCCGCTTCGCGGCGGGCGCGGGCCGCCACGGAGACTTCGGCGATCTCTGACGTAGCCGGGGTCGCCGTCACCGAAGTTTTGTCGCCCCGCGTTGCTATAGATGGCGCCATCAACTGACACCTCTAGAAACAGGGCGTTCGATGGCATCAGTGACGTTTCGCGATGAGACTGCGACGGGCCGGGAGCTGGAGGCGTTCTCCCTGCCCGGCCTCCCCGAGCGGATCTCGGCCCGGGAGCTGGTACGGCTGCGCGTGCGCGAGGAGGTGGCCCGCCACAACGCCGCCCCGGCGCATCATTTCCGCGGCCTGGTCAAGCCGAGCGACGCCGAGGTCGAGCTGAACGGCTACCGGATGCGCACCGCTCGCAGGCTGGACTGGGCGAAGCAGGCCGACGCCGCCGAGGCCGCGTTCGCCCGCAACGGATTCCTGCTGCTGGTGGGCGACCGGCAGATCGAGGACCTGGACATCGAGATCGACCTGACCGTCGATCCGGTGGTGTCCTTCGTCAAGCTCGTCCCCCTGGTCGGGGGCTGACGTGAACTACGACATTCTTCGCGACTCTCCGCTCAACAACCACTACGACATCGTCTATCTGGCCAACGACCACAAAGAGGTGTTCGAGCGGTTCGACTCCGCCTTCGCCGCTCATCAGGCCTTCCAAGTGGAGGAGTACGACGAGAGCGAGTTATGCCTCTTCGCCGTGTGGGCGCAGATGCGGCTCAGCCTCGGCTGGGACGGCGGCCACGACCACGACGAACGCCGGCTCGACGCCATCCGCGAGGCGATCGCCCACCTGCCGGAGGTTTCCAAGGCGGTGGTCACCCAGCTGTGGAGCGCGGCCAACGGCCTGATGACCTGGCGGCACACCAACTACGCGGAGCTGTACCGGCTGCCGCTGGCCGCCACCGCCCGGCTTCCCTACCACGAGCGGCGCGTCGTGCTGAACTCCCTGCCCAGGTGGTTCGCCCAGTACTGGAAGCCCGCCTGGCAGGTCCTCCGCGAGCCGATGGAGGCGCTGCTCACCGAACCGGAGACCGACGATCCCGGCGCCATGGTCCGCAACATCATGTGGGAGGACGACGCGTTCGCCACCCGGATGATCGCCGATCACGCCACCCGCCTCACCGCTCCCGAGGTCCTGCCGTTGCTGCGGCACTGGAACACCGCCACCGCCTCCAAACCCAGCGCCAGGTGGATCGGGCGGGCCGGCGAGTCGCTGACCCCGCAGGCCGCCGACCTGATCGAAGACATCCTCGGCCAGGTCGTCGCCCACCGCGAGGTCACACTCCGGCACCCCACCCGCGACGGCGAATGGAGCGAGACCGTCTTCCTGCGCGAGCGCACCGCCGTACCGCTGCGCGGCATGGTGTGGACCTGCGAGCTGATCGACAAGCCGTGGGTGACGGCGCTGCTGGGCGACGTCGCTGTGGCGACCGGCACCGGGATCGGCGGCTCCGGCGCCAACGCGCGCAGCGAGATGCTCGCCAACGCCGCGATCGGGGTGCTGGCCCGGCGCGGCGGCCTGGAGGTGGTCGCCCAGCTGGCCCGGGTGCAGGCCAAGGTGCGCAAGAAGACCATCCTGGCGGGCGTGACCAGGACCCTGGACGCGGTCGCCGCGCAGAGCGGGTTGTCGCCCGAGCAACTGCTGGAGCGCACGGTTCCGACCTTCGGGCTGGGTCCCGACGGCACTCGCGCCGAACACGGCCTGCGGCTGACCCTCGATGGCGTCGTGGGCTTCGTCGACCCCTCCGGCAAGATCCGCAAGACGATCCCCAAGGCCGTCCGCGAGGAGCACAAGGACCTGCTGGCCGAGCTCAAGGCCACCGCCAAGGAGATCAAGAAGGTCCTGCCGGCCGAGCGCTTCCGGATCGAGCGCGCACTGGCCGCCGAACGCGTCTGGCGCTGGAGAGAGGTGTGCGAGTACTACCTCGACCACCCGGTCACCGGCTCCTTGGGCAGAGCCCTGATCTGGGAGATCCGCCAGGGGCCGGCCGGGCGCCCGGTGCTCGTGGACGGCACCTGGGAGCTGACCGACCCGGCAGGGCGCCGCATCCAGCCCGACCCCGACACCCCCGTACTCCTCTGGCACCCCCTCTCCCACAGCATGGAAGAAGTGCGCGCCTGGCGCGACCACCTCATGGAGTACGGCCTGCGCCAGCCGTTCAAGCAGGCCTTCCGCGAGGTCTACCTGCTCACCCCCGCCGAGGAGGAGACCCTCGACCACTCGCGCCGCTTCACCGGTCATCTGCTGCGCTACGGCCAGGCGAAGGCGTTGCTGACCGGACGCGGCTGGACCGGGATGACGCTGGGCCACTGGGGCTGGGAGTACGGCTCCGACCAGGCCGAAGCCACCAAGGAGCTCCCCGGCGGCCTGGTCGCCCACTGGGGCTTTCACCTGGACGAGGGCTCGTTCGAGCGAGACGACCTCGGCACGGTGTCCATCTGCGTCAGCGGCGATCTCCACTTCACCGACGGCAGCGGGCGCCGGGTCCCGCTGACCGAGGTGGCCCCGTTGACGTTGTCGGAGGCGCTGCGTGACGCCGACCTGGCCGTCGGCGTCACCTCCACCGGACTGGACCCCGAGGGGGACGGCGAGTACTGGCAGTCCTACGGCTTCGGCGACCTGACCGAGACCGCCCGCATCCGCCGTGACGCGCTGGCCCGGTTGCTGCCGCGCCTGGCCATCGCCGACCGCTGCGCCATCGCCGACCGGTTTCTGCGCGTCCGCGGTGACCTGCGCACCTACAAGATCCACCTCGGCTCGGGCAACATCCTCATGGAACCCAACGACGCCTACCTGTGCATCGTCCCCCGCCGCGGTTCCGGCGACCCGGTCTTCCTGCCCTTCGAGGAGGACGGCGGCATGTTGTCGATCGTCCTGTCGAAGGCGTTCCTCCTGGCCGCAGACACCGCGATCACCGACCCGTCCATCACGCTCCAGATCCGGCCCTGAGCGGCGCCGCGGGAGGGACTCCCGCGACCCGCACGCCGGAACCCGGCTCTACCCCAGCACGGGGAAGTTGGCCCGGATCACGCCGTGCGGGTCGCGGGAGCGCTTGAGGTCGCGGAGCCTGGCCAGCGACTCGCGCGGGAACGCCGCCGCGGCCTGCTCGCCGCCGTGCAGCATCGTGTACGGCTTGCGCCCGCTGCTGAACGGCACCAGCGCCTTTCCCAGCCGTTCCAGGCGCTCGGCCGTCGCCTCGGTGGGCTGGCCGATCGCGTAGATCAGGTACGGCTCGTCCAGGTGCCCCGCGGCGCCGCCACCGTCGGCGGGCCTGGACAGCGCGCCGCCCAGGTGCCGGATCTGCACGCTGATCAGCGGGTCGATCGGCTCGCCCAGCAGCACGCCGGCCACCTGGTCGTCGAGCCCGGTCAGCAGCTCGCACCGGCTGGCGCCGGGCTGGGGATCGGTGGGCTCGTCGCAGATGGATCCCAGCTCGGCCACCGGCAGCAGCCGCCGGTTGTCGCTGAGCGCGCCGCCGATCAGCTCGAAGGGCCGCAGCAGCGCGCCCGGGTCCCGGCCCAGGTACGTGCTGTCGATCATGACGAACCCCGGGCCGCCGGGGATCTGCAGCAGGTCGAACCAGACCGTCAGCTCGTCCGGCGCGCTCGCGGTGACCTCGCGGTAGGCGGCCAGCACCTCGGGCGCCCGCTCGATCGGCCACATGATGCGCCCGCCGTACAGGGAGGGGGCGGGCCGCAGCTCGAACTCCATCGCCGTCACGACCGCGAAGTCACCGCCGCCGCCCCGCAGCGCCCAGAACAGCTCGGGGTCCCGCTCGGCCGTCACCCGGATCCGCCGGCCCTCGGCGTCCACCGCGTCGAAGGCCCGCACGCTGTCGGCGGCGAAGCCGTACTTCCTGCTGAACCAGCTCAGCCCGCCGCCCAGCGTGTACCCGGTCACGCTGACCACGGGGGAGCTGCCCGCGAGGCCGGTCAGCCCGAGCGGGCTCGCCGCCGCAAGCACCTCGCCCCACTTCACACCCGCGCCGACGCGCGCCACCCCGTTGTCGATCTCCACTCCGCCCAGGCCGCCGGTCCGCAGCAGGATCGTGCCCTCGGTGTCGCCGGAGGCGCCGTGGCCGCTCGGCTGCGCGGTCACCGACAGCCCGTGCAGGCGGGCGTAGCCGACCGTGGCCGCCACGTCGTCGGCGTCGGCCGCTTCGACGACCGCGCGCACCTGCTGGTCGACGGCCAGGTTCCAGGGCCTGCGCGCCTCGTCGAAACCCTCGTCACCGGGGAGGAGCACGCGGCCGGTCGTCAAGTTCTTCAGCTCGTTCATGGATCAAGCATGCGTTTCGGCACTTGAGAAGGATTTGAGGTTGACTTGGGGTTCGTGGAGTTCAGACTGTTCGGTCCGCTTGAGGTGGACGACGGCGACGGCAACCGGCTCGACCTCGGCACCCGCAAGCAGCGGGCGGTCCTGGCCCGGCTGGCCCTCGAACCCGGCCGCGTCGTGCCGCTCGACCGGCTGATCGAGGAGCTGTGGTCGGGGGAGGCGCCGGCCAAGGCCACGGCGACGCTGCAGGCGTACGTCTCGCATCTGCGGCGGGTGCTGGAGCCGGACCGCAAGCCGCGCACGCCGCCCCGGGTGCTGCTCACCCGCGAGCCCGGCTACGTGCTGGACGTGACGCCCGGCCAGACGGACGTGGGCCGCTTCGCCGCGTGGACCGCCGACGGGGCGCGCCTCGTCCGGCAGGGGCGGCACGCGGAGGGCGCGCGGGTGCTCGACCGGGCGCTCGCGCTGTGGCGGGGGGAGCCGCTGGCCGAGTTCCCCGATCTGGCGCCGGCGGCGTCCGCGCGGCTGGACGAGCTGCGGCTCGCGGCCGAGGAGGACCGGCTGGAGGCCCGGCTGGCGCTCGGCGAGGCCAGCCTGCCCGACCTGGAGGCGCTGACGGAGGCGCACCCGTACCGGGAGCGGGCGTGGGGGCTGCTCGTGCTCGGGCTGTACCGCGCGGGCCGCCAGGCCGACGCGCTCGCGGCGCTGCGCAAGGTACGCGCCCTGCTCGCCGACGAGCTGGGCATCGAGCCGGGGCCCGAGCTGAGGCGGCTGGAGCAGGCGGTGTTCGAGCAGGCGCCCGAGCTCGACCCGGGCAGCACCCCCGCCCCCGACCCCGCTCCCGCACCCGTCCCCGCGGGTCCGGCGTCCGACAGGCTCGTGGCCAGGGAGAGCGAGCTGCGAGTCCTGGAGGAGCTGCTGTCGCGGGCCAGGCACGGCAGGGGCGGGCTGGCGCTGGTCACCGGCGAGGCGGGCATCGGGAAGACGAGCCTGGCCAGGGCCGTCGCCGACCTGGCCACCGCCAGAGGCTTCCGGGTGGAGTGGGGCCGCTGCCTCGACGGCGGCACGGCCCCCGCGTTCTGGCCGTGGACCCGCGCGGGCCTGATCCCGCCGTCCCCGCAGGCCGAGCTGTTCGACCTGTACGACGCCGTGCTGGCGGAGCTGCGGACCGGCCCCCTGCTCGTGGTGCTGGAGGACCTGCACTGGGCCGACGCCTCCTCGCTGAAGCTGCTCGGCCACGTCGCCGGCGAGCTGGCCAGGACCTCCGCGCTCGTCGTGGCCACGCTCAGGCCCGAGCCCGGCGACCACCCCGAGCAACTGCGCGAGACCCTGGGCACGCTGGCCAGGGAGGGCCGCAGGCTGCCGCTGGCCCCGTTCGACGCCTCGGGCGTGCGCGACTACCTGCGCCTGCGCGACGTGGCGGCCGACCCGCAGGAGCTGCTCGACCGCTCGGGCGGCAACCCGTTCTACCTGACCGAGCTGCTCCGCCTGCCCGAACCCGAGCGCCACCTCGTCCCGCCCGGCGCCCGCGACGTCATCGAACGCCGCCTGGCCCGCCTCCCCGAGCCCACCCGCGACCTGCTCGGAGCCGCCGCGGTCGCGGGCCGGGAGGTGGAGCTGGACCTGCTGACCGCCCTCGTGGACCGCCCCGTCGAGGAGGTCATGTCGCAGCTGGAGCCCGCGCTGGCCGCCGGGCTGCTGGCCCAGCTGCCGGCCGGGGCCGCCGACTACCGCTTCTCCCACGCCCTCGTACGGCAGGCGCTCGACCAGGGCCTGACCCGCCTGGACCGCGCCCGCCTGCACCTGCGGGCCGCCGGGCACCTGGAGACCCTGCCCGGCGCCGACCCGGCGATCCTGGCCGGCCACTTCGCCGCCGCGGCCCGGCTGGGCGGCGCGCCCAAGGCCGTCACCTACGCCGCCCGGGCCGCCGGACAGGCCGCGGAGCGCCACGGCTACCAGGAGGCCGTGCAGCTGTGGCAGCTGGCGCTCGACCACCTGCCGCCCGGCGACTCGCCCGAGCGCTGCCGCGTGCTCACCGAGCTGGGCCAGGCCCGCCGCACCACGGGCGACGCCGACGGCGCCTACCGCGACCTGACCGAGGCCGTCGCCCAGGCCCAGCGGCTCGGTGACCGGGACGCGCTCGTGGCGGCGGTCTCCGTCTTCGGCGGCCTGTCGGTGTGGAACTGGCGCCCGTACGGCGTCGTGGACGAGGACATGGTCGCGATCCTGGAGGACCTCCTGGCGGGCGACCTCGACGACCGGTCCAGGGCCGCGCTCCTGGGGACGCTCGGCATCGAGCTGCACTACGGCCCCCGGCGCGCCGAGGGCGAGCGGCTGGCGCTCGACGCCGTCGGCCTGGCGCGCCGCTCCGGCGACCCCATGCTGCTGGCCAGGGCGCTCAACAACTACCTGATCGCGAGCTTCGTACCCGGCCGCAATCCCGAGCGGCTGGCGGCGGCCGAGGAGATGCTGGCCGTCCCCGGCCTGCCCAGGGAGGCCAGGCTGGTGGCGCGGGTGCTGCGCATGTCGTGCCTGCTGCGCGCGGGCGAGCTGGCCGAGTGGAGCAGGGACCTGGCCCGCTGCGAGCAGCTGCTGCACGAGGTCGCCCGGCCCGAGCTGGAGGCCATGGTCCGCGTGGCGCAGACCGCCGACCACGCCCTGCACGGCCGGTGGGCGGAGGCCGAGGCGCTGGCCGAGCACTTCCCCAAGATCTCCTTCGGGGCGAGCCTGTGGGGCCAGGAGGCCCGCCGCCTCGGCGTCCTCTACACCTGCCGGCGCGGCCAGGGCCGGGTGGCGGAGCTGCTGGACGAGCTGGTGGCCGCAGGCGACCGCCCGCTCATGAGCCTGGTGCGCCCGCTCGCCATTCTGGCCTCCCTGGACATGGGCCGCGCCGAACAGGCGCGGCAGCTCCTCGGGCGGTGGGGCGTGGACCTGCGGGAGGACTGGTCGGCCGACTTCTTCTTCCCGGTCTGGGGTCTCGTGGCGGCCCAGCTCGGCACCCCCGACCCCGGGGAGATGTACGAGCGGCTGCTGCCGATCGCCGATCAGCCCATCGTCCTGGGCACGGGCAGCGCGGCCCTGGGCTGCGTGCAGGACGTGCTGGCGGAGCTGGCGCTCCGGCTCGGGCGCACCGAGCAGGCGCTGGAGCACAACCAGGCGGCCATCGCCAGGCATCGGCGGCTCGGCCTGGCCTACCTGGAGTCACGCAGCCGTGCCCGCCGCGCCGAGCTGGCGCCCTGAGCCCTGTGGTCCGGGCCCTGTCGCCTGGGCCCCGTCGTCTGAGCGCTGTCGGTGGCCCCGCGTATCGTGACCCGTATGCCTGACATCGAGGTCGCGGGTCACGAGGTCCGCATCACCAGCCCCGACAAGGTGGTCTTCCCGCAGTCCGGCCACACCAAGCTCGACCTGATCCGCTTCTACCAGGCCGTGGGCGAGGCGGCGCTGCGGGGCGTCCACGGGCGGCCGATGGTGCTCAAGCGGTTCGTGCACGGCATCGAGCAGGAGGCGTTCTTCCAGAAGCGCGCCCCGGCCAAGCGGCCCGACTGGATCGAGGTGGCCGAGCTGAAATACCGCTCGGGGCTGAGCGCGGAGGAGGTCGTCTGCACCGACCTGGCCCAGCTGCTGTGGGTGGTCAACCTCGGGTGCGTCGACCTCAACCCCCATCCGGTGCGCGCCGACGACCTGTCCAGGCCCGACGAGCTGCGCATCGACCTCGACCCGGTGCCGGGCGTCGAGTGGGCCGACGTGCTGGCCACCGCGCAGGTGGCCCGCGAGGTGCTGGCCGACCACGGCCTGGTCGCCTGGCCCAAGACGTCCGGGTCGCGGGGATTCCATGTCTATGCCCGCATCGAGCGGCGCTGGCCGTTCGCCAAGGTCCGCAAGGCGGCCGAGACGGTGGCCCGCGAGGTCGAGCGGCGCGCGCCCGAGCTGGCCACCAGCCGGTGGTGGAAGGAGGAGCGGCACGGGGTGTTCGTCGACTTCAACCAGAACGCCTACGACCGCACCGTGGCCTCCGCCTACTCCGTGCGGGCCGTGCCCGACGCCCGGGTCTCGACGCCGCTCACCTGGGACGAGGTGCCCGGCTGCCGCCCCGAGACGTTCACGATCGACACCGTGGCCAAGCGGCTGGCCGAGGCCGGCGACCCGTGGGAGGACATGGACCTGCACCCGGGCTCGCTCGACTCGCTGCTGGAGCTGGCCGAGGAGCTCGGCCCGGCGCCAAAGCCGCCCAAGGGCAGCGGGCGCAGGCAGCAGACGATGCCCGTCATCGAGATCGCGCGGGCGGAGCACAAGGAGGAGGCGCTGGCCGGGTTCGAGCAGTGGAAGGCCCGCCACCCGGCGGTCGCCGCCCGGCTGGAGCCCGCCGACGTGCTGGTCGACGGCATGCGGGGGCGCAGCAGCGTGTGGTATCGCATCCGGGTCAACCTCCAGCACGTGCCGGAGGCGGAGCGGCCGGCGCAGGAGCCGCTGGAGGTCGACTACGACCCCTGGCGCGGCGCAGGCCCCCCGGAGCGCTGAGCACGCGCCGACCCCGGAGCGCTGAGCACGCGCCGGGTCCCCGGAGTGCTGAGCATGCTCCGGGGAGAGGCGTCAGCGGCCGGAGATCAGGTTCGCCAGCCGCGCGAACGGTGACGTGGTGGTGCCGTGGTCGTTCTCCTGCCGGTCGGCGGCGCGGAAGAGCGCGTAGATGAGCTGCACGCCCGTCCACCGCAGCGGCTCGGGCTCCCACTGGCGCACCTGGCGGCCCACCCAGGGCAGGGCCGTCAGCTCGGTGTCCTGGCGCAGCACCAGGTCGCGCAGGGTGCGGCCGGCCAGGTTCGTGGTCGTGACGCCGCTGCCCACATAGCCGCCCGCCCAGCCGAGGCCGGTCGCGTGGTCCAGGTGCACCGTCGAGCACCAGTCGCGCGGCACGCCCAGCACGCCGCACCAGGAGTGCTGGATCCGCGCGTCCGCCGCCGCGGGGAAGAGCTTGACCAGCATCCGCCACAGCAGCGCGACCGTCTGCGGCTGCGTGGCGCCCCGCACGTCGGTACGCGAGCCGTACCGGTAGGGCACGCCCCGCCCGCCGATCGCGATGCGATCGTCGGCGGTGCGCTGCGCGTAGATGTAGGCGTGCGCCTCGTCCCCGAGCAGCTCGTTGCCCTGCCAGCCGATGTGCTTCCACACCTCGGGCGGCAGCGGCTCGGTGACGATCATGGAGCTGTTCATCGGCAGCCACTGCCGGTGCTGCCCGGACAGCGAGGCGGTGAAGCCCTCGGTGGCGCGGATGACGTAGTCGGCCGTGACCGCCCCGCGCGTGGTGACCGCCGCCGCCTGGCTGCCGTCCCGCCGCGGGATGATCTTCGTGACCGTGGTGTCCTCGAAGATGTCCACCCCCAGCCGGGTGACCGCCTCGGCCAGGCCGACGGCCAGCTTGGCGGGCTGGATGCGGGCGCAGTGCGGCGAGTAGGTGGCCTCCAGCGTGCCCGCCACCTGCACGCGTTCGCGCTGCTCGTCGCGGTCCATCAGCCGCAGGTCGTCCTCGCCGTAGCCCCAGGTGCGCAGGTCCGCGAGCTCCTCGCGCAGCCGGCGCCGCTGGGCCGGGTTCGTCGCGACGTGGACGAGGCCGCCCTTGTGGATGTCGGCGTCGATGGCCTCCTCGCGGGTCACCTCGATGACCTCGTCCACGGCGTGGAACATCGCGTGCTGCAGATCGATCATCGCCTGCCGGCCGCGCGCCTTGGCGTGCCGCTTGCGCGACCCGGCGAACTCCGCCGACAGCCACCCGCCGTTGCGCCCCGACGCCCCGAACCCGGCGAACTCCTTCTCCAGGATCGCGATCCGCAGCCCCGGTTCGGCCTTCTTCAGGTAGTACGCGGTCCACAGGCCGGTGTAGCCGCCGCCGACGATGGCCACGTCGTACGAGCGCGGCCCCGGCAGCGGGGGACGCCGGTCCGGCAGGCCTATCTGGCGGTACCAGAACGAGACACCGCCGTTGGCGAAGTCCTTGGTCAGCGGAATATCTCTCATCGAACTTCCTTGAGGGGATATGCAAGCCTTTTCAGGCGGAAGTGGTGGGCGGGGAGACAACCCAGAGGATCTCGGCGGTTTCGTCACACTCGTTGAGAACCCGGTGGGGGACCGATGTGCGGTACTCCACGCTGTCCCCAGGCTTCAGCACGTGTGCGGTGGTGGAGCCGTTGGGACCGAGCCAGAGCGTGACCTGCCCGCGGAGCATCAGGAGGATCTCCTGGGAGTCGCCGTGGGTGTACGGTTCATCCCCGGTGGACGAGCCCGGATCGAACTCCGCAGCGTAGATTTCCACGTTCTGGAGCGGACGCTGGGAGATCAGAAACTTGCGGGTGCCGGGAGCGGTGTGCAGCTCCGGACGTGCTTCTCGGCGCACCACGCGGTGGCCGATCTCGTCCGCCTCGTTAAAGAGATCCGCGACCGTGAGCCCAAGCGCCGAGGCGATGCGCCGGAGCATACCGATGCTCGAGCTGGTCTGCCCGCGCTCTAATTGGCTGATGAAGCTCGCGCTCGCCTTGGCCTGGATCGCGAGAGCGCGCACGGTCATGTGGCGCATGTTGCGGTAGGCCCGGATTCGCGCGCCCAAGCGGGCGTTCTCCGGCTCCGTCATCACATCGTTCCCATGGAGACGCCCGCCTTCAGACGAGGGGGGAACTGGCGTGCGGTCTGCATGATTCCTCCTGATAGGCGTATCCGTCCGCCCGTTGCAGAAGGCGGATGTGACGGTGGTGGCACTCGCGTCCAACTTGGTGCCGGCTGGTGCTGGTAACACATGGGCCCTCAACCAGCTGGGCTGAAAGCCCACGTCCTTGCACGGGGGATCCGGTTACCGAACCTCTCGATTGGCGCTACTGAACAGGTTGTTAAGTGGCACTGAAGCACCGTACAGAGGCATGGGGACACCATCAAGCAAAAGGCGAGTAACGAGTGCGTAAAGGAGGCTCAGCCGCGGGTGGGGCGCTCGTAGCCCTCGTCGCCCCCGTAGACGTGCAGGTCGGGGTCCTGTTCCGGCTGGTTGGCGGGGCTGGTGGGCGAGGCGGTGTGCTCGGAGGCGAAGTCGTCGGAAAGCTCGACCGGCGGCGGGAAGAGGTGGTCGCGCCAGGTGATCCGGCCCTTGGGCTCGGCGTCGGTCAGCAGCTCGCCGGCGCGCTGGGCCGCGTACAGGCTGCCGGGGAAGCGGACGGGCAGGCAGGGGCGGTGCAGGCCCTTGGCCTCCAGCCAGGTCCTGAGCAGCTCCTCCGTGGTGAGCACCTGGGGGCCGCCGTACTCGATCTCGTCCATGGCGGGGCCCTCGGCGATCAGCTCGTTGAGGCGGGCCGCCACCTCGCCCGTGTGGATCGGCTGCCAGGGCACCGAGCGGTCCACCGCGAGCACCGGCAGCGACTCGAAGTCGCTCAGCCGCCGGTCGAGCGCCTGGTGGAAGTGGGTGGCGCGGAGGATCGTCCAGCCCAGCTCGCTCTCCGCGATCAGCCGTTCGGCCTCCAGCTTGTGCCGGAGGTGGCCGCTGGCCACGCTGTCGGCCCCGACGCACGAGGTGTACAGCAGGTGCGGGTAGCCCGCCTGGCGGGCGGCGGCGACCAGCTTGCGCGTGCCGGCCACGTCCACGGCGCCGCGCCCCTTGCGGCCGCCGGTGGCAAGGTGGGCGATGACGTCCACGTCGCGCACGGCCTCCTCGAGGCCGTTGCCGGAGACGAGGTCGCCCCACATCCACTCGACGTTCCCGCGGCTCTCGCGCTTGGTGCGGCTCAGCGCCCGCACCCGGTGGCCCGACCTGAGCAACGCGGGCAGCAGGGCGCCGCCCAGCGTGCCCGTGGCTCCCGTGACCAGAATGCGCATGAAGCCCCACTACCCGCGAATGCCCAGAAATGACAAGGAATCTGGTAAAAGCGTCTGCGACCTGCGGAGCGGGGTAGGGCGGCAGCCATGGCTCGAATCGCAGCGGAATCGCTGGTAGAACGGCTCGCCGAGTGGGGTGTCGACACCGTCTTCGGCATGCCGGGCGACGGCATCAACGGCATCATGGAGGGGCTGCGGCGCCACCGGGACCGAGTGCGTTTCGTCCTGGTTCACCACGAGGAGGCGGCCGCCTTCATGGCCACCGGCTACGCCAAGGCCACCGGCCGCATCGGCGTGTGCCTGGCCACCTCGGGGCCCGGCGGCATCCACCTGCTCAACGGCCTCTACGACGCCAAGCTGGACCACGTGCCCGTGCTGGCGATCACGGGCATGCAGGAGACGTCCGTGCTGGGTACCGGTTACCAGCAGGAGGTGCACCTCGACCGGCTGTACGAGGACGTGGCCGAGTACAACATGATGATCACCAACCCGGTGCAGCTGCCCTCGCTGGTGGACCTGGCGATCAGGACGGCCTACGCGCGGCGCGGGGTCGCCCATCTCACGCTGCCCAACGACCTGCAGGTGGCCGAGGAGGGGTTGGCCCCGTACCCGACTGTGGCCCCGGCACGGCTGCCGGAGACGGCGCCCGTCTACCTGCGGCCGTCCGGCCTGCCGTGCCAGGAGGACGTCGAATGGGCGGCCGAGGTGCTCAACAACGCCCGGCGCCCCGCCATGCTCGTCGGGCAGGGGGCGCTGCACGCCCGGCGGGAGGTGCTGGCCGTGGCCGAGGCGCTCGGCGCGCCCGTGGCCAAGACGCTGCCCGGCAAGGCGGTCATCCCGGACGACTCGCCGTACACGACCGGCGGGATCGGGCTGCTCGGCACCCGGCCGAGCGAGGAGCTGATGGACGAGGCCGACGTGCTCTTCATGGTCGGCACGAACTTCCCCTACTCCAAGTTCCTGCCGGAGCAGGCGCGGGTGGTGCAGTTCGAGGCGGAGCCGACCAGGGCGGGGGCGCGGATCGTGACCGACGTGCCCGTGGTGTGCGACGCGAAGGAGGGGCTGCGGGCGCTGCTGCCGCTGCTCACCGCCCGGGACCGCACCGCCCATCTACAGAAATATCAGGAAAAGATGGCCAAGTGGCGGGCCGACATGGACGCTCTGGAGAACCCGGACCGGGATCCCATCGCGCCCCAGTACGTCGTGTCCATCGTGGACGAGCTCGCCACCGACGACGCCATCCTGACCTGCGACAGCGGCACCATCGCCACCTGGGCCGCCCGGCACTGGACGATCCGCGGCGAGCGCGAGTTCTACCTGTCCGGGACGCTGGCGACGATGGCGCCGGGGCTGCCGTACGCCCTGGCCATGCAGCACGCCTACCCGGGCCGGCAGGTCATCGCGTACGTCGGCGACGGCGGGTTCACGATGCTGATGGGCGAGTTCCTGACGGCGG
The DNA here is from genome assembly GCF_043496855.1 of Nonomuraea sp. JJY05. NCBI lineage: Bacteria > Bacillati > Actinomycetota > Actinomycetes > Streptosporangiales > Streptosporangiaceae > Nonomuraea > Nonomuraea sp. JJY05. Next base: position 157,968 of record NZ_JBIEIS010000003.1, read on the forward strand.
TCCAGCAGCGGCTGCCGGTCAAGGTGATCATCAACAACAACAACTCGCTCGGGCAGATCCTGTGGGAGCAGATGGTGCTCGGCTATCCGGAGCACGGGGTGCGCTACCCCCAGCCGGAGGCCGACTTTTCGGCCTGGGCGAGGTCGTGCGGCGGGTTCGGGGCCAAGGTCACCAAGTCGGAGGACGTCGCCATGGCGATCGGGCAGGCGCTCGCGCACGACGGCCCGGCGCTGGTGGACGTGGACGTCAACCCGAACGAGCCGCCCATGCCGGCCAAGGTCTCCTACGAGCAGGCCAAGAACTTCGCGCAGGCGTTCCTCAAGGGGCAGCCGCACAAGGCGGCCATCGCCACGACCCTGTTCAAGGACCGGATCCAGCGGCTGGGGGAATAGCCCTCGCGATCGCCGCCGCGGTGCTCAGCAGGGGGTCGATCAGCTGGGGCAGCTCGCGGGCGCGCCGCGAGGACAGCACGATGCCCAGGGCCGCCACGGGCCGCCCGTCCACCAGGATCGGCGCCGCCGCCGAGCAGGTGCCCAGGGTCATCTCCTCGTACGTCAGCGCGTACCCCTGGGCCCGCACGACGGCCAGCTCCCTGGCCAGCCGGCCCGGCTCGGTGATCGTGTGCGGGGTGGGCCGCTCGAGCTTGCGCGCGAGGTAGGACTTCACGAACCAGTCCGGCTCGTACGCCAGCAGCGCCTTGCCCACGCCCGTCGGGTGCATCGGCAGCCGGCCGCCCGTCCGCGACACGATCGGCACCGCCCGCCGGCCGTACACCTTGTCCACGTACAGCACCTCGAGCCCGTCGCGCACGGCCAGGTGCACGTTCTCGCGCGTGGTCGCGAACAGCTCCTGCAGCCACGGGTGGGCCAGGTCGTGGAGCCGGCCGGGCGCGAGCTGGCCCAGCTCCCACAGCCGCAGCCCGACCCGCAGTCGCCCGTCGGGCGCGCGGCTCAGCGCCTGCCACTCCTCGAGCTCGGCGACCAGCCGGTGCGCCGTGCTCAGCGGCAGCCCGCTGCGGCGGGCCACGTCGGTCAGCGTGAGCTGCGGATGCGCGGAGTCGAACGCGCCCAGGATGGCCAGCACCTTGGACGTCACCGAGCGCCCGACCTCCCGGGCTCCGCCTGCCATGGAGCCATTCTTCCACTGAGTGGAAGCAGGATCTCGGCCAATCCCGGTCGAGGCAGCATGCTTCCCTCATGCGAACTCAGGTCGGGATCATCGGGGCAGGCCCCGCCGGGCTGCTCCTTTCCCACTTGCTCCACCTGCGCGGCATCTCCTCCGTGGTGCTGGAGAAGCGCAGCCGCGACTACGTCGAGCGGCGGGTGCGGGCCGGGGTGCTGGAGCAGGGCACGGTGGACACGCTGGTCGAGGCGGGCGTCGGCGAGCGCCTGCTGCGCGAGGGGCTGCCGCACCACGGCATCGAGCTCAGGTACGGGGGCGCGGGCCACCGCATCGCGTTCGAGAAGCTCGTCCCGGGCAGGTCCATCACCGTGTACGGGCAGCAGGAGGTGGTCAAGGACCTGATCGCGGCCAGGCTGTCGGCGGGCGGCGACATCAGGTTCGAGGTCGAGGACGTGGCGCTGCACTCGCTCGACTCCGATCCGTACGTGACCTTCGGCGGCGAGCGGCTCGACTGCGACGTGATCGCCGGGTGCGACGGCTTCCACGGCGTGTCGAGGCCGGCCATCCCCGAGGGCGTTCTGAGCGTGTACGAGCGGGACTATCCCTTCGCCTGGCTGGGCATCCTGGCCAGGGTGGCGCCCTCGTCGGAAGAGCTGATCTACACCAGGACCGAGCGCGGCTTCGCCCTGCACAGCATGCGCTCGCCCACCGTCAGCCGCTTCTACCTGCAGGTCCCGGCGGATACGTGCGTCGAGTACTGGCCGGACGAGCGGATCTGGGCCGAGCTGAGGGCCCGGCTGGAGAGCGTGCCCGACTTCACGCTGACGACCGGCGAGATCATGGAGAAGGGCGTCACGCCGATGCGGGCGTTCGTGGCCGAGCCCATGCAGTACGGGCGGCTCTACCTCGCCGGCGACGCCGCCCACATCGTGCCGCCGACCGGCGCCAAGGGGCTCAACCTTGCCGTGGCCGACGTCCGCGTGCTGACCGAGGCGCTGGCCGCGTACTTCGCCGACGGCTCGACCGGGCTGCTCGACGGCTACTCCGACGCGTGCCTGAAGCGGGTGTGGCGGGCGCAGCACTTCTCGTGGTGGATGACGACGCTGCTGCACACGTTCGAGGACGAGGACCCGTACGCGCGGCGGCTGCAGCTGTCGTACCTGGACTACGTGACCTCGTCGGAGGCGGCGGCGACGACCCTGGCCGAGAACTACGTGGGCCTGCCGTGAATGATGGCCTGACTGAGGAGGTGGACCGCGTTGGGTTCTGACGGCGGCTTGCTCGCCCCGGTCTGGGCGGGGACGCGGGCGGAGGCGATCACCTCGGACGCGGCCTGGCTGCGGGCCATGATGGAGGCCGAGGCGGCGCTGGCCCGCGCCCAGGCGCGGCTGGAGCTCATCCCGTCCGAGGCGGCCGCGGCCATCGACAGGACGGCCGCCACGCTGGTGCTCGACCCGGCCGACCTGGCCAGGAGGGCCCGCCAGTCGGCCAACCCGGTCGTGCCCCTGGTGGCCGACCTGCGGCGGGCCGTGCCGGGCGCGGCGTCGTCCGTGCACCGGGGGGCGACCAGCCAGGACATCCTGGACAGTGCCGCCATGCTCGTGGCCACGCGGGCGATCCGTGCCATCGTGGGCGATCTGAGCGCGATCATGCGGGATCTCAGCGAGCTGGCCGGGCGGCACCGGGACACCGTGATGGCCGCGCGGACGCTGGGGCAGCAGGCGGTGCCGACCACGTTCGGGCTGAAGGCGGCGGGGTGGCTGGCCGGTCTCATGCGCGCCCGCGCCGGGCTCCGCGAGCTGCGCCTGCCGGCCCAGCTGGGCGGCGCGGCCGGCACCCTGGCCGCGTTCGCCGAGCAGGCGGACTCGCGGGGCGCCGACCAGGGCGCCGCGCTGCTGCTGGCCGAGGTGTTCGCCGAGGAGATCGGGCTGGCGGCGCCCCCGATGCCGTGGCACGCGGAGCGCTCTCCCGTCACCGAGCTCGGCGCGGCGCTCACCGCCACGGCCCGCGCGCTCGGCAAACCGGCCACCGACATCGTCCTCATGGCCCAGACCGAGGTGGGGGAGGTGGCCGAGTCGTCGGCCGGCTCCTCGTCGGCCATGCCGCAGAAACGCAATCCCGCCCTGTCCGTCCTGGTCAGGTCGGCGGCGTTCCAGGTGCCCGCGTACGCGCAGGCCCTCGGGCAGGTCGGCGAGCACGAGCGGGCCGCGGGAGCCTGGCAGGCGGAGTGGCTGCCCCTGCGCGAGGCGCTGCGCCTGACGGGCGGCGCGGCCGAGACCGCCGCCGAGCTGGTGGCCGGGCTGCAGGTGTTCCCCGAACGGATGCGGGCCAACGCCGAGCTGACCGGCGGCCGGCTGCTCGCCGAGCGCCTGGCCGCCCACCTCGACCGCAAGGCGCTCGAGGAGGCCCTGGCCGCGGAAGGACCGCTGGAGGGCCACGCCGGACTGCTCGATCCGGCGGCTTATCTGGGGGCGGCCCCCGAGCTCGTTGATCGCATCCTCGCCACCTACCGGGAGCAATCGTGAAACTCCACCACCGCATCGACGGCCCGGCCGACGCGCCGCTGCTGGTGCTCGGGCCCTCGCTCGGCACCACGATGGAGATCTGGCAGCCCCAGCTCCCCGCGCTCACCGAGTCCTGGCGGGTCCTCCGGTACGACCTGCCCGGTCACGGCGGTTCGGCACCCGCCGCGGCCGGGTTCACCGTCGACGACCTGGCTCGGGCCGTGCTCGAGCTCGTCGAGGACGAGCGGTTCGCGGTCGGCGGCGTCTCGCTCGGCGGCGCGATCGCGAGCACGATCGCCGTCGAAGCAGGCCACCGGGTGCGGAAGCTGGTGCTGTGCTGCACGTCGGCCAGGTTCGGCGAGCCGGGGCCGTGGCTGGGCCGGGCGGCGCTGGTGCGTGGCAAGGGCATGGCGGCGCTGGTGCCGACGCTGAAGACCCGCTGGTTCACCCCCGGCTTCGACGGCCAGTGGGTGTTCGACCGGTTCGTGGAGGTGGACGCCAAGTCGTACGCGGCCTGCTGCGAGGCCCTCGCCGCCTTCGACCTGACCCGCCGCCTGGGGGAGATCGCCGCGCCCACGCTGGTGATCGCCGGCTCCGAGGACCCGGCCACGCCGCTCGACCACGCGCTCACGCTGGCCGGCACCATTCCGGGCGCGTCCCTGACGGTGGTGCCGCGGGCCTCGCACCTGGCCAACGTGGAGCGCCCCGACGCGGTGACCGCCGCCGTCCTGGGCCACCTGCGGGCCGGCGAGCCCGCCGAAAACGCCTTGGCGGCCGGCATGCGCACCAGGCGGGAGGTGCTCGGGGACGCGCACGTCGATCGGGCGGTCGCCGCCACCACCGACTTCACCCGCGACTTCCAGGAGCTCATCACCCGCTACGCCTGGGACGAGATCTGGAACCGGCCCGGCCTGGACCGGCGCACCCGCAGCTGCGTCACGCTCACCGCGCTCGTGGCCAGGGGGCAGATGGAGGAGCTCGCCATGCACGTCCGCGCGGCTTTACGGAACGGGCTCACGCGCGAGGAGATCAAGGAGGTGCTGCTCCAGACGGCCGTCTACTGCGGGGTTCCGGCCGCCAACGCCGCCTTCGCGGTGGCCCGCCGCACGCTCGCCGACATCGACGCGGAGGGTCGCTGACCTTGGGGGATGCTTTAAGGTTGTTTGGTGGTCTTTGAGGAGGGATGGGCGGTTTCGCCCCTGCGCTGGCTGATGAACACGCTGGGCGACGCCCAGCTCGCCCGGATGGGCGCCGACCCCGGCCTGGTCGCCGCGGTCGACCAGCACGCGGCGGTGCTGCGCGACGCGATCCCGCTGGACCGGGAGACCCTGGGCGACTACCTGCTGGGCTTCCTCGACGAACTGCGGGAGCGCGCCTGGGTCTTCACCGGCGAGCCGGACGCGGCGGCGCTCCGGCTGACGGCGGTCTGCTGGCTGGCCCGCGAGCAAGGCTTCCTGGAAGACGGCCTGCCCGCCTGACCTCCCGGGGCCAGGCGGGCGGACGGTTCAGCCCGGAGGCATCTCGGAGCGCGGCGGGGTGCCCGGCGTGCCCGGGGTGCCCGGGGTCGTCGGAGGGGCGCCCGGGGTGGTGCGTACCGGCTCACCCGCCATCGCGCGGGCGTCCTCACGACCCCGCTGGTACGCCTCCGCGTGCGCCCTGGCCTGCGGGGCCTCCGTCTCGATGCGGCCCAGCCAGCGCTCCCAGCGCTGCTGCATCGGGCGGACGAGCCCGCCGCCGATGCCGATCGCCGCGATCGCGCCGATGGTGGCGAGGACCGTGATCAGCACCGGAGTCGTGACCGTCGTGGCCACCCCGATCTGGTTGAGCGCGGCGATGATGCCGAGCGCCCAGATGAAGACGGCCGCGGCCGTCGCCACCCAGCGACCGTAGGTGAGCCCGCCGAGCGCGCCGGCGATGATGTCCCTGACTCCCATGGCGATCGCGCCCGCCACCACGATGATCACGATGGCGACCAGGGCCGCGGGCAGCCAGCCCACCACGCTGTTCAGCAGCGACGAGATCGGGTTGGGCCCGAACACGCTGAAGGCGATCTGGAGGGTGATCAGCAGGATCGCATAGTAGACGATCTTGGCGAGCAGGCTCCGGGCGGTGTACTTGCTCTGTTCCAGCCAACGCCGCACGCCGCTGCGCTCCACCGCCCGGTCGAAGCCGACGCGCTCGAGCACCTTGTCGACGATCTTCTGCAGCGCCTTGGCCACGATCCATCCGATGATGAGGATGACCAGGAACGCGACAAGTTTCGGAACGAACGTCGCTATCACTCGCCAGGCATCTGTGATGCCCTGGCCTATGTTGATGTCCACGGTTTCCTCCTCCGAGGAGCCACTGCAACGGCGCTACCCGCACAAACACCGTGTATGCACACAGAGCAGTCGAAACTTCGCATAAGGCGACATTTTGGGCATGGGTGCTTAAGCTGGGACATGCTCTGCGTGCTGCCCGCGGAGAGCGACCGGTTCGAGGCGGAGGCGCGGACCTGGCCCTGACCTCGGGTCAGAACGGGCGTCCCAACCCTCATCCGCCCTTCGCGGCCTTCAGCTGCGCGGCGGCCGCCTGCTCCAGGTGGACGAGGTCGGAGGCGACCGTGGCGAACGTGAAGCCCTCGGCCAGGCGGCGCGCGGCCAGCTCGCCGGAGGGGTTGTGGATCCCGGCCGCGATCCCGGCCGCCCTGGCCGCCGCGCTGACCTTCACCAGCGCGGCCTCGAACACGTCGGCGACCTCGGGATCGTTCGGGAACCTGCCGCCCACGGCCAGGCACAGGTCGGACGGGCCCACGTACACGCCGTCCAGGCCGGGCGTGGCGCAGATCTCCTCGATGTTGGCCAGCCCGTCCGGCGTCTCGATCATGGCCAGCACCAGCACGCTCTCGTCGGCCTCCGCCGGGGTGGGGCCGATCCTGAGCATGGAGCGCATGGGCCCGTACGAGCGGCGGCCCTTGGCCGGGTAGCGGGCGGCGGACACGGCGCGGGCCGCGTCCTCGGCGGTGTCGACCAGCGGCACGATCACGCCGCCGGCGCCGAAGTCGAGCGCCCTGCCGATGGCCGCCGCCTCGCCGGACTCGACGCGCACCAGCCCGACCGAGCGGCCGCCCGCGTCGATGGCCATGAGGTTGGACAGCAGCCCCGCGTTCCCGATCAGGCCGTGCTGGGCGTCCAGCGCGACGTAGTCGTACCCCAGCCTGGCCAGGCGCTCGGTGGCGACGGGGGCGTCCAGCACCACCCAGTAGCCGACGCACCGTTCGCGCTCGCGGATCCTTCGGGCGAACTCGGCTGCGGTCATACGCGATCGATCTCCTCTGCCGGGATGTGGACGTGCTTGATGACTTTGCGGTGGTAGGTGTAGGCGACGTGCAGGCCGCCGTCGGGGGTCTGCGCGATCGACGGGTACGACAGCTCGCGGTTGAGCCCCTCGCGGGAGTTGTTGGTCATGCAGTAGCCGTCGCCCGTTTCGAGGTCGCGCAGGTCGGGCCAGGTGCGGCCGCCGTCGGACGACAGGCCGAGCGTCAGCGGGGCCCGCGGCGCGCCCCAGAACGCCTTGCCCGTGGACTGGCCGTGGCCCTCGATCTCGTCGTAGAGGGAGGCGCGGCGCTCGGTCGCGTCCTGCCTGCTGCTGTTGTTGAACACCAGGGCCAGGCGGCCGTCGGCGAGCGGGGTGGCCTGGATGGAGGAGTTGTTGTTGGGCAGCGCGGTGGGCACGGGCGTGCTCCACGTCCGGCCCCCGTCGTTCGACCTGGACTCGTGGATGTGGTCCGCCCAGCGGCTGCGGAACAGGGCCAGCAGGGTGCCGTCCGGCAGGGGGAGCACGTTCATGTGCACGCAGCCCGTGCTGTCCGGGATCTCCTGGGCGCGCCAGGTCCGGCCGCGGTCCTCCGAGACGTACAGGGCGCTGGTGTCGTCGTCGCCCGCCCACCTGCCGGTGGCCGGGCGCTTGCAGCGGAAGGCCGGCAGCAGCCATCGGTCCTGGAGCACCACGATCGGCTGGCGGATGAAGACGCCGCCGTCGGGGTCGGCCGGGATCAGCGTGCGCGCCGGCCCCCAGGAGTCGCCGCCGTCGGCGGAGACCCGCAGCCGGACCTCGGCGGTGTCCTGGTCGCCCGCGTGCTGGGCGGTGTAGAGCAGCCACAGCTCGCCGTCCGGGGTGGGGAACAGGACGGGATTCTGCTCGGAACGGGTGCCGTCGTCGGAGAGCCGGGCGGGCGGCGACCAGGCGCCGTCGCGGAGCCGGGAGAACCAGATGGAGATGTCGGGCATGCCCTCCTGGGTACCGCCGAACCAGACGCAGGCCAGGTCGCCGCCCGGCAGCGGCATGAGATTGGCCGCGTGCGCCTGGACAGTGGGGGCGGGTAGCAGATTCATGGGCTCCCTATCGGTTGTAGGCGGGCATCGGGCCGCGCAGCGCGTCACCCACGGCGTCGCAGGCGGCGGCCACGTCGGCGGGCAGCGGCCCGGCGGCCAGCGCCGCGAGGTTGGCGCGCAGGTGGTCGAGGCTCGACGCGCCGAGCAGCACCGCGTTCACCACCGGCTTGCCGGCCAGCCAGCGCAGCGACACCTCGGCCAGCGGCAGCCCCGCCTCCAGGGCGATCGCGTGGAGCGCCTCGACGGCCTTGAACAGGTTGGCGTCCCAGTACCGCTCGCGGTACATCTCGGCCAGCCGCGAGTCACCGAACCGCCCGCCGTCCGGCGCCCGGTCGAAGCGGTGCCGCCCGGTCAGCAGCCCGCCGCCCAGCGGGTTGTAGACCATCGTCCGCAGCCCGCCGGTCAGGGCGAACTCGGCGTACTCGTCCTCGATCCGCCTGGCCAGCAGGTTGTACAGCTGCTGGGCGACCACGGGAGGCGGGTCGATCCCGGCGATCTGCCAGGCGGCGTAGTTCGACACGCCCAGGCTGCCGATCTTGCCTTCCTCCTTCAGCTCGGCGACCGTGGCCAGCGTGTCCTCCAGCGGGGTCGCCCGGTCGGGCTGATGCAGGTAGAACAGGTCCACGTGGTCCGTCCCGAGCCGCCGCAGGCTGCCCTCCAGGGCGGCCCGCAGGCCGGCGGGGGAGAGGGGCGCGTGCCCGCCGGCGTCCGGGTGGGGGATGCCCGCCTTGGTCGCCAGCACGACCCGGTCGCGGCGGCCGCGCAGCAGCTCGCCGAGGATCTCCTCCGCGGCCCCGCCCGCGTAGCCGTTGGCCGTGTCGACGCCGGTGACCCCGGCGTCGAGCGCGTGGTCGAGCATCCGCCCGGCCGTCCCGGCGTCCACGGTGTCACCGAACGTCATGGTCCCGAGGACCGGTTCGGGCCTCATCAGGGGGCTCCTTTCGCCGTCACGAGGACGCCGCGCGGCTTGCGCCCCCGCATCGTCGTCGGATCGAGCGCCGCCGCGCGCAGCGCCCGCGTGTACGGCTCGCGGGGCGAGGCGAGCACCGTCTCCGTCGGCCCCTGCTCGATCACCCGGCCCGCCCGCATCACCAGCACCTCGTCGCTGACCTCGCGCACCACGCCCAGGTTGTGCGAGATGAACACATACGTCAGGCCGCTCTCCCGGCGCAGCTCGTTGAGCAGCGCCAGGACCTGGGCCTGCACGGACACGTCGAGCGCGCTGGTGGCCTCGTCGCAGACCAGCACCTCCGGCCGGCTGGCCAGCGCCCTGGCGATGCCGATGCGCTGCCGCTGCCCGCCGGAGAACTCCGCGGGCCGCCGCTGGAGCGCGCTCGACGGCAGCCCCACCCGGTCGAGCAGCTCGGCCGCCGCGCGCTCCCGGTCCGCCTTCGCGCGCACACCGCGCAGTTTGAGCGGCTCCGCGACGATGTCGGCGGCCGTCATGCGCGGGTCCAGGGAGCCGTACGGGTCCTGGAAGACCATCTGGATCCGCGACCGGATCGGGCGCAGCCGCCGCTCGTTCATCCGGGCCAGGTCCTGGCCGTCCAGCAGCACCTCGCCCGAGGTCGGGGTGAGCAGCCGCACGAGCGCCCTGGCGATCGTGGACTTGCCGCAGCCGGACTCGCCGACCACGGCCAGGCAGCCGCCCTTGTCCACGGAGAAGCCGACGCCGTCCACGGCCCGGACCTTGCCGTTCGCGGTGGCGTACTCGACGACGAGGTCGCGCACCTCCAGCAGCGGCCCGCTCACCGGAACTCACCCAGCCGGGGCACGGCGCCGAGCAGCGAGCGGGTGTACTCCTCGCCCGGCGCGTCCACGATCTGCTCCACCTCGCCGCTCTCCACGAATCTCCCGTCCTTCATCACGTGGACGCGGTCGGACACCAGCCGCGCCACCCCGAGGTCGTGCGTGATCATCAGGATTCCCATGCCGGTGTCCTCCTGGAGCCTCAGCAGCAGGTCGAGGATGCCCGCCTGCACGGTGACGTCGAGCGCGCTGGTGGGCTCGTCGGCGACCAGCAGCTTGAGCCGCCCGGCCAGCGCGATGGCGATGAGCACCCGCTGCAGCATGCCGCCGGAGAACTGGTGGGGGTGGCGGCCGAGCTGCTTGCCCGGCTCGGGGATGCCGACCTGGGCCAGCAGATCGGCGGCCCGCTCCGCCGCCGCCTTCCTGGACAGGCCCGGGTCGCGCAGCCGCACGGCCTCGCGCAGCTGGCCGCCGATGGTGTGCACCGGGCTGAGCGCGGTCATCGGGTCCTGCGGGATCAGCGCGACGGTCTCGGCGCGCAGCCGGGCCGCGGCGCGGGCGTCGCCGACCACGTCGTGGCCGTCGATCTCCACCCGTCCCGACACGACCGCCTCGTCGTCCGGCAGGAGCCGGAGCACCCCCATCGCGGTGGTCGACTTGCCGGAGCCGGACTCGCCGATGATGGTCACGGTCTCGCCGGGGTCCATGGAGAAGGAGACCCCGTCCACGGCCCGCACCACGCCGCGATCGGTCATCAACTCGATTCGCAGGTCCTCGACGTCGAGCATGCTCATCTCGCCGTCACCTCCGCTCGTACAGGGCGTCGCCGACGAGGTTGACGCCGACCACCAGCAGCACGATCACCAGTCCCGGCAGCGTCACTAGCCACCAGGAGGTGGTGATGTAGTCCTGGCCGTCGGAGATGATCCGCCCCCAGGTCGCGAACGGCCGCTGCGGGCCCGCGCCGAGGTAGCTGAGCGCGCTCTCCAGCAGCACGGCCTGGGCCAGCAGCAGGAGGACGACGAGCCCGGCGCGCCGGATGATGTTCGGGATGACGTGCACGGCCAGCACGCCGGCCCGGCGCAGGCCGAGCATGCGGGCGGCGTCCACGTACGGTTTCTCGCGTTCGACCAGCACCAGCGATCTGGAGATGCGGGCCACCTCCGGCCACTGCGCGAGCGCGATGACCACCGTGATCACCGGCACCGAGGCGCCGAACAGGGCGACCACGAGCAGCAGCATCATCAGCAGCGGCAGCGACAGCTGCGCCTCCAGCAGGCGGGAGACGACCGCGTCCACCCAGCCGCCGAAATACCCGGCCGCCGAGCCGGCGAGGATGCCGACGACGCCGGAGACCAGCACGGCGAGCACGCCGATCAGCAGCGACACCTGCCCGCCGTGCAGCACCCTGGCCAGCAGGTCCCTGCCGAGCTGGTCGGTGCCGAACAGGTGGCCGCCGGTCAGCGGCGGCAGCCGCCGCTGGCCGAGGTCCTGCAGGTTGGGGCCGGGAAGGGGCAGCAGGTTCGCCAGCGCCACCGGCAGCACGACCACGGCCGTGCAGACCGTGCCGGCCGCCAGCTTGAGCCGCCGGCTCCGGCGCCGCCTGGTGGCGGCGGCCCGCTTGAGCCGCGCGGGCGTGACGGCTGTGATCATCGGCTGACCGCCTTTCCCAGGCGAATGCGGGGATCGAGTACGGAGTAGGCCAGGTCCACCAGGAACTGCACCAGCACCGCCGCGGCGGCCGTGACCAGCACCGTGGCCTGGATCAGCGGGTAGTCCCTGGTCTCCAGCGCGCGCACCACCAGCGAGCCGACGCCGGGCCAGGCGAAGACCACCTCGACCACGACCACGCCGTTCACCATGGCGGCGAACCTCGTGCCCAGCGCCGTCAGCACCGGGATCGCCGAGTTCGCCATCGCGTACCGCCAGGTCAGGCCGAAGGCGGACACGCCGCGCGAGCGGGCGACGGTGAGGTAGGGGGCGACGAGGTTCGCGCACATCTCCCGCCTGACCAGCCGCGAGATCAGCGCGATCTGCAGGATCGCGACCGTCAGCGTGGGCAGCACCAGCCCGCCCCACGTGGCGAACCCGGACGCGGGCAGCACCGGCACCACGATCGCGAACATCGTCAGCAGCATGACGCCGGTCCAGAACTCCGGCATGGACTGGCCGGCGATCGTCAGCACGTTCGCGGCCAGCTCCCTGCGGGTGTCGGCGCGCCGCGCCATCCACACGCCGAGGGGGATGGCGACCAGCGCCGTCACGAGGATCGCCGAGGTGGCCAGGGTGATCGTGTACGGGAGCCGGCCGAGCACGACGTCCAGCGCCGGGGCCTGGAAGGAGTAGGAGGTGCCGAAGTCCCCGGTCAGCAGGTTCTTCAGGAACAGCCCGTACTGCGTGAGCAGGGGCTGGTCCAGCCCGAACATGGCCCGCACCTTCGCCAGGTCCTCCGTGGTGGCCAGCGGCCCCGCGAAGGACGTGGCCGGGTCGCCGGGCGCGAGCCGGATCAGCACGAAGACGGTGGACACGGTGAGGAAGACGGTCAGGACGCTCTGCCCGAGCCGCCGCACGGCGTAACCGATCATGGCTCACCCGTCCAGCCGCAGCGCGGCGAGGTCGTAGGAATTGGTCGGCTCCAGCGCCAGGCCGCGCACCCGCCTGCGGTGCGCCAGCATCGTGCGCGGGACGAACGCCCACAGGCACGGCCAGCTGTCCCACACCGCCTGCTGGGCCCTGGCCACCACGGCCGCCCTGGCCTGCGCGTCCACCTCCTCCGCGGCGCGTGCGAGCAGCTCGACGACCTGGGGCTGGACGTAGCCCTGGTAGGTGTCGCGGGTCTTCTCCTTCTCGGGCGTGCCGCCGAACATGCCCTGCAGCGCCGAGTACGCCAGCCCGGTCGGGACCGAGAAGCCGTTGCCCAGGATGTCCCAGTCGCCGGCGCGGCCCTGCCGCCACTTGGAGATGTCGCCGCCCGGCTCGAACTGCTGCAACGAGCAGCGCACGCCGATCTGTTCGAGCATCTGCTGCACGCCCTCCATGAGGAGGCTGTCGCTGGGGAACTCGCCGGTCTCCCAGATGATCTTGAGGTTCAGGTCGGCCGGCCTGACCCCGGCCTCGGCCAGGAGCCGGGTGGCCATGGCGGGGTCGTGGACGTACTGGCCGGTCTTGACCGCGCCGGCCAGGATGCCGCTGACCACGCCGTCGGCCGGGATCGCGGTGCCCTGGAGCACGTCCTCGGCCAGCCGCTTGCCGTCCACGGCGAACGTCAGCGCCCGGCGCACCCGCGCGTCGGCCAGCGGGTGGCCGGGCGGTTTGCGGAAGTTGAAGAACAGCTGGTTGATGCGGGTGCCGACGGCCGAGGTCAGCTCGACGTCCGGCAGGTTGCGCAGCTGCTCCGCCGAGTCGGGGGAGATCGTGTCGATCACGTCGATCTCGCCGCTGCGCAGGGCCACGACGCGGCTGGACTCCTCCTGGATGAACCGTACGTGCACGGTGCTCAGCCGCGGCTTCGGCCCCCAGTAGGCCGGGTTCGCGCGCAGGGTGTAGACGCCGGCGCCGCGGTCTGACTGCACCACCGTGTACGGCCCGCTGCCGAGCCCGCTCTGCAGCTCGGCCGGCTGGTTGGCCGACGAGGGGGTGATGAGGATGTTGGCCATCAGGTAGTCGAGCACCGGCAGCGGCTTGTCGCTGCGCAGCCTGAACGTGCGCTCGTCGTCCTGCTCCACCCGTGGCCACTCGGGGAAGAAGGAGGCGATGAACGAGCCGTTCACCTTCTGGTACATCTCCAGCGCCGTCGCCACGTCCTTGGGGGTGACGGGGGAGCCGTCGGAGTAGCGGGCGCCCGCCCGCAGCCGCACGGTCCACTCGGTGGGGGCGGTGAGCCGGAAGCTCTCGGCGAGCACCGGCTCGGGGGTCAGCTTGGGGCCGATCCTGGTCAGCGCCTGGCGCACGCCGCGCTGCACGGTGACGGCCGCCTCGAACTGGTTGAGCTTGTTGTCCAGGGAGACCAGGGAGCGGTTGAGCGCCAGGACCATCGATCCTGGCGCCGGGCTCCCGGTCGGGCCCGCGCAGCCTGCGGCGAGGCCCATACCCATCGCCGCGCCCGTCCAGAGGAAGGTGCGGCGTGAGATCTCGGGGGGTGTGGACTGAGTCATTCAGCCCTCCATCGAACGGGGATGTCGTTCTGCTTGCTCGGGCGTTCTGAAGAGTGAGTGCGGGAAACCTCCGCGTTACTTTCCGGCAACTGTGGCATAGCTTGCGCGTTTCGTGCAATACTCACCGCGTGATTTACGCAAGTCGAGGTGGGAGCGCATGTTCGTCCTAGCGGACGACCTCACGGGGGCGGCGGAGACGGCGGCGGCGCTCATGTCCGCCGCCCGTCCCGCGCGGATCGCGTTGGCCGTCCCCGTCGCGGCCGCTCCGGTGGTGGTGGCGGACCTGGACAGCCGGCACCACCCCCGGGCCTTCGACCTGGTACGGGAGGCGCTCGCTCAGGCGGGCGACCGGCGGGTCTTCGTCAAGGTCGACTCGCTGCTGCGCGGCAACGTGGCCGCCACGGTCGCCGCCTGCCTCGACGCCCCGGTCGTCTTCGCCCCGGCGCTGCCGTCCGCCGGCCGTACTGTCGTGGGCGGGGTGCCGTACGTCCAGGGTGTGCCGCTGCGCGAAACGCGCGCATGGCGCGCAGAACCCCGTCCCGCTCCCGCCACCGTGGCCGAGGCGCTGGGGGACGTCCCATGGGTTCACGTGCCCGTGGGCGCCGACCTGTCCGAGGCCCTCGCGGCCGGGCGGGTGGCCGTCTGCGACGCCGAGACGGACGCCGACCTCGACGCCATCGTGGCCGCCACGCTCGGGGGCTCCGCCCGCCTGATCGGGTCGGGCGGCCTGGCCACCGCCCTCGGCCGTGCCCTGGGCGGCGGCACCGGCACCTGCGCGAGGGGCTCCCGCCCGGACACGGCCACCGCCGGCTCCCGCCCGGACATGACCACCGCCGGCTTTCGCCCGGACCCGACCGCTACCGCTCGTGGCGGCGGCGCGGCGTCACCAGGGAACGGCCGGCTGCTGGTCGTGGTCGGGACGGCCGAGCCGGTGGCGGCCGAGCAGGTCAGACTGCTCGTTGAACACGGGTTCGCACACGTGACGCTGTCGGCGGCGGACCTCGGGGTCACGGGGGGCGGTGCCGCGCACGTGACAGCGCCGGCGGCCGACCGCGCCACCCCGGAACGAGTACGGGACGCGCTGGCCTCGGGCCCCGTCGTGCTGACCGTGGGCGGTGAGGTGTCCCCGACGCGCGCCGCGGGCCCGCTCCTCACCCGCGCCCTCGCTGATGTGGTGCGCGAGGCTCTCGGGGAAACCCTCGCCGACCTGGTCCTCACCGGAGGCGAGACCGCCAGGCGGGTCCTGGACGCGCTGGGCGTACGCGAGCTGATCCCCTTGGACCAGGTCCACCACGGCGCCGTGCACAGCCGCACCCCTCAGGGCCACTCGGTGGTCACCCGACCGGGCAGCTTCGGCGACACCGACAGCCTCCTCCGCATCGCCACCCACCTCAACCCTGACCTGTGACTCTCACTCGAAAGGCTGACATGAGCAGTACTCCTCTCATCGCCCTCACCATGGGAGACGGCGCCGGCGTGGGGCCGGAGGTGATCGTCGGCGCGCTCCTCGCCCCCGAGACCGCCGCGTTCTGCCGCCCGGTGGTCATCGGCGACGCCGCCCGCCTGCGTCTCGCCGCGACCTTCCTCGGCGTCCGGCCGGAAGTGGTCACGGTGGACGGCATCGCCGGAGCGGCGTTCGAGGCGGGGCGGATCAACGTCATCGACCCCGGCATCCTCCCCGAGGACCTGCCGTGGGGCGAGGTGTCGCCGGTCGCGGGCCACGCGGCCTACGAGTACGTACGGCTGGCCAGCGAGCTGGCGATGGCCGGGGACGTACAGGCGATCTGCACGGCGCCCCTGAACAAGGAGGCCCTGCACGCGGCCGGGCACGTCTTCCCCGGCCACACCGAACTCCTCGCCCACCTCACGGGGACCGAGGAGGTGTCGATGATGCTGTCCACCCCCAAGGTCAAGGTCATCCACGTCACCACCCACGTCGGCCTGATAGACGCGGTCGCCCGCATCGAGCCCGGCCTGGTGGAGCGGACCGTCCGGCGCGGGGAGGCGGCCATGCGCGGCTCCGGCCTCGAACGCCCCAAGATCGGCGTTTGCGGCATCAACCCGCACGCGGGGGAGAACGGCCTGTTCGGGTACGGCGAGGAGGAGGAGAAGATCGTCCCGGCGCTGGAGCGCCTCCAGGCCGGGGGCATGGACGTGCACGGCCCGCTCCCGGCCGACACGGCGTTCTTCCTGGCCGGCCGCGGCGACTACGACCTGATCGTCGCCATGTATCACGACCAGGGCCACGGCCCGGTGAAGATCCTGGGCCTGGAGGCGGGCGTCAACATCACGGTGGGCCTGCCGGTCATCCGTACGTCGGTGGACCACGGCACGGCTTTCGACATCGCCGGGAAGGGCGTGGCGGACGCCGGTAGCATGATCGAAGCCCTCCGCCAGGCGGCCGAGCTGTCGTCCGCGCAGGGCGTGTGAGGGGAAGGGACCGTCCATGGGCCGCGCAGCACAGGTTCGCCGCGACGAGATCGTCCGGCTGGCCACCACCACCGGCCTGACCAGCGTCGAGGAGCTGTCGGCCCAGCTGGGCGTGACGGCCTCCACCATCCGCCGCGACCTGGCCCACCTCAAGGCCGCGGGCCTGCTGGCCCGCACGTACGGCGGCGCCATGGCCGTGGTCACCCATCCCGAGGCCTCACTCAGGCAACGCATCGGCGAGGCCTTCGAGGCGAAACGGGCGATCGCCGCCTGGGCGGCGTCCCAGATCCGCCCGGGCGAAACCGTCCTCCTGGACGCCGGCTCGACCACGGGCGCCCTGGCCCACGAGCTGCGTACCGCCGTGGACCTGACCGTCGCCACCACGGGCCTGAACGCCCTCCAGGAGCTCGCGGGCGCGACGGGCGTCCACGTCGAATGCCTGGGCGGCACCCTCCGCCACGTGAGCCAGGGCTTCATCGGCCCCCTGGCGGAGGCGGCCCTGAGCCGGATGACCTTCGACCGGGTCTTCCTGGGCGCCGACGGGGTGACGGCGGAGGACGGCATCTGCGAGGCCAGCCTGCAGCAGACCCGCCTCAAGGAGCTCATGATCGCCCGCTCCCGCCACGTCTACCTCCTGGTCCACGCCGCCAAACTCGGCCGCCGCCCCTTCCACGCCTGGGCCCGCATGCCCGACACCTGGACCCTCGTCACCGACTCCTCCGCCACCCCCGACTCCCTCAAACCCTTCACCACCAAGGGCGTCGAAACCATCGTCGTAACCCCCGAGTAGGTGGGGCATACTCACCCACCCTTTGCCCCTCTGGGGGGCGACGCGACTGACGCCCGCCCCGAACTTCGCTCGCGCGCTCTTCCAGGCGGACTGAAGCCCGCCCCCTGTTCGTCCTCGCTCCTCTCGGACGCCCTCCAGAACGCTTTCGCCCCTTTGATCGCCCGATGGGAATTCGGGTCAAGGGCCGGGCCCCGCAGCGCCGGGGACGAGGGGAGCACGGCCATACCGCGACGACATCGCCAGCCCATCCCAGCGATGAGGCATCGGGCCCGCAGACGGCATGCCCCCACTCGCACTCGTGACGTCGATGGTGACCGCGTCCTCGTCCTGGCACTTGAGCACCGCACAGCCCGCGCGCCCCGCGACACGTACGCCCCCGGCATGAGTCCGGGGCAGCCGCGCGCGGACACGGGACGGCCCGCGGCTACGCCGGTGATGACACGACACGACGGAGGCGACCGTCCGGGACCGTTGTCTTTGCCGCCGTGAACCTCCTCATCAATGACTCTCCGAGAGGGTGGCTCCGGGGACGTGGTGTCTGTCCGCCGGATCACCCCGCACCACGGCCGCCGGGGTGGCCCCGGTCGGCTGTTAGCGCTCACATGTCTCTTTCTCCGTCAGATGGCTGTGGTGGCAGGTCGAGCCAATACGAGACGAAGAGGCGGCGTCAAGGACGGCGCCTCGCGCCCACGGAGGGGCGGCAGGCGGGCGTGCGGCTCACCAGGCGTTTCAGCGGTGGCCGGCCGTGACGGCGCGGGCGTCGCTCTGAAACTTTCGCTAGAACTTGACAACTTTCGGCGCGGTTTCCAGACTGTGTCCACCGAGGCGGCTTCCTCCTGCCATGTGGTGGTGCGCGGTGAGGACCGCCGTTCACGATGCCCTGGTGGTGTGCGTTCCCTGATCACGGGACGCGGCGTCGATCGCGTGGGGTGACCCCGCGTGTCCGCTTTTCCGTGATTCAGTCTGGAGCACTCAGTTATGGGCAACACAGCCATACTTCCGGCGCGACCTCTCAGGCGCTCGCGGTTGCTGATCGCCGCCGCCGTCGGCGTACTCGGCGTGGTCACCGCGGTGACGGTACCGACCACGCCGGCCGGTGCGGCGGCGAGCACGCTCGGCGCGGCCGCCGCGCAGAGCGGGCGCTACTTCGGCGCCGCCATCAGCGCGGGCAGGCTCGGCGACTCGCAGTACACCACGATCGCCAACCGCGAGTTCAACATGGTGACGGCCGAGAACGAGATGAAGATCGACGCCACCGAGCCGAACCGGGGCCAGTTCAACTTCACCAGCGGTGACCGCATCTACAACTGGGCCGTGCAGAACGGCAAGCGGGTGCGCGGCCACACCCTGGCCTGGCACTCCCAGCAGCCCGGCTGGATGCAGTCCCTGTCGGGCAGCACCCTGCGCCAGGCGATGATCGATCACATCAACGGCGTCATGGCCCACTACAAGGGCAAGATCTACGCCTGGGACGTGGTCAACGAGGCCTTCGCCGACGGCAACTCCGGCGGCCGGCGCGACTCCAACCTGCAGCGCACCGGCAACGACTGGATCGAGGTCGCCTTCCGCACCGCGCGCGCCGCCGACCCGGCCGCCAAGCTCTGCTACAACGACTACAACATCGACAACTGGACCTGGGCCAAGACCCAGGGCGTCTACAACATGGTCCGCGACTTCAAGCAGCGCGGCGTGCCGATCGACTGCGTCGGCCTGCAGTCGCACTTCAACAGCGGCAGCCCGTACAACAGCAACTACCGCACCACCATCTCCAGCTTCGCCGCCCTCGGCGTCGACGTGCAGATCACCGAGCTGGACATCCAGGGCGCCTCCGCGCAGACCTACGCCGCCGTGACCAACGACTGCCTGGCCGTGGCCCGTTGCGCGGGCATCACCGTGTGGGGGGTGCGCGACCAGGACTCCTGGCGCTCGGGCGACACCCCGCTGCTGTTCAGCGGCGCCAACAAGAAGCCCGCCTACGACGCGGTCCTCAACGCCCTGAACGCCGCAACACCGAGCCCCACCCCCACGCCGACGCCCACTCCGACCCCGACGCCCACCCCGACGCCCACCCCGACTCCGACCCCGGTCCCGGACGGGTGCGCGGCCACGATCGCGACGACCAACAGCTGGCCGGGTGGCTTCCAGTCGACGGTGACCGTCCAGGCGGGCAACGCGGCGATCAGCGGCTGGACCGTGCGGTGGACCTGGCCCGGCGGGCAGAGCATCAGCAGCCTGTGGAACGGCCAGCAGAGCGTGTCCGGCTCCAGCGTCACCGTACGCAACGCCGCCTACAACGGCTCCATCGCCGCCGGTGGCTCCACGACCTTCGGGTTCACCGCGAACGGCACCGCGGCCACCCCGACCGCTACCTGCACCAGCCCCTGACGGCGGCAGGACATGATGATGAGGAGAATACAGATGCGTCTGCCCTGGCGAGCGCGGTCACCGCGCCCCTCCGCCGGCACGCCCGCGGCGCCGGGGCGGCGCCGCGGCCTCGTGATCGGCGCCATCGCGGTCCTGCTGGCCGGAGCCGGCCTGCTGACCATTCAGCCCGCCCAGGCCGCCGTCGCCTGCCGGGTCGACTACACCATCAGTTCGAGCTGGCAGGGTGGCTTCAACGCCGGCGTCACCATCAACAACCTCGGTGACGCGGTCAACGGCTGGCGGCTGACCTGGTCCTTCGGCGCCGGCCAGCAGATCACCCAGATCTGGAACGCCACCCAGACCCAGTCCGGCTCGTCGGTGACCGCCACCAACGTCTCCTACAACGCCGCCATCCCCTCCGGCGGCAGCACCAACTTCGGGTTCAACGGCTCGTGGAGCGGCAGCAACCCGGTGCCCACGTCGTTCGCCCTGAACGGCGTCACCTGCGGCAACCCCGGCACTCCCACGCCCGACCCCACGCCGACCCCCACCCCCACTCCCACACCGACGCCGACCCCGACCGGCATGTGCGATCTTCCGTCGACGTACCGCTGGACCTCGACGGGTGCGCTGGCGACCCCGAAGTCAGGGTGGGTCTCGCTCAAGGACTTCACCGTCGCCCCCTACAACGGCAGGCATCTCGTCTACGGGACGACGCACGACACGGGGACCAGGTGGGGCTCGATGAACTTCGGCCTCTTCACCAACTGGTCCGACATGGCCTCGGCCAGCCAGAACACGATGTCCTCCGCCACCGTCGCACCCACGCTCTTCTACTTCGCCCCCAAGAACATCTGGGTGCTCGCCTACCAGTGGGGCCCGACCGCTTTCTCCTACAGGACCTCCAGCGACCCCACCAATCCGAACGGCTGGTCGTCGCAGCAGGCACTCTTCTCCGGAAGCATCTCGGACTCCGGAACAGGACCCATCGACCAGACGCTCATCGGTGACAGCACGAACATGTACCTGTTCTTCGCCGGGGACAACGGCAAGATCTACCGGGCCAGCATGCCCATCGGGAACTTCCCGGGCAGCTTCGGCAGCACCTCGACCGTGGTCATGAGCGACACCAGGAACAACCTGTTCGAAGCCGTTCAGGTCTACAAGCTCCAGGGCCAGAACCGATACCTCATGCTCGTCGAGGCGATCGGCGCGCAGGGCCGCTACTTCCGCTCGTTCACGGCCACGAGTCTGAACGGTTCGTGGACCCCGCAGGCGGCGACCGAGAGCAATCCCTTCGCCGGCAAGGCCAACAGCGGCGCCACCTGGACCAACGACATCAGCCACGGCGATCTGGTCCGCAGCAACCCCGATCAGACGATGACCGTTGATCCCTGCAACCTGCAGCTGCTCTACCAGGGACGTTCCCCCAGCTCCGGCGGCGACTACGGTCTCCTGCCCTACCGGCCGGGTCTGCTGACACTGCAGCGCTGACGGCGTGACGTAGAGCTAACCTCTGCAGCCCGGAGCGGACCTTCCGGTGGCAACGGTGGTCGTCCCAGCCCCGCCACCCACCGGAAGGTCCGCCGTCGTTGTACGCCACCGCTCCCGTCACCGTCACCGCCGGCTTCGAAGCTCGCGACGGCGCGTCTGTGAGCGACGCACGCGCACACTCGGCGCCGGCGGAAGATCAGCGGGGGGTCGGACCTCGTCGCCGCACCAGAGGCAGGTACACCTCGTCGACGATCTCGACGAGGACGTCGTCGGGTGCGGTAGGGACGCCACGCACGACGAATTCGTTGCGCAACAGGACGATGGCCACGGTGGCGACCCGAGGGTGGAGCGTCTCGGGATCTGCCTCACCTCGTGCGACCGCGCGCCCCAGGATGGTCAACCAGGGGGCGGCCGCGGCGTCGCCGGACTGGTCCTGCAACTGCGCCACGAGTTCTGACGTGCCGCCGGCCGCGGCGAACAGCTCGCGCAGGATGGCGCCGATCGGGGAACTCCAGAGACGGTTGGCCTGGCGCAGCAGCTCAAGGACGTCGCCGCGCAGGCTGCCGGTGTCCGGGAGCGGGACCGTCGTGGTCAGTTGCCGATAGGCGGCGATGCCGAGCGCCAGACGGTTCGGCCAGCGGCGGTAGATGGCGTTCTTGTTGGTGGCGGCGCGAGCGGCGACCTTGTCCATGGTCAACCCGGCATATCCGGACTCGCTGAGCTCGTCCACCGCAGCCTGCAGAATCGCTTCCTCCAGGGCCGCTCCGCGCCGCCGCGTCTGTCCGGCAGCCGGCCGCCGCGTCGGTTTCTCCTCCATGGCCCCTTCCAAGGACGGTACGGATCGTACCTTCCCATTCTGGTTGTCGGTGCTGAATGAGGGCAACTAGGGTACGGTCAGTACCGTAAACATCCGAAGGGGAAGCACGTGCGCGCCAAAGGCATCAGCTACGACACCGGCTTCGTCAAAGACGGAGCGATCTCCCGTAAGCACTTCGACCCGAAGATGGTCGAGCGCGAGCTGCGGATCATCCGCGATGACCTGCACTGCAACGCGGTCCGCATCATGGGCGGCGATCCGGAACGGATCGACCTGGCGGCGACGTACGCCGCCGACCTGGGCCTGGAGGTCTGGTTCTCCCCCTACCCGCTCGAACTGGGCGGCGAGGAGATGCTGTCGCTGTTCGCGGACTGCGCCGAACGCGCGGAGCGGCTGAGGCGGCGGGGCGCCGAGGTGGTGTTCGTGGCAGGTGCCGAGCTGAGCCTGATGAATCCTGGGTTCCTGCCCGGCGACAGCACCGACGAGCGGGTCGCGTTCCTGGGCCGGCCACATCGCGTGCGGGAGCGGATCGGCGAGGTCAGCGCACGGGTCAACGAATTCCTCGGCCAGGCCGTGGCACTCGTCCGTGAGCGCTTCGGCGGCAAGGTGACCTACGCCTCCGTACCGCTTGAGCGCGTCGACTGGGCGCTCTTCGACATCATGTCCATGGATCTCTATCGGTCGGCCGAGGTGGCCGACCGATTCGCCGAAGGCGTCCGTGGCCTGGTCGCGCAGGGAAAGCCGGTCGCGATCACGGAGTTCGGCGCGGCCGGCTACCAGGGCGCCGGCGAGAGGGGCGCTCTCGGTCTGGAGATCGTCGAGTACGACGAAGGCGGCCCCGTCCGGTTGAACGGTGAGTACGCCCGGGACGAGGCCGGGCAGGCCGCGTATGTGCGTGAGCTGCTGGAGACGTTCGAAGACGGCGGCATCGACAGCGCGTTCGTGTTCACCTTCGCGCTGTACGACCACGTACACCGCCCCGACGGCGCCCCTCACGAGGACCTGGACCTGGCCAGTTACGGCATCGTCAAGGTCTACGAGGACCGCCTCGGGACCACCTACCCCGACCTCCCCTGGGAACCCAAGGCCGCCTTCGCCACCGTCGCCGAGTACTACCGCGGCTGACCACGTCACGAAGACCGCACCAACCGCCCATCGACCCAGCGCTCCATCCGTCCTGCCCTTTCCGCGCGAACAAAGGAGAACACGTGATCACAGATGTCGTCATCGCCGGCGGCGGTCCGAACGGGCTGATGCTGGCCTGCGAACTGAGCCTGGCAGGGGTCCGGCCGGTCGTGCTGGAGCGGCTCCCGGAGGCAAGCAAGGAACCGAAAGCGAACGGACTGCTCGGCCAGGTCGTGAAAATGCTCGACCACCGGGGGCTGTACGAACGTCTTAGCGGTAGCCCGGAACCACCGCAGCCGAACTCCGCGTACTTCATGTTCGGCGCGATGGGCCTGGACCTGAGCCTGCTGGAGGACAGCCCCATCCATGCCCTGCCGGTGCCGCAGCATCGCATAGCGCGGGTCCTGCAGGAGCGCGCCGTCGAGTTGGGCGTGGAAATCCGGTGGTCACACGAGGTCGTCGGCCTGTCGCAGGACGACGGCGCGATCGCCATCGACGTCACGAGTCCGAGCGGGACATACCAGTTGCGGGCCCGGTACCTCATCGGCGCGGACGGAGCACACAGCACCACCCGCAAGCTGTCCCGCATCGAATTCCCCGGCATCACCTACGACCGGATGACTGTCCGCTCGGCGCACGCGACGGTCCCGGCGGACCGGGTCGATCCCGCGACCGGTGCGCTGAACGTGCCCGGCTATGGCGCTGTGCTGCCGTTCCTGCCTCACCGCACCGAGTACGGCGGGTTCTCCTACGCGCCGATGCCCGGCCACCCGCCGCTGGTCAGCACTACAGAGTGGGACCAGCCCAAGACCGACACCCCGATGAGCCTCGACGAGTTGCGGGCGAGCATCCGCCGCGTGCTCGGCGTCGACGTGCCACTCGGCCCGCCCGACGGCGAAGGGCCGCACGTGCTGCGCCGGCTGACCGGCGGTAACACCCGGGTCGCCGAACGGTTCTCCGACGGACGGGTGTTCCTGATCGGTGACGCCGCCCACGTGTACGCCGCCACGGGGGGAGGGCCCGGGCTCAACCTCGGCCTGCAGGACGCGGTCAACCTCGGCTGGAAACTTGCCGCCGTGATCCGCGGTAGCGCTCCGCCCGCACTGCTGAACAGCTACGAGACGGAGCGGTGGCCGGCCGCCCGCCGCATGATCCTGAACGCGCAGGCACAGTCGGCTCTGATAGCCCCCGGTGGCGACGTCACCGCACTGCGCGAACTGTTCACCGAACTGCTCCGCGACCGGAGCACCGTGCAGCGCCTCGCCGAACTCGTCGCGGGCGCCGACGTCCGCTACGACATGGGCGAAGCTGCGGCGCACCCGCTGATCGGCCGGTTCGCCCCGGACATGGAGCTGCACACTCCGGCCGGGCCGGTCCGGCTGGCCGAGCTGACCAGAACCGCCCGCCCCCTGCTGATCGACCTGACCGAAGAAGCGTCGCTGGCGAAGACGCCTGCCCTGCGGCACGACCAAGTCGATATCGTCACCGCGCGCTCCCAGACCTCAGCGCTCACCGCCCTGCTCCTTCGGCCGGACTGCCGTGTGGCCTGGGCGTCCGCATCACCCCACCCAGATCCCACGGAAATGGAGGAACTCCGGGCAGCCTTGCAGCGGTGGTTCGGCGCCACCGAACCCGCCCACGCCTGAAACGCCGGCCCGGCCGTTCCAGGAGCGCCTCGGAGAGCCTCGCCGGCCGAGGCGGGCCGGATGGCCGAGGCCCAGCGGCACGCCGACGAACTGCTCGCGCTACGCGCACGCCTGGCCTTCCACAGCGGGCACACCGACGAAGCCCGCGCCCTGCTCGACCAGCTCGCCGGCGCGCACGACCACCTGGCCTGCCAGGAACAGATCCGCCTGGACGTCCTGCGCAACCAACTCCTGCTGCTGGACGGCAAGCAGGATGAAGGCATGCGGGGCCTTCGAGCGCTGGCCGAGCAGGCACAGCCCAGCGCCGCGATGACGGCTTCGAGCGGAACGGCCCGCACCGGTTACCGGTGCGGGCCGTCATTCTGGCGGGCGGGTGGTTACGGCCCCACATACAATTCGTAGTGCGGCGTGTGCGTCTTCCAGCTGCTGGGGAAATACTTGCATTCGTAACCGGTGGAACCGTCCGCGTAGTACTGGCCGTCGGCATTGCACTGCTGCCAGGTCGCGTCGTTGGCCGGGAAATAGCTTTTGACGTAGGTCCACGCCTGCGCCTGGGCCGGTGCGGCATTCGCCGGCGTGGCCGCCAGCACCCCCGTGGCGGCCGACAGCGCGGCCGCGACGGTCAGTGCGCCGAGGCTGCGCTTGATTACGGACATTCGATCCCCCATCGATTGCTCGGCTGATTCCGTTCCGTTTCAGAGATATCCGACCCGGCGCACGTGGATGGCTTATTTCGAGGATCCTGGAAGTCAGGCCAGGTCCGGCAGCAGGCGCCGGGGGAGTCGGGTCCATGCCGACTTCGAGGGCAAGGTGTGCTGACACCAGCCATGATCAACCCGGGACGGCAGGAAGCCCCAGGCTCCCGGCATCTGCCGTGAGCTGGAGCCTCCATGGGGATCTGGTGGACGATACTGGGATTGAACCAGTGACCTCTTCCGTGTCAGGGAAGCGCTCTCCCGCTGAGCTAATCGTCCATATTGAGTTAGAACTCAGAGCGGAAGACGGGATTCGAACCCGCGACCCTCACCTTGGCAAGGTGATGCTCTACCACTGAGCCACTTCCGCGTGGTGCTGCCTTTACTTTAGCGGATCCCGAGGGTCCGCCGTTCAGCCGAGGTGGAGACGGGATTTGAACCCGTGTAGACGGCTTTGCAGGCCGCTGCCTCGCCTCTCGGCCACTCCACCCTGGAGTCTTGCTCCGAGCGGAAGACGGGATTCGAACCCGCGACCCTCACCTTGGCAAGGTGATGCTCTACCACTGAGCCACTTCCGCGTGAACCCCGGCCGACGTGCGCCGGGCTACGGGAAAACCATATCGTCTTCCCGGAGTGCCCGTGCGCACTGAGAGGGCCGCGGGGCGAAATTCAGCGGACCAGGCGCACGTCCTTGGCCATGACGAACATCACTCGGTGACCGAGTTGGATCTGGTAGTAGCGGGTTTGTCCTGTTGTGGTGACGTGTTTGGCCGCGCTGAAGGCGCCGGCGGAGTAGTAGGAGCCGGTGATCGTGTCGCCCACCGTGTACGTCTGGCTCGGGCCGATCTTGTACTGGAGCGGGGCCAGCGGCTGGTACGACGCCAGCTTGTAGGCGGCCTGCTCCGGATACGCGCGGCCGTACACCCTGGTCCCCGGCCTGAGGGGAGTCACCAGCGGGCCCCTGGCGGGGACGGCGGTGGGGTTGGAGGGCGGGTTGTGGAACCAGGCCTTCTGACCGAGGTACCAGATGGCCGTCCAGTCGCCCTGCCGGTCCGCCACCGCGTAGCGCTGGCCGGTGGAGGCGCGGGCGCTGTGGTCGTACACGCTGTACGTGCTGGGCTTGCCCGGATGCTTGCCCGGGTCGTTGACCAGGCGGGACGACTCGCGCGGCTCCTGGTGCAGCCAGACCGTGGAGGCGCCGTGCGGCGGGCACGCCTTGTCCGGCTTGACGGCGACGCAGCCGGTGAAGCGGGGCCGGTGGGTGGCGTACGAGGGGCGGATCATGATGGAGTTACCGCTCTGGACCCCGTTGAGCGGCCTGCCCAGCAGGTCGAAGTAGTGGGACCAGTCCCAGTACGGTCCAGGGTCCTCGTGCATGCCCGCGACCATCTTCGGGGTGGTGCCTGGGACGTTGTCGTGGCCGAGGATGTGTGCCCGGTTGAGCGGGATGCGGTACTTGCCGGCCAGGTACCTGACCAGTTTGGCCGACGAGCGGTACATCGCCTCCGTGTACCAGGTGCCCTTGGCCAGGTAGCCCTCGTGCTCGATCCCTATCGAACGGGTGTTGACGTCCCAGTTGCCCGCGTGCCAGGCGATGTCGTTGGTCGCCACGTGCTGGGCGACATGTCCGTCCCGGGAGCGGATCGTGTAGTGCCAGCTCACGTACCTCGGGTTGCGGATCAAGGACGGGACGCCCTGGTAGGTGCCCTCGGTGTCGTGAATGACGATGTAGTCGACGGAACGGGACCGGCTCAGGCGGTCGTGGTTGCCGTAGTCCCGGTTCTTCTTCCTGCCGAAACGCTCGTAGGCGGCGGGTATCCATTCGCAGGCGAGTGAGCTCGGGCACTCCACCTGCCCGCCGTTTCCGGTCTTCTCCACATTTCCGGTCTCCGCCCAGTTTCCGTCTGAGTCGGTCTGATCGTCCGTCCCGCTCTCGTCTCCGGAGAAGGACAGCGGGTCGGTGTCGAACTGCTCGTTGTACGGAGGCGGCGGGTCGTTGTCGGCCTGCTCGTTGACGACGGGCGGCGCGGCGGGGTCCCTCTGCGCGTGGATCTCCGCCTGCTCGCCGGTGACGCCGGTAGCCCCCGTGACGGTGGCGGCGTCCTTGGCGGTGACGGGGCCCGTGACGGCGGCGGCGTCCGTGGAGGCGGCGGGCCCTGTGGCGGCGTCCTTGGCGGTGACGGGGTGGGGGAGGTTGGGCACGGGTTCGAGGCGTACCAGGTGGCCGTCGTCGGTGCGCCGCCGCGCGCCCTCCCGCATCACCGAGAACACCTCGTCGGCGAAGTCGCGGGCCGCGGCCGCGTCCTCCGCGCCCGAGTAGCGGGCGACGGCCGCGTACCAGTCGGCCGGGTTGCCGCTCGGGCGGTCCTGGTACGAGGCGAGGAGGGCGGCGCCGCCCCTGATGTTGGCGGCCGGGTCGGTGCGCAGCAGGGCGGGGTCCGCGCCGATGAGGCGCCCGGCCTCGGGCAGCGTGGCGGGCGGCGCCGGGGTGCGCAGCGCCGATGCGGGAGGGGCTTCGGCGAACGTACGGGGCATCGGGCGGGCCTCGTCACCCCGGGCGTCCCCCAGGGCATCGCCGATCGGCCACGCGTGCCCGCCACCGGCCGAGATGGCACGCGCGCCCTGGGTGGCGGCGGTCGAGATGGCATGCGTGTCCTGGGTGGCGCCGGTCGTGGAGGCATGCGTGTCCTGGGTGGCGGCGGCTGATGAGGCGGTGCCGGCCAAAGGGCTGAGCGCATCGGTGGGGAACGCGTCCACCAGGTGCATCGGCCCGTAGCCGCCCGCCGTGCTCGGCGACCCCCCGTTCGCGTCCCAGCGGGACTCCAGGTACGAGACGCCGAGCAGCACGCTCTCCGGCACCCCGAACTCCCGGGCGGCCGCGGCGAACTCGCCCTGCCGCCCGGAAGGGCGCGCAGGGGAGAGGCCGGGCGGGTGTCCTGGGGCAGGGCCGGATGCGGGCATGTCCGCGGGCGCGGTGAACGTGCCGGCGGTCAGGGCGGCGGCGAGCCAGAGGCGCATGACATCTCCCCCAGGAAGGTCACGATACGACTACTCACCGTAACCATTCCCAGAAAGGGATGGGTCAGACGGGTCGGATGATACGCATGAGATCCGCCAGATCGGCAGCGAAGTCGGCATCCCAGTCATCGGGCGTCAGATGCTCGGCCAGCCACCCCCGGGCGCAGGCGATCGCGCCGATCTCGCCCGGCTACTGGGCGACCACCATGCTCCAGGCCGCCGTCAGGGGTGACGTCGCGGGCACGACCCGCCCGGCGGCCGTCGTCGCCAGGCTCGGTCTGGCTGCCGGAGCCTTCGCCTGGTGGCGCTTCGGCAAGGGCTGGGGCCGCGGCAGCCTGCTATAGACAGGCGTTCGAGTTAATTCCTGCCCGATTTCGGGCAGAATGTTGAAGTGTCTCGTTCCAGATGCGTAGTGTCCTCGTCTGTGTCCCCGGCACGACATCCCTACGAAGACCTCATCGTCCACCTCACCGAGACGAGCCCGCTGGGCCCCGGTGAGGCGGCGAAGGTGATCGCCGACGTGCTGTCGTACTTCTCCGAGTCCGTCGAGGAGTACGTCCGCCGCCGGCACGCCGAGCTGAAAACGGTCGGCCACACCAACGACGAGATCTTCCCCAGGATCGCCGCCGAATTACGCGGTCGGCGGGTCGCGGCACCGGAGCTGTCCCTGCGGCAGCTGCGCAGGATCGTCTACGGATGAAGAGGAGACCTCGATGTGCGGAATCGTGGCCTATGTCGGCCCACGGGACGCGGCGCCCATCCTGCTGGAGGGCCTGCAGCGTTTGGAGTACCGGGGGTACGACTCGGCCGGGGTCGTGGTGTCCAACCGGGGGCTCAAGCTACGCAAGGTCAAGGGCCGCGTCGCGGACCTGGCCAAGGTGGTGCCGGCCAGGTTCAAGGGCACCCTGGGCATCGGGCACACCCGCTGGGCCACGCACGGCGTGCCGAGTGACGAAAACGCGCATCCCCACCTGTCCGCCGACGAGCGCATCGCGGTCGTGCACAACGGCATCATCGAGAACGCCGGCGAGCTGCGCGCGAAGCTGGAGGCCGACGGGGTGGTGTTCGCCTCCGAGACGGACACCGAGGTGCTCGCGCATATGATCGCCCGCGCCGCCGACGAGAACGAGTCCCTGGAGGAGGCGGTCAGGAAGACGCTCAAGAGCATCGTCGGCACGTACGGCATCGCGGTCATCGACCGCGAGCGGCCCGGCGAGGTGGTCGTGGCGCGCAACGGCAGCCCGATCGTGCTGGGCATCGGCGAGAAGGAGATGTTCGCCGCGTCGGACGTGGCCGCGCTCGTCCGCTACACGCGCCAGGTCGTGCACCTGGAGGACGGCGAACTGGCTGTGCTCAAGGCCGACGGCTTCCACACCTTCGCCAGCGACGCCCGCGAGACCGCCAAGGAGCCGCTGACCGTCGACTGGGACGCCGGTCACTACGACACCGGCGGCTACGAGCACTACCTGCTCAAGGAGATCTCCGAGCAGCCCGAGACGATCACCCGTACGATGAGCGGCCGGCTCGACGAGCGCTTCCACGTGGCCCACCTGGGCGGACTCAACATGGACGCCCGCGAGACGCGCGGCTTCCGCCGGGTGAAGATCATCGGCTGCGGCTCCGCGTACTACTCGGGGCAGATCGGGGCGCAGCTCATCGAGGAGCTGGCCCGCATCCCGTCCGACGCCGAGCCCGCCAGCGAGTTCCGCTACCGCAACCCGGTCGTCGACCCCGACACGCTCTACGTCGCCATCAGCCAGTCGGGCGAGACGTACGACACGCTCGCCGCCGTGCAGGAGCTCAAGCGCAAGGGCGGCCGCGTCATCGGCATCGTCAACGCGGTCGGCAGCGCCATCGCCCGCGAGGTGGACGGCGGCATCTACCTGCACGCCGGTCCTGAGGTCTCGGTGGCCTCGACCAAGGCGTTCACCTCGACGTCGCTGGCGTTCGCGCTGCTCGCGCTGCACCTGGGCCGGGTGCGCGACCTGTCGCCCGCCGACGGGCGGCGCATCGTGGAGGGCCTGCGCAGACTGCCGGGACAGATCGAGGAGATCCTCACCCAGAGCGACAAGATCGCCGAGCTGGCGCAGAAGTACGCCAAGCACCCGAGCATGATGTTCGTGGGGCGCGTGCGCGGCTACCCGGTGGCCAGGGAGGGCGCGCAGAAGCTCAAGGAGATCTCGTACGTGCACGCCGAGGCGTACCCGGCCAGCGAGCTGAAGCACGGGCCGCTCGCGCTGATCGGCCCCGACATGCCCACGGTCGCCATCGTCCCCGATGACGAGCTGCTCGACAAGAACCTCACCACGCTGGGCGAGATCCGCGCCCGCGGCGGGCAGGTGCTCATGGTCGGCCACCGCGAGCCCGACGCCAAGCTGGCCGACGACGTGATCGTGATCCCCAGGAACGAGATCGAGCTGGACCCGATCCTGCTCACGATCCCGCTGCAGCTGCTCGCGTACTACGCCGCGGTGGCCCTTGGCAGGGATGTGGACAAGCCGCGCAATCTCGCCAAGAGCGTCACGGTTGAATAAACAGGCTAATTTGGCCTCAAACCTCGTTATCTTGCTGCGGACGACATAAATTCGATACGTGCGGCAGTTCGACGCTGAGAGGCCCAATCTCGCACGCATGTACGATTACATGCTCGGCGGGAAGGACAACTTCGCGGTCGACCGCCAGGCCATCGAGCAGCTCGCCGAGCTGATCCCGGAGGCGGTCCCGCTGGCCCGCGCAAACCGGGCCTTCCTGCAGCGTGCCGTACGCTACGTGGCCGCCGCCGGGGTGCGGCAGTTCCTCGACCTGGGCAGCGGGCTGCCGACCCAGGGCAGCGCCCACGAGGTCGCGCCCGAGGCCCGGGTCGTCTACGTCGACCACGATCCGGTCGTCGCCGCACACTCCACGGCCCTGCTCAGTCATTCAGGGCCCGGACGTCCGGGCAGGGCCGCCCTCGTCGAGGCGGACCTCCTGGACCCCGACACGGTGCTGGCGCGGGCGGGCGGCTTCCTGGACCTGCGCCGGCCGGTCGGCGTGCTGCTCGTGTCGATCCTGCACTTCCTGCCGGATTCGGCGCGCCCGCAGCAGGCCGTGGCCGCCCTGCGCGAGCGGCTGGCGCCGGGCAGCTACCTGGTGATCACCCACGCCACCTCGATGGGCCGCCTGGAGGGCGGGCGGCGCTACCGGGGCGCCTCCTCGGACGAGCCGGGCGGCGGCACCGACCGCACGCCCGCCGAGATCCGCGCCTTCTTCGGCGACTTCCCGCTGGAGCCGCCGGGGCTGGTGCAGGCCGTCGACTGGCGTCCCGATCGGCCCAAGCTGGTGGGGGACTGGTCGCTGCCGTCGTCCCTGATGGCGGGGGTCGGCAAGAAGCCATTATGAGAAGTATGTGTATCTCTGCGCATTGTGTCGATAACCTAGAGTAAGCGGTGGCTCGCTAAGCTCGGGGGAGAGGCACATGCGCCGTCGGCGGTTCTTCGCATGGGGGCTGGGCCTGGCCGCGTGCGCGGCCGGCTGCGGGACGGAGCGCTTCGCCGGGAGCGCGGCGGGCCTGCGCACCCGGTTCTCGATCAACCCGCAGGGGCGTCGCTGGGCGCGCGTCGGGCAGGCGCTCACCGGCGCGGCCCGGGCGGCCGGATACGAGACCACCGGGGGCACCAGGATCATGGTGACCGGCCTGCCGGCGCTGGCGGCCGCCGAGCTCAACAACGGCCAGACCCTCCTCGACACCGCGACCCCCCTGTCCAGGCTCAGCGGCGAGGTCGAGGTCGTGGTCGTGCCCGCCCGGTCACCGTTCCGGGACTTCGAGGGTTTCGGCGCGCACCTGCTCGCCCGTCCCGGCCAGACGCAGCTGGCGGGCGGACCCCAGGGCGAGCCCGACCACCTGCTGTTCGGCCTGATCGCCAGAGGGCTCGGGGCCGACACCCGCCAGCTCGACTACACCGACTACCCGAGCAGCCAGGAGGCGGTCACCGCGCTGCTGTCGGGCAAGGCCGCGGCGGCCACGGGCCCGCTGGCCGACTGGCGCGCGAGCATCAAGGCCGGCCGGGCCAAGGCGCTCGCGGTGTCCTCGGCCAGGCGGGTGCCCGGCCTCGACGTGCCGACGCTGCTGGAGTCCGGCGTACGGGTCGACTTCGCGGACTGGGCGGCGGCCTTCGGACCCGAACACATGCCGGACGAGAGCCGCGAATCGGCCATCCGCATGTGCGAGGACGTGACCGGCTCGGCCGGCTGGGAGGAGGCCTGCCGGTCCGCCGGCTGGATCTCGATCCCGCTCAGCGGCGCCGACTTCGAGCA
Organism: Nonomuraea sp. JJY05; assembly: GCF_043496855.1. Classification (NCBI taxonomy): domain Bacteria; kingdom Bacillati; phylum Actinomycetota; class Actinomycetes; order Streptosporangiales; family Streptosporangiaceae; genus Nonomuraea; species Nonomuraea sp. JJY05. The sequence continues at coordinate 190,545 of NZ_JBIEIS010000003.1, forward strand.
GTGGCTGGGCTCCGAGGTCGAGCGCACCCGCGCCGTCCTGCGGGATCTCGGTCTGCTCGACACCACCAAGGCCACAACATGCTGGGGTAGTTGCGGGAACGGCCACTAGATGTAGGATCCTGCTCGTCGCTGGTTCGCCTCTCCGGAGGCGGAGCAAAAGGGAACCCGGTGTGATTCCGGGGCTGCCCCGCAGCGGTGAGCGGGAACGACCGCCGTCAGGTGCACTGGAGTGATCTGGGAAGCGACGGCCAGTAGGAGCGATCTGCGTGCGCCCGCGAGCCCGAAGACCTGCCAGCGGTGTGCCCGGGCCGCCCGCCCGGCACGAAGTGACCATGGCCTCGCGGGAGGGCCGGGGAGCGAAACGGCCGGGGGATGATCCGTGCCGCCGTGCTCTCGCGCGCCCTCACGGGGGACGAGCTCGCGAGGAGAGAGCACGTGACGCAGATCATCGAGGTCGACCGCCGTCTGGCCATCGAGGAGGCCGCCGCCCGGGTCATCGCCGACCCGGCCAACTCCCGGGTCGCCGCCCGCCTCCTGGCCGAGGAGATCGCCGACGAGGCCGCCGCGCACGGGGTGCGGACGTTCTCCGAGTCCATCGCCGCCACCCACGCGGCCGGGCTGATCCAGGACGGGCTGGTGGAGTTCGTCGCCGCGCACGCCGCCGAGCTGGACGCGCTGGTCTCCGCGGAGGCGGACGATCGGTTCGAGTATTTCGGGTTGCGCACCGTCTACGACCGCTACCTGCTGCGCCACCCCGAGACGCGGGCGGTGCTGGAGCGCCCGCAGCACTTCTTCCTGCGCGTGGCCTGCGGGCTGTCGGAGTCGGTGGCGGAGGCCGCCGAGCTCTACGCGCTCATGTCCACGCTGTCGTACCTGCCCAGCTCGCCCACGCTGTTCAACTCGGGCGCGCGCCGCCCGCAGCTGTCGTCGTGCTTCCTGCTCGACTCGCCGCGCGACGAGCTGGAGGCGATCTACGACCGGTACGGGCAGGTGGCGCGGCTGTCGAAGTACGCCGGAGGCATCGGCATCTCCTGGACCCGGGTGCGCTCGCGTGGCTCCCTGATCCGGGGCACGAACGGCCACTCCAACGGCATCGTCCCGTGGCTGCGCACGCTCGACTCGTCCGTCGCGGCGGTCAACCAGGGCGGGCGGCGCAAGGGCGCGGCCTGCGTCTACCTGGAGACCTGGCACGCCGACATCGAGGAGTTCCTGGAGCTGCGCGACAACACCGGCGAGGACGCCCGCCGCACCCACAACCTGAACCTGGCGAACTGGGTGCCCGACGAGTTCATGCGCCGGGTGGAGGCGGACGAGGTCTGGTCGCTGTTCGACCCGAAGGAGGTGCCCGACCTCACCGACCTGTACGGTGACGCGTTCACGCAGGCGTACCGCGCGTACGAGGCCGCCGGGCGACATGTCCGGCAGATCCCGGCCAGGACCCTGTACGGCCGGATGATGCGCACGCTCGCCCAGACCGGGAACGGCTGGATGACGTTCAAGGACGCCGCCAACCGCACCTCCAACCAGACCGGCCGCCCCGGGAACGTCATCCACCTGTCGAACCTGTGCACCGAGATCCTCGAGGTCACCAGCGACGCCGAGACCGCGGTCTGCAACCTCGGCTCGGTCAACCTGGCCGCCTGCCTTGCCGACGGCGGCGTGGACTGGGACCGGCTGCGCGCCACCGTGCGCACGGCCGTGCGCTTCCTGGACCGGACCATCGACCTGGGCTTCTACCCGACTCCCGAGGCCGCGGCGGCCAACAAGCGCTGGCGGCCCATCGGGCTCGGCGTCATGGGCCTGGCCGACGTGTTCTTCACGCTGCGGCTGCCGTTCGACTCGCCGGAGGCGCTGGAGCTGTCCACCCGGATCGCCGAGGAGATCGCGCTGGCCGCGTACGACACCTCGGCCGACCTGGCGGCCGAGCGCGGCCGGCACCCGTCGTACGCCGAGACGCGGGCGGCCGGGGGAGTGCTGCACCCGGACCACTACGTCACGAGCACGGATCGCTGGGACGCCGTGCGGGACAAGGTCGCCCGCACCGGCCTGCGCAACTCGCTCATGATCGCCATCGCGCCCACCGCCACGATCGCCTCCATCGCCGGCTGCTACGAGTGCATCGAGCCGCAGGTGTCTAACGTCTTCAAGCGCGAGACGCTCTCGGGCGAGTTCCTGCAGGTCAACCGGTATCTGGTGGCCGACCTGCAGGCGCGCGGGCTGTGGACGCAGCAGCTGCGCGACGACATCAAGCGGGCCGACGGCTCGGTCCAGACGGTCCCCGGCATCCCCGACGACCTCAAGGTGCTCTACCGCACGGCCTGGGAGCTGCCGCAGAAGGCGCTGATCGACCTGGCCGCCGCGCGCCAGCCGTACATCGACCAGTCCCAGTCCCTGAACCTCTTCATGGCCAGCCCGACCATCGGCAAGCTCTCGTCGATGTACGCCTACGCCTGGAAGCGGGGCCTGAAGACCACGTACTACCTGCGCTCCCGGCCCGCCACCCGCATCGCCCAGACCACCGTCCAGGCGGCCCCCACGGAGGCGGCCGCCGAGGCGATCGCCTGCTCCCTGGAGAACCCCGAGACCTGCGAAGCCTGCCAGTAAGGAGACTGTTGTGCTGCTCGACCCCGGCATGGACCTCACCCTGCGGCCCATGCGCTACCCCGACTTCTACGAACGCTACCGCGCGGCCATCCGCAACACGTGGACCGTCGAGGAGGTGGACCTCCACTCCGACCTCGCCGATCTGGCCAAGATGACGCCGCAGGAGCGGCACCTGATCAACCGGCTGGTCGCGTTCTTCGCCACCGGCGACTCCATCGTGGCCAACAACCTCGTGCTCAACCTCTACCAGCACGTCAACGCCCCCGAGGCGCGCCTTTATCTCAGCAGGCAGCTGTTCGAGGAGGCCGTGCACGTCCAGTTCTATCTGACGCTGCTGGACACGTACCTGCCGGACCCCGCCGAAAGGGTGAAGGCCTTCGCCGCGGTCGACCACATTCCCTCGATCCGCGACAAGGCGGAATTCTGCTTCAAGTGGATCGACTCGATCAACGCGCTGCAGCGCCTGGAGACGCGGGACGACCGGCGGAGCTTCCTGCTCAACCTCATCTGCTTCGCCGCCTGCATCGAGGGCCTGTTCTTCTACGGGGCCTTCGCGTACGTCTACTGGTTCCGCTCCCGGGGCCTGCTCGGCGGCCTGGCCACCGGGACGAACTGGGTCTTCCGCGACGAGTCCATGCACATGGAGTTCGCCTTCAGCGTGGTGGACACCGTGCGGGCCGAGGAGCCCGACCTTTTCGACGAGGAGCTGGGCAAACAGGTTACCCTCATGGTGGAGGAGGCCGTGGCCGCCGAGCTGGCCTTCGCCGACGACCTCTGCGGGGACGGCATGCCCGGCATGGGGGTCGCACAGATGCGCCAATACCTGGAATACGTCGCCGACCAGCGGCTGGCCAGGCTGGGCCTGCCCACGAGGTACGGCTCGGCGAACCCCTTCGCGTTCATGGAGTTGCAGGACGTGCAGGAGCTGGCCAATTTCTTCGAACGGCGGGTTTCTGCGTATCAAGTGGCGGTTGAGGGCAATGTGACCTTTGACGAGACTTTCTAGACATTGGGGGCATAGGCGTGCAGTCTCCAGCAGGCTGGCCGATTCTCGTGATCTCGGTGATCGGCTCGATCCTCCTGGTTGAGGTGGTACGGAGGGTGCTGAACAGGGTCGGACGCAAATGGTCGCTCGCCCGGCACCTGGTGGAGCACTGCACGTGGGCCGCGTTCACGGTCGCGGCCGTGGTGGCCTTCAACCTGGTGTTCACGCCGGGCATGTTCGGCTCGAGCGCGGACGCGACGGCCGTCGCGGCGACCGTGAACCGGGTGCTCGGCCTCGTCACCATCGGCGCCGTCACCTGGCTGATCGTGCAGGCCACGTACGCGCTGACGGACGTGGTGCTCGAGCGGCTGGTGCGGGTCGAAGGGGAGCGCAACCGCCGGGCGCGGCGGCTCATGACGCAGATCGGGCTGGTCCGCCGCATCGCCGCCGCGGTCATCATCGTGATCGCGATCGGCGCGATGCTCTTCTCGTTCCCACAGGTCCGCGCGCTCGGCGCGGGCATCCTGGCCTCGGCGGGCATCGCCGGCGCCATCGTCGGCATCGCCGCCCAGCCCACCATCGGCAACACCCTCGCCGGCCTGCAGCTGGCCTTCAGCGACGCGCTCCGGCTCGACGACGTGGTCGTCGTGGAGAAGGAATGGGGCAGGATCGAGGAGCTGACGCTCACGTACGTCGTCCTGCGCCTGTGGGACGAGCGCCGCCTGGTCCTGCCGGTCTCGTACTTCACCCAGAACCCGTTCGAGAACTGGACCCGGCACGGCAGCCGCGTCCTCGCCGTCGTGTTCCTGCGCGTGGACTGGTCGGTGCCGGTGCCCAAACTTCGGGAGGCGCTGTACGAGTTCCTGCAGGGCAACCCGCTGTGGGACCAGAAGGACTGGACGCTCCAGGTCACCGACGTGCTGCCGAACGGGCTGGTGGAACTGCGCGCCCTGATGAGCGCTGCGGACTCGCCGTCCTCGTGGGACCTCAAGTGCGACGTACGCGAGTTCCTGGTCAACTACGTCCGCGACAACTACCCCGAGTCCCTGCCCCACTTCCGCGTGGAGACCCCGGAATCGCGCGCGCAGAAATAAATATGTGGCACGGTCGTCGATCACTCCTTTACCGTGGACATTGTCCAGCCGCACGAAAGAAAGGCAGCGAAGTGAGCTACCCCCGACTGTGGCCAGGGCTTTCCGGATAACCAGCCGATTATCGGAAAGCCGTCTCGGAGTACACCGGGGCGGCTTATTTGTTGACGACCGAGTGTGGGGCAGTTTGGTCAGCCCGCCTGCCTTGGGAGCAGGAGCACCGCAGGTTCGAATCCTGCCACTCGGACAGCGGCCCTGAAAGAAGAGGGTCGCGGGCCACGGCCTGACCGGCGGGATTGGCGCCCCCCGGCCGGACCCGGCCCCCGCCCCGGGCCGGCCCACGCCAGCCAAGCCCGGGGCCCAACCTGGGGGGCGATGAACAACGAGCTGGAGAACCTGCGGATCCTGTGCGCTGACTGCCGCATGCTGAACGGAGACGCGGGGGAAGAAGAACGGCCGTCGTAGTCCGGTCAAGGCGCTTGTGGCGAAATTTCGGTAGACGCGCTGGACCCAGGATCCAGTGCTCCGCAAGGAGCGTGGGGGTTCGACTCCCCCCGAGCGCACGCAGCCAGGAGTTCGTGTCGTCCGCTGAGGGGCGCCGGGAACCGGGAACGCACAGTGATCGCTCCGCCGGCGAGCCGGCGATCAGTTGTCGGCGTAGGCCTGGAGCCCGGGCAAGGTAGGCCGACTTCTGGCCGCCGGAGCTCTGGGCCCAGGCCGAGACGGTGTAGGTGCCGTCGGGCACCCTGATCGTCTGCTCCACGGTAGCGGTGCCGGTGACCGTGAGGGACTGGTTCCCGGTACGTCCGGGGGCGGAGACGCGGGCCGAGTGCCCGGTCACCTTCCACCTGTCGAGCCGGGGGTTCTCGAAGCCGGGATTGGCCAGGTCGCGGGCCTGTCCAGGGGGCGAGGCGGTGGCGGAGGCGGAGGGAACAGATGACAGGTCACCACTCGGCGAAGGAGCCGTCGGTGTGCCGCCACAGCGGGCTGCGCCAGCGGTGCCCCTGCCGCGCCATCCGCTCCACCTCGGCCTCGTTGATCTCGATGCCGAGCCCGGGGCGGGTGGCGCGGGTGGCGTACCCGCCGGGGAAGGTCAGCGGGGCCGGATCGACGAGATGGTCCAGAACGTCGTTGCCCTCGTTGTAGTGGATGCCGACGCTCTGTTCCTGGATGAGGAAGTTGGGGATGGCGAAGGCCAATTGCAGGCTGGCGGCCAGCGAGATGGGGCCGAGCGGGCAGTGCGGGGCCATGGTGACGTCGTAGGTCTCGGCCATCGCGGCGATCCGGCGGACCTCCGAAATTCCGCCGGCGTGGCTCACATCCGGCTGGGCCACCGCGATGCCGTGCCCGATGACATCGCGAAAGTCCCACCGCGAGAACAGGCGCTCACCGGTCGCGAGCGGGATCGAGGTGCTCGCGGCGAGCGCGGCCAGGTTACGCGAGTGCTCGGGCAGCACCGCCTCCTCCACGAACAGCGGCAGGTACGGCTCCAGCAGCGGCAGCAGCCGCCGGGCCATCGCGGTGGAGGCGCGGCCGTGCAGGTCCACCACCAGGTCGTGATGCTCGCCGATGGCCTCGCGCACGGCGGCGACGCGCCGGACGACCTCCATGGTGCGGGCCGGGGTGTCGATGGCGGTCAGCTCGGCGGAGCCGTTCATCTTGACGGCGGTGAACCCGGCCTCGATCTGGGCCGCCGCCAGCTCGGCCACCTCGGCGGGCCGGTCGCCGCCGATCCACGCGTACATGCGGACCTTCTCCCGCACCGGACCGCCGAGCAGCTGGTGCACGGGCAGGCCGGCGGCTTTGCCGGCGATGTCCCACAGCGCCTGGTCGATGCCGGCGACCGCGCTGGACAGCACCGGGCCGCCCCGGTAGAAGCCGCCCTTGGTGAGGACCTGCCAGTGGTCCTCGATGCGCAGCGGGTCCTCGCCGATCAGGTAGTCGCTCAACTCGGCGACGGCGGCGCGGACGGTCTCGGCCCGGCCTTCGACGACCGGCTCGCCCCAGCCGGTGACGCCCTCGTCGGTGCGGATGCGCAGGAACAGCCAGCGGGGCGGGACGAGGAAGGTGTCCATGGAGACGATCTTCATGGGGGGGTCCGTTCTAGGAGGAGGTGGTGGAGATGCTCCAGCCGCCGTCGACGTTGAGGCAGGCGCCGGTGATGAAGGCGGCCTCGGGCGCGGCGAGGAAGGCGACGGCCGCGGCCACCTCGTCGGGGGTGCCGAAGCGGCCTGCCGGGGTTTCGGCGATGGTGGCGGCCCGGCCGTGCTCGTCGATGCCGTCCCAGGCGGGGCTCATGATCGGGCCGGGGACGATCGCGTTGACGCGCACCTGAGGCGCGTATTCGACGGCGAGCTGCCGGGTCAGCGACTGCAGGCCGCCTTTGGCGGCGGCGTACGGCGCGCAGCCGGGGATGCCGGTCTGCGCGTGCACCGAGGAGGTGATGACCAGGGCGCCGGAGGTCTCGGCCAGCAGCGGGCAGAACGTGCGCGCCGCCAGGTAGGCGGCCTTGAGCGAGACGTCGATCTGCAGGTCCCAGTCCGCCTCCGGCATCTCGTGCACCGGCCGGGCGGGCACGACCCGGCCCGGCCCGTTGGCGTGCAGCACGTCCAGGCGGCCGAACCGGTCACGCACCTCCTCCAGGACGGTGGCCCAGTCGCGGGTGGAGGAGACGTCCAGGTGGACGAAGGCGGCCCCGTCGCCGATCGCGGTGGCCACGTCACGGCCCTGCTCGTCGGCGATGTCGGCCAGCAGCACCCGCGCCCCCTCCGAGGCCAGGCGGCGGGCGGTGGCCGCGCCGATGCCCGAGGCGGCGCCGGTCACCAGAGCCGTCCTGCCCGCGAACCGGCCGTTCATCGCTGTCCCGCGAACAGCGCGTTGGCGGTGACCTGCAGGTCGACGTCGGCCCACATCGGATGGTGCGGGGCCGCGTTCGAGCAGACGACGGTGCCCCATGCGCCGGCCCGCCGGGCATGCTGGACGGCGTCCAGGCAGATTCCGGCTCCTACCGGCCCTTCCTCGAAGGTGCCGTGCAGCGGGGTGTAGCCGACCCAGCCCTCGCCGAACACCAGGGGCAGATCGCGGGCGGCGGCCCAGTCGGCGGCCACCTCGATCCAGATGCGCAGTCTCTCGGCCATGCCGTGGCGGTACCCGGCGTGCCGGTCGTACAGCCAGCGGTCGAACCGGGCCGGGTCGCACCAGTCGTGGAGGTACACCTCGCGGGCCGGCAGCACCGTGGCCGCGCTGCGCCACTCCTGCTCCGGATGCCAGTCCCGCAGCTCGGGGGCGTCCGGGCGCAGCAGCTCGCGCCGGGCGCGCTCCTGCGGGAACGGCACCGTGGTGTCGCGCAGCGCGAAGGTGTCGATGAGCTCGTCCAGGACCCCGTAGACGTAGGGGTGGAAGACGGCGACGTCGATGTTGGCCGGGATGCCGCGCATCTCGGCGTGCGGCACCCGGGCGTAGTTCACCGTCACGGGCGTGTCAGGGTGGCGGGCCTTGAACGCGTCGACAGCCTTCTCCAGGTACGGCCGCAGGCCGAGCACCTTCGGCTCGCCGGGCGCGAGCGCTTCGGTGAGCCAGGTGGACTGGATCTCGTTGTGCAGCTCGACGAACGCGATCTGCTCGGCCAGACCGTGCCCGGCCACGAAGTCCACCAGGTCGGCGAGCGCCTCGGCCAGCGCGTTCGCGCGCCGCTCGGCCGGCACCGCGCGCAGCGCCTCGTACCAGGCGGGGTCGGCCAGGAAGCTGGAGCTCTGCTGGTACTCCCAGGAGGAGACGATCACCTGGCAGCCGTGCCGCCGGGCGGCCTGGAACAGCGCCAGCAGGTGCGCGCGGCCGTCCAGCGTGGCGCTCTCGCGGACGTCGTACCAGCGCGTGCCCAGGCCGTAACCGCGACCGAAGGGGGCGAAGGTCAGCGCGGAGGTGTCCAGCCCGGACCCGAACAGCAGGTACGGCATCGCGCAGATCCGCACGGTGTTGTACCCGCGCGCCACCGCCTCGGCGAAGGCACGGTCCAGGTCCTCGAACGGCTCTGCGGGGCCGGTCCTGGTGTACCAGGTGAAGTCCCAGAGCGTGATGGTCAACGTGGACAAGAGGTCGGCTCCCTCAGGATTTGACGGCGCCCGCGGTCAGGCCGTCGAGCAGTTGCTCGCGCAGGAGGATGAACATGATCAGGCTGGGGATGGCGGCGAGCACGCTGCCGGCCAGCACCAGGTCTACCTGGCGGGCCTCGGCGGCGTACAGCGACTGGATGCCCAGCGGCAGCGTGTACTGGGCGGGGTCGGAGACCACGATGAGCGGCCAGAAGAAGCTGTTGTAGCTGTTGAGGACGCTCCACACGGCCAGCGCGCCCAGTGCGGGACGCAGCAGTGGCAGCACCACGCGGGTGAACAGTCCGAACTCCGAGGCGCCGTCGATGCGGGCGGCCTCCAGCACCGAGTCGGGCACGGCCTGCTCGGCGTACTGGCGCATCATGAAGATCCCGAACGCGGGAGCCACCCACGGCACGATCAGGCTGAAGTAGACGTTGGTGACGCCGGCCTTGACGAGCATGATGAACAGCGGCACGACGATCACCGCGAACGGCACGGCCATGGAGCTGAACATCACGTCGAACAGCAGCCGCTTGCCGCGGAAGCGGTATTTGGCGAAGGCGAACCCGGCCGGCGCGCACACGAACACCGACACCGCGGTGGACACCACGGCCACGATGGTGCTGGTCGCGAACCAGCCCCAGAACGGCTGCGTCTCCAGCAGGCGGGTGTAGTTCTCCAGCGTGAACGGCGACGGCAGCGGCAGTGGCGGGTAGGTGAAGATGTCGCCGCGATGTTTGAACGACGAGCTGAGCGCCCACAGCAGCGGCAGCACGAACATCACCACGAGAGCGATCAGCAGGACGTACACCAGCCGGGGCCGACGGGCGGCCGGTCCTGCCGGGACGCGCCTGGCGTGCGAGGCGCTCATTTCTCCCTCCCCACCCCGAAAACCCCGTTGGCGGCGCGCCCGATGACGAAGACGAGGACGAACATCACGACCCCGGCCGCGGCCCCGTAGCCGAGCTGCTGGCGGGTGAAGGCCTCCCGATAGATGAACATCGCCACCGACAGTGTCGCCTCGCCTGGGCCGCCCTTGGTCAGCAGCATGGGCTCCTTCAGGATCTGCGCGGTGCCGACCATGACGGTGACGGCGACGAACGCGGTGACGGGCTTGAGCATGGGGAGGGTGACGTTGAAGAAGCTGTGCACGCGGCCGGTCTGCTCGGGCACGTTCGTCTGCAGGCCGTAGACGTTGTACCAGTTCGGCATCACGGCGGGCGCCGATCTCCGCCAGCTCCTTCCAGGTGCCGACGTCTTCCGGGATGTCGTTCTTCTTGAACTCGTCCTCGCGGTAGTACATGACGCTGAGACAGGTGTCGGACTCCAGCGCGTACAGCTTGCCGTCGATGCTGTACGGGGAGGTGCGCAGCAGGTCGTCCTTGACCGGGGCGACGACGCTGTCCAGGCCGAGCAGGAGCTGCTTGCCGATCCCGCCGGTCATGACCCGCGGGAAGACACTGATCACGATCCCGATCATGTCGGGGGTCCCGGTACCGGCCGCGCCCTGGGAGACCATCTTGGTGACCAGGGCCTCGCTGTCGGCCTTGGTGGTTTTCAGGGTGTAGTCGAAGGCGCCGTCCGGCGCATCACTGAGCCGCTTGGCCGACTCCGTGAAGGTCTTCACGTAGCCCGGGTCGTGCGTCCAGAAGTCGATCGTCACGGCGCCCGACGTGACCGCCGGGCTGCCGCCGGTCCCGCCGCCGCAGGCACCGAGCACCGGTGCGGCGAGCAGGCCACCGCCGATCAGACCGGTTCGACGCAGGAAGGTCCGCCGCGTCACGTCGCTCATCGTCGACCCCTTCGTTGGGGGTTTGCTGTGCCCGGATACGGGACTTGACGAGCAGGATGCCGCCCCCCACGCCAAAGTCAACAATAAATACGATTACTTTTTACACTAGTATGCTTTAGAGGTGATGTATGCGATCTATGAGGGCGGCCGAGAGTGCGGGCGTGGCATGATTCCGCCATGACAGAGAGCGGGAGAGCAGGTGCGCACGACCGGGTGGTCAGCAGTCTGGGCACGGCCATCGTCAACGGCGACATCGCGCCGGACGATGACCTCGACGTGGTGGCGCTGCAGGAGCGTTTCTCTGTGAGCAGGACCGCCGTGCGCGAGGCGCTGCGCGTGCTGGCCGCCAAGGGCCTGGTGGGAGCCCGGCCAAGGCGAGGCACCTTCGTGGCGCCGCGTGAGCACTGGGCGCTCCTGGACGCCGACGTGCTGCGCTGGCGCTTCGCCGACCGAATGGACGAGACCTTCCTGGACGAGCTGGGCGAGGTACGGCTGACCGTCGAGCCGGCTGTGGCGCGCATGGCGGCGCTGCGCCGCACCGATCGCGACCTGGCCGACCTGGAAGACGCCCTGGCCGCCATGCGGACGGCGGTGGGCAGACCTGCCGTCGATCACGTAGAGGCCGACCTGGCCTTTCACCACGCCCTGCTGCGTGCCGCGCACAACGAACTGATGGCGCAGATGGCCACCGCGATCGAGGCGGGGCTGCGGTTGCGCGACCAGTTCGTGCACACGACGCTCACCAGCGAATCCACCGACAAGCACGCCGAGGTGCTGCTCGCCGTGCGCAAGCAGCGGCCGAAGGCGGCCGAGACCGCGATGCGAGCGCTCATCGAACGCTCCATCGCGGACGTCGACCTGGCCAAGAAGGTGCACAGAGAGCAGGCCGGACACTGAACGACGGCGGTGCCGCAGCTGGGGCCCGCTCAGCGGCGGGAGCGCGCGACGTGGCTGCGCGATGCGGCCGACGCACCGAGTCACCGCACGATCCTGCTGCCCTTCGTCGTCACGACGTTCTTCAGGAGCGACACCGGGCGCTGATCCTGTCCGGTAGCTCGAGCGCCTGGCCGAGTGGGAAGCCGCCGCCCAGGCCGAAGCCGACCATCTGCGCGATCGGCGCGACCGGCCTCGTCGTGACGGGATGAAGGCTCGCAGTGGGGGACCTGGCCTGGCTCGTTCCGAGCACACTGAATGTCAGGCGCCGCCCTCCCTGTCAGAGAGGGCGGCGCCGGGGTGGAACGACACATGCGGGGCTGAATCGTCCCGGGTTCGGTCAACCCGGCGATCGTTTGCGGGTCACAGCACTTGCAACACGCCCAGACCCTGTCAGGGTCTGGACGACGGCGTTCTTGGGCTTGTTGATCCATGCCGGACCGGGCAGGTCAGGCGGGGTGGGAGTGCCGCCGCTGGCGAACCGCTCGGGATGAGTGCTCTGAGCGGCGGCAAGGACGGCGGCCCGCCGATCGCGGATGGCGGTGGCGCGGCCGTAGTGCGCGTCCACCGGATGATGGCAGCCGATCCCGAGTGGTAGTGCTCGTGGTTGTACCAGGCGTAAAAGCCCTGGCAGACGACACGGGCGTCCTCGATGGAGCCGAAGACGGCCGGGAAGGCAGGGCAGTACTTCAGCGTCTTGTGTCCCAGGCCCAGACGCGGTTCGGGACGTCGGCGACCAACTCGGGCACCGTCCGGGGCGGGTGGGTGGCCTGCCGGCGCCGATTGGCGCCGACCTCGCCAGGCTCGCGCAGGATCCGGCACACCGTGGAGACCGACGCCAGGTAGGTGCCCTCATCCAGCAGAGTGAAGTATGCCGTGGCCGGGGCGGCGTCGGCGAACCGCTCATTCAGCACGGCGGGACGCGCTCGCGTTCGGCCTGTGACAGCGCGGCCGGGTGCGGCTTGCGCACTCGAGCCGGGCGGACCGGAGCCGGGCTTTTGACGGCTTTTGCGATACCAGGTGGCTTGGGGCGCAGCCGCTCGACCTCCGTCGTCAGGCGGAGGCGCACCTCGTCCATGTCGGTCTCAGAACGGCCGCTCACCACCTCGACCAGGGCCCGGGTGGTGTCCTGGCAGTAGCCCGGACTGTGCGCCTGCAGCGCCGCGCACGCCCGCAGCGTGGCCAAGACCAAGGGACGACGCGTCGGCCGACCCTGGCTCACCCCGCCGAGAAGATCGATTACGCGCGGCTGCTCCAGGAGCGGGGCGATTCGCCGGCCGGATCGCCGCCAAGACCGGCATCCCCAAGACCTCGCTCCACCGCCACCTGTCCACCGGCATATTCCAGGCCCTCGGTCTCCTTGGCATAGTCTTCGAGCAGGCCCGTGGTTGCGCCGTGATTCCACTACAACTGTGCTACCCGCTGCTGCTTGCCCGGCCCAGGCGAGCTTTGGGGTCATACCGTTGATCAAGCGAGCGCCGCAGAGCCTCTTTCACAAGAGGATGTTCATTCTAACAAGGACATGCTAGAAAAGCTGGCATGGGTGTCGCCAACCGTCTGGACGTGACCCTGCGACTGGTCCAGGGCTCAGACCGGGTTTCCGTGGCGGAGCTGTCGCATCGTCTAGGCGTCTCCGAGATGACCGTGCGCCGGGACCTTGATGCACTGGAGCGGCAGGGTCTGGTACGCCGCGTACATGGCGGTGCTGTCGCCGTCAGCCCGCGAGAAGAGGGCGGAGGCTTCTCGGCCCGGGAGCCGTGGCAGGCCGTGACAAAGGACCGGCTGGGCGAGGCCGTGGCCGCGCTCGTGGCACCCGGCTGGCATGTGCTGCTGGACGCGGGAACCACCACCGTCCACGTGGCCGAGCATCTGGCGGCACGTGGTCCGCTGTCGGTCGCGGTGCTCAGCCTGCAGGCGGCGGCCCAGCTGGCAGACCGGCCCGGAATCGAGCTCCTCGTCGTCGGGGGTCGCTCGCGGCCCGGCGAGCGATCGCTGGTGGGACCCCTGGCCCTGCGCACCATCGAGTCGCTGGCCTTCGACTGCTTCGTGATGTCCATCGGCGGCGTCCACGCCGATCACGGCTGGTCGGAGTTCTCGCTGGAGGACGCGGCCGTCAAACAGGCGGGCCTCGCCCAGGCTGGCCGCACGATCGCGGTCGCGGACGCGACCAAGCTCGGCGTCCGTGCCTTCAGCCAGGTGGCCCCCCTCGGCGTCGTGGACAGGTTCGTCACCGACGCGGCTGCCGAGGATGCGGCCACCCACCCCAACGGCCCGCAGACACTTCACGCGCTGCGGGAGGCGGGTGTCGAGACAATCTTGGTCTGACGCCCTTGCCACCATCATTTTCGGAGCCCAGCACCGGATGCTCAGGCGGCGGCAGTGGACCGGCGCAGGCCCGGGACCGGAACGCCGGGTAGCCCTCGTCCCGCATAGTGGCCGTGATGTCGAAGTACGGCCGATGTCGCGGCCGCGCACCGGCGCTCATACGCCCGTATGGAAACGGAAGACCTGGTCGGCTCCTGTCCTCCGCGATCTTGTATACGTCCTTCGCAGGCGTCAGGGCTCGAGCACCATCCGGGCCAGGCGATGAAGGAGATCAGTGCGGCAGAGTCCGACCATCTCCGCCACCCAAGGTCAGATCATGACGCGTGACGCCCTACAGGCAGGGCGCAACCCGTATCGTGCACGTCCAGCGCCCGGCCGTGTGTTCAGGTGGTGTCCGGGAGGGCGAGCCAATCTTTCCAGGTGAGGTCGCGGCCGATGTAGCGAGGCCGGCGGAAGGGCCAGGCGTCGGCGATCCATCGCGGGACCAGCGCGTCCAGCTCGCGTTCGAGGTCGGTGCCGACCTCGGCGTCCACTACCCACCAGGAGATCTCAGCGTCGGCACCGGCCTTCCGTGGCGGGTCGATGTACACGCAGCCGAGCAGAGCTGTACCAGCGTCGTCAAACAGCGCGTAGTTGAAGGACTTGTGCTCGGCGATCTCCCGCTCATGGTGCGCCAGGTCCTCGCGGTCCTGGTCGTACGTCATGGTGGCGGGAGGCCAGCCCCACGCCTCACCGTAGATGGACCACAACCGCTCACGCGAGCCCATGACGGCCGGGTAGTCGAGTTCTGTGTCGGAAGCGGAAATGGGACGCAGGTGGTGGCCCCCGGAGAGCGGCACGCGGACGGGGTGGACGAAGTCGGCAGGAAGCCAGGTCATGCTCTGGGAGGCTAACTGCCGTCCTGCGGGCATGCAAGCCAGTTCTCACATAGTGACGTGCGAATGAACGACAAGTGTGTTCATTCGCACGTCATGGTGATAGAAATGGAGTGCCGCCAGACCACCCCAGCGGCCGCAGGCCATCAGGCGCTACGGGAGGCGGGCGTCGCGACCCTCCTGGTCTGACGCCCGCGCCGCCATCACTTTGAGGAGTACCGTTGTGCAATCTGCCCCACGCTCGCTGATGATCCTCGTGGCCGGACCGTACCGGTCGGGCACGGGCGACGATCCCCGCAAGCTCGAGGCAAACGTCAAAGCGATGACCGACGTCGCCCTGCACCTCTTCCGCGCCGGCCATCTGGGGGTCACCGGCGAGGCCCTGGCCCTGCCGTTGGTGGAAGCAGCCGGCAGCACCGGCCCCGGCGACTCGATTCATGACGAGATCTTCCACCCCATCGCCGAACAGCTGCTGATCCGATGTGACGGGGTTCTGCGCATCGGGGGACGATCCGAAGGCGCGGACCGGATGGTCGCCCAGGCCCGCGCTTACGGTAAGGCCGTCTACACCAGCCTCGACGACATCCCGCCCGCCCGATGACCGCGGGCATCGACACACCGGACCGCCGCGGGCGCACAGGCCTGCACCGGCACGGCCTCGACCTGACGGGCAACACCCGCGTGTGGATCCGCGAGGTCGAAGTGCTCTCCTGCGACTGGTACGTCCTGCGTAAGATCACCTTCGACTACCAGCGCAGCGACGGCCTCTGGAGCCGCCAGCAGCGCGAGACCTACGACCGCGGCAACGGCGCCACCATCCTGCTCTACAACACCGACCGGCAGACCGTGCTGCTGACCCGCCAGTTCCGCCTCCCCGCCTACGTCAACGCACATCCCGACGGCATGCTGCTGGAGACAGCGGCCGGACTGCTGGACGGAGACGACCCTGACGAGGCGATCCGCCGAGAGGCTGCGGAGGAGACCGGACACACCATCGGTACCGCCCAGCACATCTTCGACGTCTACATGAGCCCGGGGTCGGTAACCGAGCGCCTGCACTTCTTCGCCGCCCCCTACGGTCGGCACACCGCCACCTCAGCGCCGGGGGGCATCGCCGCCGAAGGCGAGGACATCACCACCATCGAACTGCCCTTCCGCAAGGCGCTGGCGATGATCCGCAGCGGCGAGATCGCCGATGCCAAGACCATCATGCTCCTGCAGTGGGCAGCTCTCGAAGGCCCGTTCAGCGCCACTGCCGAAAGAGGTCCGGCGGCGGCAAAACAGGGGCCGGCCACGGCCTGATGACCGCTGGCACCCGCGGTCATCCTCTGCATTCGCGCCGCACCCGAGGCAGCTCCCGCCAGCGTTGGATCCGGTCTGGTTGACGGTCTACTGGCGTTCGCCACCGCTGTGACCTGGTGGCGGTGCGCACGGCGGAGAAGAACCGGGCAGCGAAGCTGCTCGAGGACGCCCAGATCAAGTTGCCGGTGGTGGCCTGCGACATCTTCGGCGTGTCCGGCCGCGCCATGATGGCCGCGCTGATCGCCGGGGAGCGCAACCCCGGCCCTGCTCGCGCAAATGGCCCGCGCCAGCATGCGCGCCAAGATCAGCGCGTTAGAGGAGGCCTTCACCGACCGCTTCACCGACCACCAGGCGTTCCTACTGCGCAAGATGCTGGTCCGGGTGGACCAGATCAACGCCGACATCGCCGAGATTGACGCCAAGATCGAGGAACTGGTCGCCCTTTTGCGGGGGCGGTGGAGCGACTGGATGACATCCCCGGCATCGGACGCACCGCCGCCTCTGTCATCCTCTCGGAAATCGGTCTGGACATGACCCGCTTCCCGACCGCCGGCCATCTGGCCTCCTGGGCCCGCTTCGCCCCCACGATGAAGGAATCGGCCGGGTCGCCGTCGGCCGCTCCATCCTCACCATCCGCTGGCACCTGCTGTCCGACCCCAACGCTCACTTCGTCGACCTGGGCGCCGGCTTCCACCACACCCGCATCGGCCCCGAACGCAAGAAACGCAATCACGTCCGCCAGCCCGAAGCCCTGGGCTACCGAGTCATCTTGGAACCCGCCGCCTGACCGGCTGACCTGATCACAAACCCCGTCGCACCGAGAGGCGCCGGGGTTGGCTGCCGCGTTCCTCCTTACTCTCCGATTTTCGGATCAGACGCGGGACATCTCAGGACAGTGATGTCTATCCCGGTCTCTGATCAGCAGGACGCCGGCATCGGCCCTGCAGTACTCTCTCAGCGTTTGATCTTGAGGGTAGGCGCGAGCTCCGGCTGCAGCGGCGACGGCCGCCGGTCGAGTGCGCCAAGGCTGGCCAAACCTGGAGGAGAACAGGAATGCGAAGAACCTGGCCGGTGGCGCTGGTGGCCCTCGCCACGGTTGTCATGGGCGGCGCGACGCCGGCGAGTGGCGACGCGGTCGATCAGGCAACCGGTTCGACGACGGCAAAGGCGGCGGTCTGCGGCAGCTCGTCGCTGAACGGCCCGGCCACACCGCCCCCCGGCGCGGTCGTGGTCCCTGCGGGCGACAACAGCGGCGTGGACTTACGCAAGGCGAACACCACGTACTACTTCGAGACCGGCACGCACACGCTGGGCACCGACCAGTACGCCCAGATCATGCCCGGCAACGGCGCGACGTTCATTGGCGCGCCCGGCGCGGTACTGGACGGGCGGCGGCTGAACCGGTACGCGTTCACTCAGCAGGCGACCGGCGTCACGATCCGGTACCTGACCATCACCGGGTTCGTCGCGCCGCGCGATCAGGGTGTGGTCAACCACGACTCCGGCGACGGCTGGGTCGTGGAGCACAACACGATCCGCGACAACTCCGGCGCGGGGCTGATGGCCGGGGCCACGAACACGATCCGTGGCAACTGCTTCAAGGACAACGGGCAGTACGGCCTGAACGCGTACAAGGCAGGCAACACCATCACCGGCCTGGTCGTGGCGGACAACGAGTTCACCGGCAACAACACCGAGGACTGGGAGCACCAGGAACCTGGATGCGGATGTACCGGTGGCATGAAGTTCTGGGCGGTGAACGGCGCCGACGTGACCGGCAACTGGGTCCACGGCAACCACGGGCCGGGGGTCTGGGCGGACACCAACAACAACGACTTCCTCATCGAGGGCAACCTCATCGAGGACAACGAGTCGCTCGGGATCTTCTACGAGATCAGCTACAACGTCGTGATCCGGAACAACACCATCCGCGGCAACGCCTGGGCCTCCGGTGCCGAGCGGGCGGCGAAGGGCGACCCGTTCCCCGAAGCGGCGATCTACCTGTCCGAGGCGGATGGTGAGCCCCGCTTGGCCGCGCGGACCAGCAAGATCGAGATCACCGGCAACCTGCTCGAGAACAACTGGGGCGGGATCACCGCGTGGGCGAACGCCGACCGGTTCTGCAACAGCCCAGCCTCGACGACCGGCGACTGCACGCTGATCGTCGGGCCGACCAACACCTCACAGTGCTCGGCTCCCGCCATCGCCGGCGAGCCGCTCTACACCAACTGCCGGTGGTGGACGAAGAACGTCGACATCCACCACAACACGTTCGCCTTCGACCCCAGTGCCGTCAACGGCGGCTGCCCGACGCAGTACTGCGGGCACATGGCCCTGCTGTCCAACTGGGGTACGTACCCGGACTGGTCCCCGTACAAGGGCGCTGTGATCCAGCAGTCGATCGTCCACGGGTCGAACAACTCCTGGCACGACAACACCTACACAGGGCCGTGGCAGTTCAGGGTCACCGACATGGGCAGTCGCATCGCGCCCGGGCAGTGGGTCGGCCCCCAGTACGGCCAGGACGCCGGCAGCACGTTCGACGGCGGCACGCCCGCCCCGCCGGCGATCGCCGAGCAGGACTTCGAGTCCGGCTCGACGACCTCGCCCTACACCCCGTGGTACGGGGCCAGTCTGGCGCACCAGACCGGCGGCGCGCATGGTGGCACGGGCTCGCTGCAGATGACCAGCGCCCAGGCGTCCGGCAGCGCGGTCGCGCTTGACAACTTCCCCGGATATAGCGGTGTGGTCGCCGGTACGAGCTACCAGGTGTCGCTGTGGTACCGGGAGGCCGTGGCGACCATGCCTGCCGTCACGTGGAATGTGCGGTGGCGCGACGAGTCCGGCACGGTGCTGCGTACCGACGCCATCTCCCTGGCCCAGAAGACCGCCTGGACCGAAGCGGCCGGCACGTTCACCGCGCCCGCGGGCACGACCCGCGTCGACTGGACCTTTGTCTGGAACGCGAGCACCGCCGGACCCGCGTTCCAGATCGATGACGTGGCGATCCGTCCCGGGAAGCTTGAGCAAAAGACCTGAAGAACGCCGGCGAGCATCCAACCGGGGGCAGGTGGTGTCCCCTCGACCGCTTCTCTTTTGCCTTCAATTTGCGGGCTGGCGTCCTGGATGGTCGCAGCCCGCAGGAGGGTTTGATCGGGCGCTCTGCCCCTGATGATCGCCTGGGACGGGGCCCTTCTCTGGACCCGCACCTTGACGGTCGCGCCACGCGCCTCCGATCGGCAGGTGGGCCTGACGTGTCGCTGGTGCCATCCGTGCAAGCAGGATGAACTGCGCGGATGGCATCTTCGGCAGGCGCGAGATCCCCGGCACGTCGCCGTCGAGGCGACGCGCTCACTGCTGTCGGGGATCTCCGGCCCGATCGTGGCGCTGGGGTTCATCCATACCGGCAGGCATCGCTCCAAGCCGCCTCTTACCTGCCCACGCCAGAGCGTTCGGCGTCGCGGACGGTTCTGTCGGCGTCCCGCCGGGTGATGAAGCCGTCTCGCAGGTTCCGTTCGGTGGCCTGGCGCACCTTGGTGACGTAGTCGCGGTGGCTGGGATACAGCACGTTCACGGTGGTTTCGTCGAAGGGGATCCAGGTGCCGCCCTGACGGCAGGCGCTGCTGGTGGCGTCGGTCAGGCCGATGTTCCAGCCGGTGTTGCGCTCCGTCGGGGCGTCCACCGCCGCGAGCCGGATGCCGCCGCGGGCGATCTGGTTGGCGTCCCTGGTCAGCGTGGCGGGGCTGGTGGCGGTACGGCGATCTCCAACTTGGGGGCGGAGGGTGGCCGCCGGTTCTCCCGCGCCCAGCGTACGGCGTGGTCGAACATCGCGTTCAGCACGTACTCATAGGGGACGTTACTCCGTGCCGGCGCCACGCATGGCGCGGTGGGCCCGGCGAGCAGGCCCGACACCCCGGCGTCGCGCAGGCGGATCGGATTGTTGACGAGGTAGGCGTGCCGGTCGGAACGGGAGGCGCCGGCGATCTCCCAGTAGGCGTAGCGGTCGGTGTCGGGCTGGCGGCGGGCGGCCTGGCTGGCGAGCACGTCGTACTCGCTGGCCGTCTTGAAGACCCTGGTGGTCAGGTCGGTGCGGATCTGCACGCCGCCGTCCACGACGGTGATCACGTCGTCGACGGGTGCGAGGGGATGCACCGAGTTGGCGTAGACGGCCAGCCGGGAGGCCGACTGGGACTGGCCCGTCGCGTCCTAAAGTACGGACCTGAGTGCACCGACCGGATGCTGATCTACGTCGAACGTCACCTGTGCCCGGTCTTGCCCGACTCGGGCACCCATCACCACGCCGTTGACGTGGCCTGCTGATCAGCGCGGGCGGCTGAGGGCGGCCTCGGCCAGATCCGTCCATTTCTCGACCGAGGAGTGGGGCACGACCACCCAGTCCTTGATCGCCCTGCCCTGCCCCGAGGGGTCGAACAGGGACGCCCCGGCCAGCTGGAGCGCGGCTGTGTGTTCGGGGGTGTCTCTGACCAGCCGGAACACCATCGCGCCGTCGCGCTGCAGGCTCGCGAACACCTTCCCCGCCTGATCCTTGAGCGCGGGACTCCCCATCATCCTGGAGATCCGTACACCCAGGTCGGCCAGTTCGGCGCCGACCTGCTGGAAATCCTCTTCCGCGCTCATCGTCAGTTCAGTCCTCAACTCCATGGCGGCGTGGTCGAGCTCTTCCCTGTGACGCGATCGCCTCGACGCCGCCTTCCGGCAGCACGGCGATCAGGCTAGTCGTCCTGGCGGCACCGCTCAAGGCCAGATGCGAGGTGCCGGACATTGTGCTGACCGATCAACGGACGCCGCGTACAGTGGAGATCCAGCGGTGACTCGTCCAGCGCGTGACTTACGCGCCCATGACGATTTGTCTCGCTCTGCGGATCGGACACCCGGTATGACCGTCCTGACGGTAAACCTGGTCCATCACCTCAACCACAGCGTGCTGATCCTGCACGGCGAACTTGACACCTCCTCCTCGGATCTGATCACGCCTGCCGTCGATACAGTGATCGACACCGGTCGGCAACGCCTCACGGTGGACGCCGCCGACCTGACCTTCTGCGACTCTCAAGGGCTCCGGACACTGCTCCAAGCCGAACGGAAACTCACCGCCGCCGGCGGTGCGATGGAACTGACCCACGTTCACGGCCTGCTGTGCCGCATCCTGGGCGTCACCGGACTGGCGCAGGCCTTCACCATCACGCCCAGCACCCGTGTAGCCAGCCCGTCCTCGATTCCGGCTGTGCCGACGCAACGCATGTACGTCAGGACGTGTGCGTGGCCGGCGGTGTTGACCTGCGGTTTGGTGCTCGAGCGTGCGGTCGGCGCTGGCCGTATATGAGGCGCATTTTCACGAGCACCGCCCGCCCTGCCGGCCTCGGCACCCCACAGGCGTCCAGGCGGCTTGCCTGCCCGGCGCGCCTTCACTCGATAGGCTGAGGACGTGGGATTCGGAGAAGCGCTGTGGGTTCGCCGGCCTCGACGACTTCCCGCACCTGCGGACGTTCACCCTGCGACTGTGGGTGGACGCGGACACCGACGTCCTGACCTCGATCTCGCCCCGGGGTGACGCGGCCCTGGCCGAGTTCGACCTGGACGGCCTGACCACGAACGAGGCGCACCGGGCGGTGGCCGCGATCGCCTGGCTGGCGGTGACCGGCCCGGCCTCCCTGGGGCTGGTCGTGGACAGCCGCCTTCCGGACACCGCCACGGCCTGGGAGGGCTTCCTCCTCAATGGCGACCGCCCGCCCTCGCACACGCCTGAGCTGCTCTGGTCGCCGAGCGCCTCGTCGTTGCGTCTCGCGCCGCGATCGTGGCTCCTGCGCGAGGCGCCGCGGCCGCACTGACCAGGGGGCGTGCGAGAGGAACTGCTCAAACGTCAGCAGTTCCGTATTCGAAGCCGTGGACGCCGGTGGAGCTTGGCCGGAGCCTGGCCGAGGTAGTCCCTGGGCGGGCGGGGTCCAGGGTGATCAGGTGACGGATCGCGCCACCAGGGCCATGGCCTCCCGCATGGCGTTCCGTACCTCGGCGGGTCCGTCGCCGCGCTGCAGCGCTGTCAAGGCGGAGGCACTGACCGCGCCCACCATCGCGCCGACCAGGGCGGAGGCTGTGATCGCGTCGAGTCTGTCGGGGAATGCCCGCTGCAGCGCCTGGGCGAGTTCGGCCTGCGCGGTGAGGTAACGCTGCAGCAGCCGGGCCTGCAGTGCCGGCACCGAGGCCGCCAGCCGTGTCCGAAGCGCCGCCAGCCCGCTGGAGAGGTCGCTGTCCCAGGCGTTGGCGATCATCTGGTCCATTGCCCGTACCAGCAGCTCGGGCAGCCGTTCCTCGGCGCGGCGCTCGGCGATCGTCTGCAGCGCCAGGTCGACGCGCAGGTCGGCATTGGCCAGGAGGACGTCCTCCTTGGCCTGAAAGTGAAGGAAGAAGGTGCGGGGGGACACCTCCGCGGTGTCTGCGATCTCAGCCACGGTCACGTGGTCGTAGCCCTTGTCCTCGAACAGGCGAACCGCCGCCTCGATCAGTGCCTGCCGGGTGCGCTGCTTCTTGCGCTCCCGCAGTCCGAGTTTCT
Source organism: Nonomuraea sp. JJY05 (assembly GCF_043496855.1). Lineage (NCBI taxonomy): Bacteria > Bacillati > Actinomycetota > Actinomycetes > Streptosporangiales > Streptosporangiaceae > Nonomuraea > Nonomuraea sp. JJY05. Next base: position 213,111 of record NZ_JBIEIS010000003.1, read on the forward strand.
CCACCATGCGGAGCAGTTTATTGCATCTTTCGAATTAATGCATACTATGAATCACTACATGGACTGCAGTAATTGAAGGAAGGTCGATCATGGGAAGTCTGGACGGACGCGTCGTCCTCATCACCGGAGCAGGGCGCGGCATCGGGCGAGAGGAGGCGTTGTTCTTCGCCGCCGAAGGCGCCAAGGTCGTCGTCAACGACCCCGGCGTTGCCATCGACGGCACAGGCGGCGATGCCGGCGTGGCAACGAAGGTCGTCGAGGAGATCACTGCCCGCGGCGGGCAGGCCGTGCCCAACACCGACAGCGTCGCCGACTGGAACGGCGCCCGCCGGATGGTGGAGACGGCACTGCAGTCCTTCGGCGACCTGCACGTAGTGGTCAACAACGCGACCATCGAACGGAACATGGGCCTGGCCGACCTGTCGGAGGAGGACTTCGACGACGTCGTGACCGTCAAGCTCAAGGGCACCTTCGCGGTGACACACTGGGCGGCCCGCCACTGGCGCGACCAGTTCCACGCAGGAGTCCACGCCGATCGTGCCGTCGTCAACACCTCCTCCGGCTCCGGACTGCTCAACCCGCTGCCCGCGCAGGTCTCCTACGCGGCGGGCAACGCCGGAGTCGCGGCGCTGACCACCGTCGCCGCCCTCGAACTCGGCCGGTACGGCGTGCGGGTCAACTGCATCTCGCCCTCGATGGCCCGCACCAGGCTCACCCTCGCTGTTCCCGGCATGAGTCAGGAACCGGCGGCGGGCCGGTTCGACCCCCTGCACCCCGCTGCCGCCGCGCCTGTTGCCGCCTACCTGGCCAGTTCAGCCTGCCCGCTCACCGGCCAGGTGCTGTCGGTGCGGGGCGGGACGGTCGCGGTCAATCGCGGCTGGTCCCTCGGCGGCCACATCCACAAAGACGGGCTGTGGAGCGTGGAGGAACTGGCCGAGAAGGTGAAGGAGTTGCCGATGGACGACCCGTTCGACAAGCTCGCCCAAGCCCTGACCGGCGCGCTCGGCACCGTGGGACGTGCCCAGCTCCAGGAGATGATCAACGCCCTGCTTGACCAGGGAGGCGAGACCGGCACGACCTCCACATGACGCGATGGCGCACCGGCCGGACCGCGTGCTCGGTCTCGCGGTCCGGGGACGGATGTCGCTCGGCTCCAACACGGCCACGAGACCACAGCGGCGCTTTCGTTCCGCTTCTGCATCAGTCCACGTTCGTGCGTCGACTCGATGGAACGCGTCGCAGCCGCTGCCCAGGACGGCCTGGCTCCCGAGGACCCCTGGCAGGGACTGCTAGAGCGCGTCGGGGGCCGGGGGCGGAGGCGTGCTCCCGGTGGTGGCATCCCCATCGCCGGTGTGCTGGTCGCCGTGCCCGCTGCGCCCGTTGCGGGCCTGGTCGGGGACGTTCTCGTCCGTGGAACCGGCCGGGGTGAAGGCGTTGAACGGGCTCGTCGCCGCGGGAATGACGATGCGCTCGATGGGCCCGGTGCCGACGGTCGGCTCCAGCGGCGCGGTGTCGACGGTCGGCTCCAGCGGCGCGGTGTCGACGATCGACGCCAGCGGCTCGGTCAAGGCGTCGTCCTCCTCAGGGCCGAGAGCGGGGTCGGGGAGCCGGTTCTCCTGGGCGGGTGGGGCGGCGTCCTGCTGGGCGGGTGGGGTGGTGTCGAGGGCTACGGCAGTCTCGATGGCTTCCAGGAGCTCCCATCTCCACGCCGTGCCCTCATCCGGCTCGGCGACGCCGTGTCGCGGGACGACCGGCACGGGCGGGCTCGGGGGAGCGTACCCGGCGGCGGTGGCGGCCGAGCGGGCGCCGGCGCGGGTCTTGAGCACCACGAACACCGCGAAAAGAGCCACGACGGTGACCACGGCCGAGGTGACCAACGCCGGAGTGGACAGACTCGGCAGTGGGCCGCTGACCGAGGCCTGGAGGTGCGTGGGGAACGCCGTCGTGACCGGGGTGTCAGCCGCTTTCGGCGCGGCAGGGGTGCTCTCCTCGGGAACCGGCTCGGCCGCGGAGGGCGCGAGCGGCTCGGCCGAGAAGGGGGCGGTGGTCGGGGTGGGGGTGGTGGCCGGCTCGGACTGGGACATGGCCGCCGCCTCCGTCGGGGAAGCGGTCGGCTCGGGTTCGGGAGAAGCGGCGGGCTCGGTCGGCTCGGCGGCGGTGGTGGCGGTCGGCGAAGGAGTGGTTTCCGGAGCCGTCTGCGGAACCGATGCGCCGGGTGTGGACGTGGCCGGGGTCGTCGTCGAGGGCGTGCCGGAGGTTGGAGTTGCGCTGGCTGTGGGGGGTGTCTCGGAGACGGTTGGCGTTGGGGTGGCCGTGGCCGAGGGCGTGGCGGTGGCCGAGGGCGTGTCGGAGGTCGGGGCGCTGGTGGGGCTTGCGGTGGCGCTCGGCGTGTCGGAGGTCGGGGCGCCGGTGGGGGTTGCGGTGGCCTTCGGGGCGTCGGAGGTGGGGGTTGCGGTGGCGGTCGGGGTGTCGGAGGTCGAGGTAGGGGTGGGGGAGGGTGTGTCGGATGTGGGACTGGAACTCAGGTTGGCGGAGGAACTCGGGGCCGGGGCATGCGCGCCGTCCGTAGCACCCGTGCCCGGTCCGTCCGCAGTGTTCCGGCCCGGGTCGTCAACCCCGGGCCGGCCGCCTGCCGAGGGCGCGTGGTCGTCGGTGGGTCGGCCGCTTGCCGAGGGCGCGTGGTCGTCGGTGGCCTGGGGGTTCTGGCCGTGGGGGCCCTGGACTGTCTTGTCGCCGGACGGCTGCTCTTGTCCCGTGGTATCGCCGGAGGGCTGGTGGGGTGCCCGGTCGGAGGGTCGGTCGGTGGTCGTGTCCGCGTCGGGTCGCGAGTCAGTGGGCCGGTGGCCGGGTTGTTCCTGGGCCTCGTGGGTGTCGCGTGATGCCTCAGACGTCTGGTCGGCGTATTGATCTTGCCGCGTCTGGGACCCGGGTTGTGCCTCGGCGGACCAGCCGTCGGCCCCCTCCTGCGGAGCCTCGGGTGTAGGCCGCGCCTGAACCAGCTGGGTTTCCGACCCGGTCGCGTCCAGGTGGGCCTTGACCTGTTCCGGATAGCCGTACCCGACGACACTGCTCGTGTTGCGCTCTTTGCGCTCCACGACGCCGCCGTCGGTGTTGCCCTCGATCGTGAAGATCGTGTCGCCTTGCACCTTCGTCACGACGCCGACGTGGTCGATGTCGTCGATCTTGCCGGAGCCGCTCCAGTCGAAGAAGGCCAACGCGCCGGGCGTCGGAACCTTCCCCCACGCGTGCTGTTCCTTGAACCACTTCGCGTGTGCCACCGTCCACGCGAACTGGCCGATCCATGCCTGGTAGCCGAGCTTGTGCGCCGCCCACGAGATGTACATGTCGCACCACGGGGCCGAACTGTAGTCGGCATCGAACTCGATGTTGCTGCCGTACCATTCGCCGAACTTGGTGCTCGAGCCCTTGTCGGCATAGCCGAGCTGGCGCTGGAGCAGTTCGATGAACCTCTGCGTCTCTGGCGTCATGGAAGTGAGGGAACCTCCCGAACGAGGCCGGATATATGCACATTGATCCTGACAAAATTGGTAATCATGTGACCAATGTGAATAGACCGGAAGCCTGTGATAGGGCGAGGGTAGCTTGATGTTTCCGCAGGTCAAGCGCACCTCAAGGAGGGTTCAAAGGTTCTGGCGAAGGTAAAGTCCCAGGTAGAAGGCAGTGTCGGATGTGTCCCCTTATGGCGAAATATGCTGAAAGATCTACCTAAATCCGCGAACAGGTGGTCCCCATCAGGACGCCGGGACTCAGGTGTGTCGAGTGGCTCCGCGACAGTCGCGAGGCGCCATGCCCGTACCCGTTGTGACCGGGCCTTTCGCGGGCTCCGACGGCACAGGGCCGGCCGCGCCGTCGTCGATGAGTGCTTCGACGTGCTGGGCTGCGATGCCGCCTACCGGGGCTTGGCTACAGCCGACCGCGGGCACCCCCACGTGGGCCGAGCAGGCGTACCGGCGGGTCGAGGTGGATGGGGCAGGCCGGTCCTTCAGCCCTGGCCAAGCTTCGAGGGCTGATCAGCCGACGACCACGTCCAGGAAGATCGGCTTCTTGGCGGACAGCAACTGGGTCCCGGTCTCGTCGGTCATCTTCCAGTAGATCTTGCATCTGCCGGGGGAGTCCGATGCGCGGACGCGTACCGCGATGTCGACGGGCTCGCCCGGCTGGACCGGGCGTATCTCGACCCGTTTGGGCGCGCGGCAGAGGGTGTCGTTCAGCCGGGTGAGATAGCGTCCCTGCCACGGGATGGTGCCGGTGTTCCTGATCCGCCAGATCTTCGTGAACTCCGTCCCCGTTTTCACCATCGTGCCGTCCGGATGGGTGACGTCCTGCTCGAAGGCGGAATCGTCGTAGGGGGACGCGGCCCGCACCGGGGTGTCCGGCGCGGTGGGCTCGTCCTTTCCGGAGAGTGGGGCGAGCCACGTGAAGAGGGCGGCACCGGCGGCGGTCGCGACCGCCGCGATCATGGCCGGCCTCCTGGCAAGGGGAGGCCGGGTTCGGCGTTCGGGGTGCTCCGCCATACGGACCTCTGTCTCGATGTGCCCGGCACGGGCCTCGGCGGGTCCGGCTCGGGTCTCGTCGTGACCTGTACGGGCCTCGGTGGTCTCGCTACGTGCGGCGGCGCTCGCGGCCCGCTCCCAGTGGGCTCGCCACTCGCGCCTGGCCTCCTCGGCGTCCCGCCCCAGCCGGTCGACGGCCAGGACCCGGACGAACTCCCACGTCGTCTCCCAGGTCGGCAGCACCTGCCCCCGGGCGGCGGCCGCCAGCGAGGACTTGGAGGCCGCCGCGCCCATGCGCGTCGACATCTCCGCGAAGGACGGGTCGCCCGCCTCCGCCTTGAGCTCCCACAGGCGGTACGCGAGGGCCGCCACCGGGCCCGCGGCCGGTTCCGGCCGGACCGGCTTTCGCCCGGGCCGCGCTGCCCTGCCCGTCCACTGCGGGTCAGGCTCGTCTCCCTGCGAGCCTGACGTCCCCGGTAATTCCGGCATCTTCACCTGCCCTGTCCGGCACCGTCATCCGGCCGTGCCGACGACCCCGGCATGGCCTGTGCCACCTGAGAGCAAATGAGATTACCTGAATTGTCCGAATAAGTCCGGAATTCTGCGGGTTACCTGGACGCCGTGGTCATTCACCCGCGCAGGCCCGGAAACCGTACTCCATCGCGAAGGATCGCAATGCCTTCTCGTTCTCGTCCGGTTCCAAGGACTGTTCCACCGCCTTCTTCGCCTCGTCCTCCCTGCCCGCGCGCATCGCCGCCTCCGCGCGTCCGCTGAGTTCGCGCAGGCTCGCGGCCAGCGCCCTGGCGGGCGCGAAGAACCTGTTCCGCACCTGTGGGACGTCACCGTCCGGCGGCGCGATCGCTTCTATCGCGGCGATGGTGCCGGTCATCGACTCCGACGCGCGGCGCAGCTCGTCCACCTCCTCGCGCAGGTTCGCGGGTGGCTCCTCGCGGAGATCCGACTGTCGGGACGCTTCCTCGCACACCGCGTCCACGGCGGCGATGTACTGCCTTTTGACGTCCTCGTACGATTCCTCCTCCGCCACCGAGACCGTTGCCCACAGCACCAGAGCCAGGGCCGGCACGACCCCGCCGACGATCAGGCGCCACGCCGGGACATGCCTTCTCTCACGCGATCTCATCCGCCGCTCACTCCTTCGGAAGAGAACGCCCTTGGCGCTCGCGAGAGCGCCAAGGGCCGAAGTCCAGCCGAGCTACGCCCCCGTCCCAGCCCGGGATCAACACCGGATCCGGCGCTCCTGCGACCGCTTGTACAGGGTGGCCACTTCGCTGCCACGCAGGACAGAGTAGAGATGCACCTTCGTCTGGTTGCGGTAGAGCTGGCTACCACCGGAGCACCTCCACGAAGGGGTCGTCGTCACGGTGAACGCCGCCCTTCCCTTCTTGACCGTCGAGGTGGCCTTCGTCCGCCAGAAACCGAGCCCGCGATACTGCTGGAGGCTCGTCTTGACCACGGCCCGGCGGCCCCACTCGCCCTTCTCGCAGTGGACCTGCCTGCTGGTCGTGATGTAGGCGCCGGTCCGGTACGGGGTCTTTATCCGCTGCCAGCCCTTGCAGCGGTCGTGGTAGCCGATCCCCAGGTAGGACTTCGCCGACCAGCCCGGCGCCAGGACGGCCGAGCTGTCCGAGACGGCGGTGACGCCCAGCCCCGCCTGCGCCGACGCGGACGACCCCGCCATAAGTCCGGCCGTCAACCCGATGACGAGAGCCGCTCCGGTAATCCCTTTTCGTCCGATCATCGGATCTCCTTTCAAAGAAATCCTCTGTACTTTCCGACTCGGGAGTCCCCGATAACCGCGCACAGCGATTCAGCGGAATATCCGAACGCCTGCCAATGGCGTCGATACCGAACGCCGGCGCCGGGAACGGCACCACTTTGACCGCCCATGCCCGGCAACGGCAAGCGATCTGCCCCGTCCCATCGTCCAAACATTGTCCAGAGCTATTAGGACAATCGAATTCGCAGGTCACAGGGATTCGACATGCGAGCGGAGTCTTTCCCGGCTTCGCCCGATCGGTGCCCGCACAGAGCCCGCTTCGGGGTGCCGCAGCAATTGCGGCACCTCGACGATTCGCAGGACGGCAAGGCGTCGGTTGCCACCCGGCATCGATGGCAGGCAGGAGACAGCAACGGGTGCGCGCACCGCTGCGGGCTACCTGAGCGAAGCAAAGTGGCGGGGGAAGTCCAAGCACCTGGAAGTCGGTGCGGTCTGGGCCGAGGCCCTGGAAGATGACCGTCAACGCCGGCGCTGGGAAGACGATCACGTGCGACGGTCTATGCATCGCCTACGACGCTGCCAAGCGTGCCGGACCAGCAGCGATCGCGCGGAAATCCGAGACGATCCACGGCGTCGTCAAGGACCACACTCCGGGTGACGAACCCGTGGCCAAGGTGGTGGCGCGCTTCAGGCGCCGCGCGCCACCGGAATAGTTCACCCTCACTCAGAAGCGGGAAACGAATCGATGCACCTGCCGAAGGGCCGGTTTCTCGTGCTCAAGAAGAAGTCGGAACCCGGCAAGCAGCGAGATGCGCAGGAGGCGGAGGATCGGTTATTTGATCCATACCTGGTAGTCGCGAGCCGCGTCGAAGCGCAGCGTCGGAGTGAACGTCGACTTGCCGCCGACCTTGCCGTAGTGCACGCCGTAGGCAGTGCCGCCATAGAACCACGGGCCTCCGGAGTCGCCTGGCTCGCTGACGTTCCGGTCCATCTGCACCATTCCCTCTATGTCGCCGACGTTGACGACGCTGTTGGCGACGCTGGCGCAGCTCCCGCCGGTCGTCTGTCCGAAGTGGCAGATTCGGGTGCCCCGTCGCGGGCGGCCACCCCGTTCGGTCGCATACCGGGTCTTGTTCCAGTTGTGGTAGAAGGTGCGGGTCGGGGTCTTGCCACCGGTCGTGTAGTACGCCAGGTCTCCGTATCGGCCCTCGTGTTTCCATACTCGTTTGATGGTGGTGCTGCCGCCTGCTTGGCTGTGATTGCTGTACGTCTGGCTCGCACCGGCACTCCCGCGTGCGCAGTGGCCGGCGGTGCCCTGGCGCTTGGTGTTGCTGGATTTGTACTTCAGGTTGAAACCGGCGGTGCACCCCGAATACAACCCGCCACCGCGAATGTATTTGTCCTCAGGGGCGGCCACGTCATCCATGAGCGACACCGCCAGGCCGACACCCGGGATCTGCGGCTGCGGAGGCGTGATCTGCTCGATGGCGGAAGCGTCTCTCGCGATCGATGGCTGCAACTTCACCCCGACGCCGATGGTCGCGGTTTCGATGTCGTACCAGGTGGCCACGCCGGCAACCTCGGGCTTGGCCGCCACCTGATCGCGCGCGGTCAGGCTCGCCTGTTCCAGGTCGGCCTCCGTGAATCCGCGTCCGCCCTGCAGCTTCACTTCCACCGGCAGTTTTCTGGCCAGCGCGACGGCCCCCTCGGGGACTTCGCCTTTGAACGCGAACCATGCGCTCCTGCCATCCTGGCTGCGGGCCGCACCAGAGAACTCGCTCCCGTAGCTCGCCTCGATCTCGTCCGCGACGTCGTTGAACGCGCCCTGCCAGCCGTGTGCCGCGACGGCCTCCTCGAAGCTGATCCCGTCCTGCGCGGCGATGAGCAGCAAATCTTCCAGCTCACCCGCCGTCAAGTCGTCGACATTCACCTCCGGCGTATCCGCGGGCCCGTCGGGCTCGAGTTCGCCGGCGAGGCTCATGCGGGCCCCAGAGAGATATTCGTCTAACGCGGCCTCCAGGGGCACACCGCGGTGCGTTGCGTCGGCCTTGATCGCGTCCAGTGTGGGACGCGCGACCTGCGCCTGCTGATCGGCGGTGAGGACGATCACCTCGGACTCGGACTGGGGCTGCGCTGCCGCGGGAGCAGCGACCAGCAATCCCCCTATCAGGGCAGCAGGTGCGACGAAGATCAGGCCGCGGCGCCGGAGAGCACGAAAATTCGGGGACGTCCGACTCATTCGAGACGCCCCTTCTCGAGGGGGATTCATGAGAGAACGATCATGGATGTTTGAGGCGTAAGTCAATAGATGTGATATCTGATGTCACGCCCCCCATAACGGCGGTGGGGCCGGCCATGTCGATGCCCGAAAGGGACGGCACTGGCGTGGGCGCGCCGCCTGGCGGCTGGCTCAGTGAGGACACCGCGCCGCCTCGCTCGCGCCCGGGGCGAGGGCGCCGCCGAGGCGCCGCGCCTCGATGGTCGGCAGCGGCACGTCGCGGCCAGGGCCGGCCACCGCCAGCAGCGTGGCCAGGGCCTCATCGGACAGCCCGGTCACCTGGAACCCGTCCCCGGTCGCCGGGGTGGGACCGGGCGGGTCGAGCTGCGCGACCGCTTCCACCGCGACCAGGGAACGGCCGCGGAACGGCCGCGGGATGTCGTCCAGCGGCGGGAAGCGCAGCAGCCGGCCGAGCGAGGTGGGTGATCACCCCGAAGCTGCCGCCACCGCCGCGGATGGCCCGGCCGTGTTCAGCGTCGCGGCCACGCCGGCGGCGGATCGGGCCGGCACCACCGCGGCCGGGCGCTGATCCACGGCCAGCTGCCGGGCAGAGCGCCTGGCGTCCCAGCCCGGATCGTCGGCCGGGATCAGTGCGCCGTCGAGACGCCGGACCAGATACGCCAGCTCGTGGGAGGAAAAGTTCGGCACCGTAATCGTCCCTTTTGATCGGTTGTCGTTCCGATCAAGGGTGCAGGAGGGGGGCCCATCCTGCGCTTGGGGGGTGCTCCGCCCCGCCCACCCCTCAAAGGAGGGATGTGCCGGCGCGAAAGCCGCAGGAGAACGTGGAGGGCAGCGGCTGCATTCTTGGCACCCGACTATGGCCCACCGGTTATCTTGTCTAAGATTAATATCGCTGTAGTGCTATGTATCTGGGGGCGTGATGGAGCTGAACTCGCTCAGGCAGTTCCTGGTGGTGGCGCGGCTCGAACACCTCAGCGGCGCGGCCGAGGAGCTTCGCGTCGCCCAGCCGTCGCTGAGCCGTACCATCGCCCGGCTGGAGAGCGAGCTGCGCACACCGCTGTTCGACCGGAGTGGCCGGCTGCGGCTGAATGACGCGGGCAAGCTCTTCCGCGATTACGTCGAACGCGCCCTGGGCGAGCTGGATGCGGGACGGCGAGCCGTCGCCGAGGCCGTCAGCGAGGGTGTGGGCACCGTTCGGCTCGCGTCGGAGACCTTCCTCACGCTCACCGGGCCGCTGGCGGCCTTCAAACGAGCTCACCCGACCATCGAGGTCGAGCTCCGCTGGATGGCGGCCGACGAGATGGGCCGTCACCTGCGGGCCCAGGACGTCGACCTGTGCGTCGCCTCCCAGCCGATCCCCGCTGAGGGCCTGGAAGCGGTCCAACTGCTCGATGAGGCGGTCGGTCTGGCTACGCCGCTCGACCATCCGCTGGCAAGCCGTACGTCGGTGAGCATCGACGAGCTCACCGGCCAGCCCTTCGTCAGCGCCCGCAAGGGGCACTGGCAGCGCCGCCTCCTGGACCGGCTCTTCACCGCTCGAGACCAAACCCCGAAGATCGTCTGCGAGGTCGACGAGCCCAGCGCCATCGCGGCCCTGATCAGCGCGGGGCTCGGCATCGGTCTCGTCCCCGCCTTCGCCCGGAGCAGCCCCACGCGGGTCCCCGCCGCCTGGGTCCCCGTCGACAACCCTGACTGCCGACGCGCGGTCACCCTGTACTGGGGCGCCGGCAGTCACCTGTCCACCGCCGCCCGCCTGATGCGCACCACGATCGCCAACTGGAACTGGATCACCGGCGAACCCCAGGAGAAGCGCTGAGGATCGTCACGTTGCCGGGCATGATCCGCTCGCCGCTTCGATGGGGCGGTGCGCGGTGACGTCCGGTCCGCCGCCGTCGGCAGCCGCTCACGGGGGCGTCCGCATGATCGACACCCCTGCCGTGTCCCGCCTCAAGCGGCTCTCCTGACCTGCCGTACGAAAGGGTCTCACGAGGTACGGCTCGGCGCCTTCGGCAGGAGGTCCGGCAAGGGTGTGCCGGGGTCGGCGAGTCGGCGCGGGTCGGCGGGGTACGCGGTGGAGATGAGGGTGCGCAGGTGATCGGCGGCACCCGGGTTGTCGATGGTCAGGGCGGCCACGGGGATGCTGCGGTCGAGCCAGAAGACGGTGAACCCGTGAGCGGTGTGCTCGCCGCGGGTGATGATGCGGTCCCAGGTCGTGGGGAGCCCGAGGTATTCGAGGGTGGAGCCGTACTGGGTGGAGAAGAAGTAGGGGACGTGGTCGATGGCCGGAGGCTTGCCGACCATGGTGGCCGCGGCGGCGGTGCCGTGGATCGCGGCGTTGTCCCAGTGCTCGATCCGTACGGGGTTCAGATAGCGCGGGTGCTGGTGGCGGGCGACGTCGCCGGCGGCCACGGCGGCCGGGTGCGAGGTGCGCAGGTGCCCGTCGGTGAGGATGCCGCCGTCGACGTTCAGTCCCGCTGCCTGGGCGAGTTCGGTGTTGGGGGTGGCGCCGACGCCGACGATGACGAGGTCGGCGGGGATCGTCCGTCCGGTGATGGTCTGGACGGCTTCGACCGAGCGCGTGCCGAGGATGGCCTCGACGCCGTCGCCGAGGAGCAGGTTGACGCCGTGGTCGTGGTGGCGGCGGGCGATGAGGCCGCCGACCTGGTCGCCGAGCACGGGGTAGAGCGGTGTGGGCAGGGGGTCGATGACGGTGGTGTGGTTGCCGAAAGTACGACTGGCGGCCGCGAGTTCGCAGCCGAGCCAGCCGGCGCCGATGACGACGACATCACCGGCCGCGCGCAGGGCCGCGGCCAGGTGTTCGCTGTCGTCGCGGTTGCGCAGGTAGCGGACGCCGTCGAGATCGGCGCCCGGCACCTGGAGGCGGCGCGGGCGGGCGCCGGTGGCGATCAGCACCCGGGCGAACGGTAACTCGGTGCCGTCGGCCAGGCGTGCCCGCCGGGCGTCCAGGTCGAGGGCGGCGGCGGGGACGCCGAGCGCCAGGGTGACGTCCTGGTCGACGTAGAACCGCGGCTTCAGGACGTCGAGGTCGCCGGGCCCGGTGGTGTCCAGGAGGTAGCCCTTGGACAGGGCGGGGCGCTGGTACGGCAGGTGGGGTTCGTCGCCGACGAGGGTGATCGGCCCGTCGTAGCAATGGTCGAGTCGCAGGGCCTGGGCGGCCTTCGCGCCGGCCAGGCTCGCTCCGATGATGACGATGCCGGGATCGGCGCTCATGGCAATCCTCCTGAGCTGGACCGGAGTGGTGGTGTCCCGATCCCGCTCGGTCGAACCGCGGAACCGGGACACCACGCGATCGTGGATAGGGCCTTGCGGCTGCCCGTCCAAGCCGGGTCACTTCTGGAGAACGGCCTGGATCTCGAGGCTGATCGACACCTTGTCGCCGACCACGACGCCACCGGCCTCCATCGGGGTACTGATGTCAATGCCGAAGTCGCGCCGGTTGATCTCCGCGGTGGCGGAGAAGCCGGCCCGCTGCGCGCCCCACTGGTCCGAGCCGAACCCGTTCACCTCGACGGCCAGCGGCACCTGTCGCGTGACGCCGTGCAACGTGAGCTCACCGTCGATGACCCAACCGTCGCTGGCCCGGCGGATGCCGGTCGAGCGGTAGCTCATCGTCGGGTACTTCTCGACCTCGAGGTAGTCGGCGGTGCGAAGGTGGTTGTCACGTATTTCGCTGCCGGTGTCGATGGACGCGAGGTCGATCGTCGCGTTCACCGACGAGCTCAGCAGGTCCTCGCTCGTGACGAGCGTGACGTCGTAGGTGGTGAACCGGCCACGCGTCTTGCTGATCATGAGATGACGGACGGTGAAGGTGACCTCGGAGTGCACCGGGTCGGCTTTCCAGGTGCCGGCCAGATAGCCCGGGATCTCGGCGGTCGCAAGGACGGGGGTCATGGCTTCCTCCATGGATGCGGTGCCGCGGCGGCGCGGCGCGGGCGGGAACGGGGTGGCGGGATCAGGGCGCGAGGTCGACAACGCCTTTGCCGCTGGAGATGTCGAGCGGCACCGAGACCTGGTCGTGCACGATCAACCACGTGCCGTCGATCTTCTGGAGGCAGTACGTGACCCTGACCCACATACCGCTCGTCGCCGTCCCGTTCTTCAGCGTGCCGCTGAGGCGGGCGAAGGCGTGCCCGAACGCCACATCATCGCCCACGGTGAGCGTCAGGTCGCGAACCTCATAAGTCACCCGCTCGAAGGACGTGAACACGGGCGCCCAGTTCTTGAGCTTCGCCTCGATCCCCACGTGCTGGAGCGGCGGCTCGATGTCGAAGGACACGATGTCCGTCGCGTAAAGCCGCTTCAGACCCTCGAGATCCTTGCCTTGGAGCCCTTCGATGATCTTGCCGACCAGCTGGCGGATCTCGGCTTCATCTACCTCGCGTTGCGTGGGCATCGCAACCCCGGCCTTTCCCGTTGCGGTGGAATCTTGGCTTCTCACACCTCCGACGCTATGGCTCTGGAGTTATCTTGTCTAAGATGAATATTGCTATGGTGTTATGTCCCGGATGGCATGATGGATCCGGCACGTCAAGGACGGATCAGCCGCAGCGCAGGCCGAGGACGCGTGCAGGCTGATCTATGCCGAAGCGTTCGCCGAGCCTCCCTACAACGAGACCGAGGACGACGTCGCCGCCGCCTTCCGCCGCTTCCCCTCCCAGGCCCGCAAGCACAGCTTCCGCGCTGCCCTGGCCCGTACCGAGGACGGCGAGCCGGTCGGGATGGCGTACGGCTTCCCGCTCGACGCCGACACGGGCTGGTGGGACGAACTGACCGAGCCAGTGCCCGACGACATGCGGCGGGAGGACGGACGCCGCACCTTCGGGCTGATGGAGCTTGCCGTGCGCGGACCGTGGCGCGGGCAGGGCATCGCGCGGCGTCTGCATGAGACGCTGCTCGGCGGCATTGGGGCCGAGCGGGTGTTGCTGAACGTCCACCCGGGCAGCAAGGCGGCGCCGGCTGCCTACCGGGCGTGGGGATACCGCAAGATCGGCGAGGCGCGGCCATGGGGGACGGGCGCGGAGCTCCATGACGTGATGCTGCTCGACCTGCCTACGAGAACTGGCGCACGCTGATCCGCTACGGGCTCAGCCGCTCCGGCTTTCTGAGCACCTCCGTGAGCGCCGAGATGCTCTGATCGCCGTAGCCTGCCTCAACCGCCCGCCTCACCAGGTCATGGAGCGGGGTAAGCCAGGCCGTGTCGACGTTCGTTTCCTTGGCCAGGTCCTCGTCGTGGGCTGCTCCCGCGAGGAAGAGGCTCACGGAGGAAGCGGCGTCGGTGTAGTCGCCGCTGTCGATCTCCTCGGCGTAGGTCGGCAGCAAGGACTTGATCATGTCGAGCCACTTGCCGGCGAAGCGCACCATCGTGTTCACCTCCAGTCCGCGTGCCTGGACGGCGGCGGCGCCCTGGAAGAAGCCGGCGAGTGCCGGCAGCAGCATGGCGCCCACCGCCATCTCGTACAGGGCGGCGAGGTCACTTTCGTCGCCGAGGTGGACGGTGTCGCCGCCCAGCACGTTCAGGGCCGTCCCGAACTCCTCGAAGATCGCCTTGTCGCCGCTGTAGTACAGCAGGGTGTCCGGCGCGCCCACGGCCGAGGGCACGTTCTTGACCGCGCCGGCCAGGAACCGGGCGCCGTGATCGATGGCCCAGGCGGCCGTCTCGCGGGCGCCGGCCGGGGAGCCGCTGTTGAGAGTGACCAGGGCCCGTCCACGCAGCGACGCGCCGGCCGGCCGCAGTGCCAGCCGGGTGTCCTCGAAGGTGGTCAGGCAGGTGATGACCAGGGGACTTGCCGTCACCGCGTCCTCGATGGCCTCCGTGTGCCTGGCTCCCATGGCGATGAGGGGCGCGGCTTTGGCGGCGGTCCTGTTCCAGACAGTGGTCGGGTGTCCGGCCTTGACGAAGGCCTCGGCCAGTGCCCTGCCCATCGAGCCCAGCCCGATGACGGTCACGGGTGTCACGTTCTTCGCAGACATATGCATACTCCAGGCGCAGAGAGGTCTTGGTTCGGCCCGATTCATGCTGGCTGGAGCACGTGCATTCTCTCAAGTACCTACATTTTTGCCGGGTACTGACATAAATGTAAGTATGGGCTGGTGAAGGAGACGAAGAAGCGGACGTTCACCTGCGGTCTCGACGCTGCCATCGCCGTCATGGGAGGCAAGTGGAAGGGGCTGATCCTTTTCGCGCTCCAGGACGGTCCCCTGCGCTTCGGGGAGTTGAGGCGCGCGGTGCCCGGCATCAGCGAGCGGGTGCTGATCCTTCAGTTGCGGGAGATGGAGACCACCGGGCTGCTGCATCGTGAGGTCTATCACCAGGTCCCGCCGAAGGTGGAGTACTCGCTCACCGAGTTCGGTCATTCACTCAACACCGCGATGGCACCGCTCGGGGAGTGGGGCGAGGAGCACATCCAGCGCATCGACGCGATCCCGTGGGACCAGGTGGGGTGAACCGGCGCGGATGGATCGGCAGGCCTCATCACCGCCTGGCTTCACCCTCCCGTCCCCGTTCGTCGGGGTCTCGGCGATCACACCGAGCCGTCGTCCCCCAGACGAGCGCGTACTTCCTCCGCCCTGGGATCGTGCGGCTCCTCGAAAATGGCCACGGCCTCGCGCCGGGAGGCGAGCGGCTGTTCATGGCGCTGTAGACGCCGCGCAGTCGCGCGCCGTGAGCGTGGGCGGCAGAGTCACGCGGGGACAGAGCGTCGGACGGGTCGGGCACACCGGCCCCACCTCGAACGGAACCCCGCACCTGCACTACGAGCAGGGCTATGACGCCGACGGCGACGGGAGCGTCTCCTGGGGATTCGAGGGCGCTGAGCGCGTCACGGCCAGGTTCGACGGCAAGGCGTACGGGCCCGCCCCCGGTGGTGAGTGGCGCAATGTCGAGAGCCGGAACGGCTGCGGCGACATGTTCGGTGCGGATTTCAACGCTGACGGTATCGGTGACATCTTCTCCGAAACCACCGGCACCCTGAACATCTGGAACGGCAAGGGCGACAACGAATTCGGCCCCGCTGTTGAGATCGGTGGTGGCTGGGCGCCGTATGACGGCACCCTCACCTCCCTCGGTGATGTGAATCGGGACGGCCACGACGACATCGCCGCCATGACCGACGGCACTCTCTATGTCTGGAACGGCGAAGGCGGCAACAAGTTCGGTCCCGCCACCGCCATCGGCCCCGGCTGGGCGCCCTACTTCTGACCCGCGGTCCACCGCCGGATCGCTCCGAAGGCAGAAGCGGCCCGGAGAAGAGGCCGATACCTGGGGTGGCGCCGGGTGGGCGAGCTGAAAGCGCATTTCTTGGCTACGCCCATAGTGGTGACATACTTCCGCCATACCGCGCATCCCTAGGTATTTCGCGTCTCAGAAACCACACTAGATAGGGGCCCATCCATGCGCGGAGCAAAACAGTTCGGCATTTTCGCCGCCGCCGTCACGATCAGCGCCGGCGCTCTGCTGGGGGGACCCGCGGCTGCCGCTGATGACGTCCCCGAGGACGCGGCCGTCGCCAGCTCGGAAGTGGACGTCATCTCCTCCAAGGAAACGACCACGCCGGATACGAAGGGCACGGGCGTTCCGGCGATCAAGTGCAAGACGTACCAGACCACCAAAACCGCGAAGAACAAGTTCGGGTCGACGATGTTCAAGTTCCACCAGAAGGTGACCTGGTGCTTCAACGGCAAGAAGATCACGTCCGCGTCGTCGAAGGCGTGGGCGGACAGCCTCGCCAGCGGGTGGAACTACAAGGGTGTCCAGTCGACGGAAACCTCCGGCGGGGCCGGGAAGTCTTCGTACACGGCTTGGCGTCAGAGCAAGTTCTGCCTCGTCGTCCCCGGCACCGGCGAGCGCTGCATCTCGGAGAAGCGGCCCTGGATTGAACAGAAGGTCACGAAGACCGGCGGCGCCTCGTCCGACACCGGCATGTGATCGGCGGGCGTGGGGAGCGCGCCGGACCGCAACTGTCCACCGAATCGGTGCTGCCAGCCGGCGGGTTTCGGGCGTTTCCCAGGCCGCTGGATGCCCTTCGGGGCCGGTTTCCTTATGCGCGAACTGATTGATCAGTTCGGCGAGGGCTCGCCGGCCCCGCTCGGCCAGGTCCCGTACTCATGGCTCAGATCTTCAATGCTGACGGCTGGTCACAGGCGGGCGGTCCACGCGTCGCCCGTGAGGACGTCGGCACCCCTGGCCGGGAAGACACGGTTGATCAGGAAGTCGTGCACGTCCGGTTCGCCGTCGGCGCAGGCGTCGCTGAGCACGGTCACGTGGTAATCGCGGTCGGAGGCGTCGTAGAGGGTGGCGGCGATCATCGCCCCGGTCGCGACCCCGGTCAACACGATCGAGTCGACGTGCTGGGCGCGCAGGAGCCGATCGAGGTCGGTCGCCGCGAACGCGCTGGCGCGGCGCTTGAGGACGACAGCCTCGCCCGGCAACGGCGCGATGCGCGGGTGCACGAGCGTCTCGGGAGATTCCTCGTGAAACCGCGTCCCCGCCCCGTGCAGGCCGGCGATCAGCTGGTTTCCCGCTGCCACGTCAAGGCCTGAGGCCCGGAGCCCGAAACGGATGAAGATCACCGGGATCCCGGCGGCTCTGGCCGCGGGCAGAACCCTTTCCACGACGGGGAGCACGCCGGCGGCGAAGGGGTAATTGTCCACGATGCCCGCCTGCAGGTCGCCGACGATGAGTGCGGTGCTGGTCATACGGTTTCCTTGCCTGTGCGGCCCATCGGTCATCCTCACGGTCGGATCGTTGGCACTGTTGTCGTTGATCCAGTACGACGATAGTGGGACAGATTCGGGCACCTACCTCGTTGAGCCATTTACGCTGAGGGCGTGAGCCGCCGGACGTTCACCGCTGGCGTCGCATGGAGAGGGCCTGCCGCCAGTGCTCGGCCGCCTGGCCCATGTCGTGGCCGAGGAGTTCGAAGAACTGGCTGGTGGTGCGGAGCCGGTCGCCGGTGGGTGTGTCGGGGCCGAAGATCCCGGCGCCGTGTCGCGTGGTGTCGGCCCAGATCGCTATCGACCTGGCACTGGCCGCCCACGTGTGGTACCAGACGTCCACGTCGACCAAGTACCGCACCCGGCGCGCCTCGCGCTCCCGGGCGACCATCTGTCTCTGCTCAAGCCACTTGACGGCATTGGAGATCGTCGCCGGACTGACCTGGAGTTGCCGGGCGAGTTCCGTGGCGGTCAGGCTGCCGCCCTCGCTGAGGAACAGCGCGGCGAACACCCTGGCCGTCATGGGCCCCATCCCGCCCTCGACCATCATGGCGACGAACTGTTCTTCGAACTCCCGGGCTGTGCGGACGTCACGGTTGTCGCTGGTGTGCGGAACGCCGGCGTGGGGAGCGCGCTTGCGGCGGCGGGCGCGCCAGTTCGTCGCATGCTGGGCGCGCGCCGCCCGGTAGCCGTGCGCGCCACCGTTCCTGGCGATCTCGCGGGTGACGGTGGACCTGGACCGTCCCAGCCGGCGGGCGATCTCCGCGTAGGTCAAGCCGGCCGCCAGGCCTTCGGCGATGCGGCGACGATCCTCGGCGGTCAGCCGGCCTCCTGGCATGTCATCCTCCCCGGTCGAGCCCTCGCCCGCCATGGCGAGTGCGGTGCTGGAAGACAGTTGCACTCAGCTACAAGCTCATTGCACCAATATGCGGCCTCTGACCTGCGCATATGAGTTCTGCGAGTTGTCGCAACCCAGAACACGACCATAGCGTTTGCCCAGACCGAAGAGGAGGTTCCACCATGGAAAAGGTCGTTCTCGTCACCGGTGCCTCCGCCGGCATCGGCAAGGCCACCGCGTTCGAACTCATCCGTGCCGGCCACATCGTCTACGGCGCCGCGCGGCGCGTACCCAAGATGGACGACCTCCGCGACGCCGGCGGACACGTCCTGGCGCTGGACGCCCGCCGGCCGGAGGACCTGGAACGCGTCATCGGCGCCGTCGTCGCCGAACAGGGCCGCATCGACGTCCTGATCAACAATGCCGGCACCGTCCTGCACGGCGCGGCCGAGGACATCCCCATCGACCTGGCGCGCGACCAGTTCGAGGTCAACGTCTTCGCACCGGCCCGGCTGATCCAGCTCGCCCTGCCGTACATGCGCGAGCAGGGGTCCGGCACGATCGTCAACGTCTCCTCCATCGGCGGCGAGATCGCGCTGCCGCTCGGCTGCTGGTACTACGCGACCAAGCACGCGCTGGAGGCCTACTCCGACAGCCTGCGCATGGAGGTGGAGCCGTTCGGCATCGACGTCGTGATCATCCAGCCCGGCATCATCAAGACCGGGTTCGAAGACAGCACGGCACAAGACCTCCGCGAGATCTCCGGCACGACCGCGTACCGGGACATGGCCGAAGCCATGGCCAGGCGCGCCGAGACGCAGCTCGGCGAGAACACCCCGGCCAGCGACCCCGCTCTCGTCGCCACCATCATCCGGCAGGCCGTCGAAGCCGGCAGGCCCGAGACGCGCTACACGGTCGGCTACATGGCCGACAAGCTCCTGGAGCTCAACAGGACGCTGCCGGACCGCGAGTTCGACAAGCTCCTCACGAACGCCGCGAAGTAGGCCGCCACGCCCTGGGCCGAGTGGTGGATGAGGACATCGAGGAGGCGTTCGAGGACCTGTACGACGGGATGACAGGGCGGAGACAGAACGACGCGAGATCCCTTGAGTAGCGTGACGCGTGAAGTGTTCAGCCTCCGGCCGGGGCGCGGCATCAACGTTTCACCCTGATTCCAGGGTTCTCGAAGGGATGTCCATGCGCAAGCTCATCCAGGCCGGCGTCCTCGCCGCCGCCTTAGGAACCGCCGTCGCCCTCGCTCCTGGAACCGCTCAGGCAGCGCAGCCGACCGCCGCGTCCGAGTGGCGCTACGAAACTTACAGCAGCAACTTCCTCTGCGGTGTGGCTCTGGGGGCCAAACGCGCGGCGGGCTATCAGACGGATCCTCCCACCGGAGGCTGCTGGTACAGCAACACCCCGTACTGGTACTACTGGTACTGCTATCCCCAGGGTGCGGCATGCCCCTGGGTGGCCTCGCGCGAGCCCTGACCCGGTTTGTCCCGGCGCGCTGGTGCTGCGGCGGGCGGAGCCGTTCCCGGGCCCCAGTATCGGGACGGCTCCGCCGGGTGCCTACGCCCAGGACGAGGCGACGACCCAGCTAACGTCGTCGGGCCATGACGTTGCGCTGTCGAAGGTGTTCGATCCGCCCTGGCTGCCGATGTAGACGATGTTGTTGTAGTGACGCAGGAAGCGGTGCGGGAAGTTGAAGGAGGCCCACGAAAGGCCCTGGCCGTTCATGCCGGGCTGCGGGCAGAAGGTGGCGTCGTCGGCGAACAGGGCGCTGCCGTCGTTGGCGTTGCGGTAGAGCTGGTAGTTGCTGTGCCGCAGGTAGCTGCCGGGGTAGTTCTTCGACTCGAACGACACGCAGGCGCTGTAGGCCAGGCCGTTGCGCACGATCCACGTGGCGTCGTTCTTGTCCAGGGACGAGCTGCCGGAGGTGATCACGGACGTGACGGCCTGGTCGTTCTGGTGGCGGAGGTAGCGGCCGGTGCAGCAGGCCGTCGTCGCGCGCAGCGAGATCGACGTGCCGGCGGCGGGCGTCCCGCCGGGCCGGGCGGCCGTCGTGTAGCCGGCGGCGACGATGTTGGCCTGGACCGCGTTCTCGGTGGCGTCCGTCGGATAGCCGGAGGTCATCACGCCCTCGTAGAAGGTGCCGGCGGAGCTGTTGCTGTTGTCGCCGCCGATGCCGAGGATGATGGCGCCTTCCTTCTTCATCGGGTTGTAGCCGGCGACGTTGGGGCGTGCCCCGTTGTAGTAGGTGGACAGGCTGCCCGACTGGGCGTTGCCGGCCCGGATGGCCCAGTGGTTGGGCTCCCCCTTGACGATGGCGGTCAGGTAGCGGTGGTTCACGGTGGGGTCGTTGGCGTTGTAGCCCGGGTTCACCCCGGAGAACAGGCCGTTCTCGAGGTCGGCCATGATCCAGGGGCCGTTGCCGGTGCCGTAGCCCCAGACCTTGATGTTGCCGAAGTAGATGGCCTCCATGGTGCCGTTGCCGTTGTCGCGGCTGTTGGTCTCGGCGTTGCCGTAGTCGAAGCAGCAGCCTGCGTTGTAGTGGGTGCCGTCGAAGACGGCGTACATGCCCTCCGGCTGGTCACCCCTGGCGACGCCGTTGGTGTTGTTGTTGCGGTAGCCGGTGCCGGGGGCCACGAACACGCCGTACGCCTTGTGCCCGCCGACCATGGTGGGCGCCGCCGTCGCCACGGCGAGATTGTCGTAGCCGCCCGGGGCCGGGCCGGAGAAGCCGCCGGGAGGCGCCTGGGTCAGATTGTTGCCGCGTCCCGACTGGTCGTAGATGACGGTGATCACGCACGTCGTCCGGGCGCAGAAGGAATCCTGCGCCGCGGCGTTGGCGTACCCGCCCGCGCTGAGCGGGCCGATGTTCTGGGTGGCGTTGTCCGAGGAGCGCCGTACCTGGTAGAGCGAGCCGTTGTAGGCGGCGTACAGGGCGCGGGTCGTGCTGTGCGCCGCCACGCACGGCGTGCCGCCGGCGGCGTAGATGTCGCACGACTGGGCCGCGGCGGCCTGCGAGGTGGCGGGGATGCCGGCCAGCAGGCCGGCGGCGAGCGCGACGGCTGCTCCCGCGGACAGCATCGTCTTTTTCACGTGCCGTAATCCGGACCCGACGATCATGATGGACCTCTGCTTTTCTCGGGGGCAACGCGAATGCTGGAATTTCCGGGGGCGAGGTATTGATCAAGGATTACGCAATGTTAGCGCTAACATTTTATGTGCCGACAGTGTGCGACTTCGTGGGTTGACGGGCTCACTATGAATCGGAAGGGATCGTTGGTCAAGGGCCTCACTGCAACCATGAAAACGCGGCGGCGCTACCAGGTCCGTTCACTCCTGAGAGTGAAGGGCGTCGTCCGTCCTGAGAGGGATGCGCCGGGCGGCATGAATCCCGATACTGGGCGAGATGCCCGGACTCACTGAGCGGCTGCGTACCAGGTTTCCTCACGTACCCCCACGCGTGGTCGACGTTGCGATCACCGTCGTCGTGTCGGCGGCCACCGTCGGTCCCGCGCTGGTCCCCTTCCGGCAGCCGTGGTGGGTGGTCGCGCTGGCCGTGCTTACTTCGGTGCCGGTGCTGTGGCGGCGGACGGCCCCACTCGTGGTGACCGGTGTGGTCGGGCTGGCGATGACGGCGCTGGTGATGTGGGAGAAGCCGATGCTGCCGTACGGGCCGCTGGTGGGCACCTACACCATCGCCGCGCTGAGCCCGCCGCTGCTGCGGCTGGTGGCCATCCCGGTCATCGGCGCCGGAGTGTACGTCTCGCTCGCCCTGCCGCAGGAAGGCCTGGACTCCTATCGGGTGGTCGGTACGGCGTTCGTCGCGGCGTACGCGCTGGGCACCAGCACCCGCGCCCGCCGCGCCCGAGGAGCCGAGCTGGCCGAACGTGCCCTGCGGCTGGAGCGGGAGCGAGCCATCGCCGCAGCTCACGAGCGGGCTCGCATCGCCCGGGACATGCACGACATCCTCACCCACTCGGTCGGCCTCATCGTCGTCCAGGCTGAAGCCGGACCGCTGATGCTCCGGGCCGATCCCGAGCGTGCGGAGGCCGCCTTCGACGCGATCGCCGACACCGGCCGGGGCGCGATCGCCCAACTGCGGACGCTGCTCAGCGGGATGCGCTCGGACCGGGACGGTCACGGTGAGCCACAACCCGGGCTCGCGGCACTGCCTGACCTGGTCGAGCGGACCGGCCGTACCGGGCTGCGGGTGACCTTGACCAGTGACGGCCGGCCGCGGTCGATCCCTGCCGAGGTCGACGTGGCGGCGTACCGGATCGTGCAGGAGGCGCTGACGAACGTGCTGCGCCACGCGCACGCGCGCACCGCGCGGGTACGGCTGTTCTGGACGCCGGGCGCGCTGCGGGTCGAGGTGGCCGACGACGGCACGGGCGCGGCCGCCGCCGCCGGCGGGCACGGCCTGATCGGGATGCGCGAACGGGCCTCCGCGTGCGGCGGGACGCTGCACGCCGGTCCGGGAGACAAGGGCTTCGTCGTGGTGGCGACGCTTCCGGTTGGATAGGCCCATGCTCCGCGTGCTCGTAGCCGACGATCAGGATCTGTTCCGGGGCGGCTTCGCCATGATCCTGAACGCTCAGGCCGACATCACCGTCGTCGGCGAGGCGGCCGACGGCGCCGAGGCCGTTCAGGCCGCCACCGAGCTGTGCCCGGACGTCGTGTTGATGGACATCCGGATGCCCGGCATGGGCGGGATCGAGGCGACCGAGCTGATCTGTGCGGCGACGTCCGCCAAAGTGCTGGTGTTGACCATGTTCGATCTGGACGAGTACGTGTACGAGGCGCTGCGCGCGGGGGCCAGCGGGTTTCTGCTGAAGGACATCCGTCGCGACGAACTGGCCGCGGCGGTGCGTGTGGTGGCGGCGGGAGAGTCGCTGCTGGCGCCCACGGTGACCAGACGTCTCATCGAGGATCTGGTTCTGCGGCCGAACCATGGGGTGGCGCCCCGGCTGGCCGCCCGCCTCACCGAGCTGACCAGCCGTGAGGCCGAGACGCTGCGGTTGGTGGCCCGAGGGCTCTCCAACGCGGAGATCGCCGGTGAAATGGTCGTCAGCGAGTACACGGTCAAGAGCCATGTCAGCCGAATCCTGACGAAGCTTGGACTGCGCGATCGGGTACAGGCGGTCGTGTTCGCCTACGAGTCGGGACTCGTCGTCGCCGGCGGCGCCTGAGCGGTCCGTGAGAGGGAGTGCGGAGATCACTCTGCCCGCCGATGTGGCGGCAGGGCTCCGGCACCGAGCATCGAGGCAGTTCCCTGGCGGAGGAGTCTGCTCGATGAGATCACGATGGTGGCTGATCGCCGCGGCAGTGGTGTCGGCCACGCTGTTCTGGTTCGGTACCGGCTTGCGGCCGGTGCCGTGGTGTACGTGGATCGCGCCGATCCCGATCCTCGTCCTGGCGCCGCGCTGCTCGGCGCGTGCGGTGCTGGCCACCGCGTCCGTCGTCTGGCTCGCAGGCCAGACCCCCATGTGGGGATATTTCCTGAACACGGTGCAGATACCGCCGGTGATGGTCGTCCTCCTGCTCGTCGGCTCGGCGCTGCTGTTCGGTCTGGTGGTGATCGCCTACCGGGGCCTGACGGTGCGCGGACACCCGCTGATGGCCGTCGGCGTCGTCCCGGCGGCGTGGGTCGTCATCGAGTACGTGCTCTCGCTGATCACGCCGAACGGTGCCTGGTGGAGCCTGGCCTATACCCAGGCCGACGTCCTCCCCGTCATCCAGCTCGCCTCGGCCACCGGGTCATGGGGGGTGACGTTCCTGCTGATGGGAGCTCCGGCCGCGACCGCGGCCCTGCTGACGCATGGTGCGGCCGGCCGGGTGCGGGTGGCAGTGGCCGCCGTGGTGGTCGCGGCCGTGGCGGCGGGATACGTGTTCTGGCAGCTACGACCGGTGGAAGCGGGGACGGCGGGCAAGGTGGCGCTGCTGGCCACCGACCGGTCGATCGACCCGGTGGCGGTGACCGATCCCGAAGGGCGAACCCTGCTGGCCGGCTACATGAGCCGCATCCCGGCCCTGGCCGAGCGTGGCGCCGACGTCGTCGTTCTTCCCGAGAAGGCGTTCCGGGCGGATGAGGCGGACCTGCCGTTGCTCGCCGGACCGCTGTCCCGGCTCGCCGCTGGCCACCGCCTCGACATCATCGTCGGGCTGATCCTCACCAGGGACGGGCGCGAGTACAACGCGGCCATCGACTTCCCCTCCGATGGCGGCCGGCCCGTCGAGTACGTCAAGCGCCACCTCGTCCCAGGCCTGGAGAGCGAGTTCCAGGCAGGAACGGCGCAGGCGTTCGTGCCCGGGTCCGGCGGGCGGTGGGCGATCGCCATCTGCTTCGATCTCGACTTCCCCGACCTGGTCCGCGACTATCGGCGCGACGGGGCGACCGCGCTGTTCGTCCCCGCCTGGGATTTCGGTGACGACGCGTGGCTGCACAGCCGGATGGCGATCACGCGCGGGATCGAGAACGGCCTGACGGTGACGCGGGCGTCCCGGCAGGGCGCCCTGACGGTGAGCGACCCCAACGGCCGCCTCCTGGCCGAGGCCCGCACCGCTGGCCTCTCCTTCGTGTCGGTGACCGCGGACCTGCCCGACCGTGCGGTGTCGACTCCGTACACCAGGTTCGGCGACTGGTTCGCGTGGGCCTGCGTCCTCCTGCTGGCCGCGATATGCGCGGGCAGGGCGTTTCCCGTTCATCGCCGCCCCGGGCGGGACGGCGTCCTGCTCCCGGAGCCGTCTCGTACCTCGACGCGGCTGTGAGCTGGATCACGGTTGAGGTTGACCTTGGGTCAGGGTGGAAGCTCGGCGCAGCGGCACGACGCCGACCCGGACATAACTGATTCAAGGGAGCAAACCACCATGACGAACGCCCTTTCCGGCCAGGACCAGAGCACCCTGCGGACTGCCGCGTACGGCGTCGTGCCGCCGATGGCCGCCGGGCAGGATCGCCCGGAGCTGCAGCAGGCGATGGAAGAGATCGTCGAGTCCGGTTTCGTCGGGCTGTCGCTGCGCGTGCACGATGAGCGCGGCGAGTGGGCCGGCAGCGCCGGGGTGGCCGAGCTGGGCGGGACCGCCGAGCCGCCGATCGACGGGCACGTCCGGATCGGCAGCAACACCAAGACCTTCATCGCGACCCTGGTGCTGCAACTGGTGGCCGAGGGCAAGGTCGGGCTGGACATCCCGGCGGCGGACCACCTGCCCGAGTTCGGGCTGGACCGGCGGATCACGGTGCGGATGCTGCTGCAGCACACCAGCGGGGTGTTCAACTTCAGCGGCGAGGTCCACGACGACGGGACGGTCGTGCCGGGGATCCCCATCCCCTACGGCACCGCGGGCAGGGAGTGGGTGGACAACCGGTTCAAGAGCTACCGGCCGGAGGAGCTGGTACGGCGGGCGCTGTCCAAGCCGGCGCGGTTCGAGCCGGGGACGGACTGGAGCTACTCCAACACCAACTACGTGCTGGCCAGGCTGCTGATCGAGAAGGTCACCGGCCGCTCCCTGGCCGCGGAGATGCGGCAACGGATCCTGGGGCCGCTCGGGCTGTCGGGCACCGTGGTGCCGGACGCCTCGCCGGAGATCCCCGAGCCGCACGCCCACGCCTACTACCGGTACGAGGACGCCGGCCGGCAGCAGACGATCGACATCACCCGCCACGACCCCTCCTGGATCTCCACCGGCGGCGACATGATCTCGACCACCGGCGACCTGCACACGTTCATCTCCGCGCTGGTGGGCGGCAGGCTGCTGCCGGCCGAGCTGCTGGCCGAGATGTGCGCGCCGGAGCCCAAGGCCGGCTATGGCCTGGGGGTGTTCGTACAGAAAACGGATTGCGGCGGCACCGTCATCACCCACAACGGCGGCATGGCCGGCTACGCGACGCTGATGTACAGCACGCCCGACGGCGGCAAGACCCTGATCGCCGCACTGAACTGCGTGGACGACGCCGACCTGTCCATAGCGACAGCGTTCCGGAACGCCCAGCGAAGGCTCGTCAACGAGGTGTTCTGCGGCGGGCAGGCCCCGACGGACTGAACGCCTGTGACCCGGTCCCTTCCGGTCGTACATCAGGGATGAGGCAGGCTGAGCAGATGATGAACGGAGTCACGATCGGGCAGGCGGCGGCATTCGTCGGTGTCACGGTGAAGACGGTGCGGCACTACCACAAGCTCCGCCTCGTCGAGGAGCCGGAACGCGACAGCTCCGGTTACCGGCGGTACGGATCGGCCGAGTTGTTGCGGCTGGTGCAGGTCCGGACGCTGGCCGCCGCCGGGGTGCCGCTGGCCGAGATCGGCCCCCTGCTCGACGCCGACGCCGCGCTGTTCGCCGCCGCGCTCGCCGACATCGAGCGGCAGCTCACCGACCACATAGAGGAGTTGATCGCGCGGCGCGACACGCTGCACCGGCTCGCTGACGGCGACCGGGCCCTGCTGCCCGACCGCGCCGTGGCGCTGCTGGAGCGGCTGACCGGCCTCGGCTTCCCCGCGGACGAGGTGGCGGCCACCAGGGAGGGCTGGGTGCTGGCCAGGGCCCTGGTCCCGGAGGGCTTCGACGACTACCTCACCCATGTGGAGTACGCCCTCGAGGACACCCGGTTCGTCGCCTTGATCAAGCGCGGCGCCGAAGCCGCGGCCTGGGAACCGGACGACCCGCGCATCGCCGAGCTCGCCGACGCCATCGCCGACCACTTCCTCGCCAACCCCGCACACCTGAAGATCGTGACCGGTCTGCAAGCCCGCACCGACGCCGCGACCCGGTACAAGCTGATCGCCCTGCACGGCGAAGAGCAGGGATCGGCCGCGGCCCGGGGAGTCGCGCTCGTGGAGACCAAGCTCCGCTCCGCCGGCGTCCATATCCCCAGACCGGACTCCCGCTGACCGCGCCGTGCCCCGGCCCTCCGGCCCGCCGGGATCTGCCCACAGGCGGTGGCGGCCGGGTCAGGAGTTCACCGGAGGGGGCGGAAGAAGGCTCTGACGTCCTCGACGAGCAGGTCGGGCGCCTCCATCGCGGCGAAGTGGCCGCCGCGGTCGAACTCCGACCAGTGCACGACGTTGTGCTCGCGCTCGGCGATCCGCCGGACCCCGGGATCGCCGGGGAAGACGGCGACGCCGTGCGGCAGCGCCGAGTACTCGGCCACCGCCCCCCAGCCCTTCTGCCCTTCCTTGTAGAGGCGGGCGGCCGAGGCGGCGGTCTGGGTGAACCAGTAGATGCTCACGTCGGTGAGCATCTGGTCGCGGTCCACCGCGTCCTCGGGCAGTTCGCGGTCCGGGTCGGTCCACTCCTTGAACTTCTCCACGATCCACGCCAGCTGCCCCGCGGGCGAGTCGTGCAGCCCGAACGCGAGGGTCTGCGGCCGGGTCGCCTGGATGATCGCATAACCGGCCCGGTCCTGGTCCTGGTACTGGCCCAGGCGGGCGAGCTCCGCATGGGTGAGCCCCTCGAACTCGGCCGGGTCACCGGTCGGGAACCCGAGCGCGCCGTTGACGTGCACCCCGGCGACGTTCTGCGGCGCGGCGCGGCCGAGCATCGGTGAGATCACCGAGCCGCTGTCGCCGCCCTGCGCGCCGTAGCGCTGGTAGCCCAGCCGGTCCATCAGCTCCGCCCACGCCCGCGCGACCCGCTGCAGGTCCCAGCCGGTCTCGGTGGTCGGACCGGAGAAGCCGAACCCGGGGATCGACGGGGCGACGACGTGGAACGCGTCGGACCGGTCGCCGCCATGCGAAGCCGGATCGGTGAGCGGGCCGATGACCTTCATGAACTCGGCGACCGAACCCGGCCAGCCGTGCGTGATGATCAGCGGCAGCGCGTCGGGTTCGGGGGAGCGGACGTGCAGGAAGTGCAGGTTCTGCCCGTCGATCCGGGTCGTGAACTGCGGGAAGGCGTTCAGCCGCGCCTCGGCGGCACGCCAGTCGAACCCGGTGCGCCAGTACTCGGCCAGTTTCTTCGCGTAGCCGACAGGGACCCCGTAGGACCAGCCCACACCGGGCAGCTCGTCCGGCCAGCGGGTCGCCGCCAGCCGGCCGCGCAGGTCGTCCAGCTGCGCCTGCGGGATGTCGATTCGGAACGGGGTAATACGCGGGTCGTCGTTCATGTCTGTAACGGTAGATGCCGGTTAGGACAGATGCGGTCCTAGGATGGTCGTCATGTTGGAGACATCGGCGCGGCTGCTGCGGCTGCTGTCGCTGCTGCAGACCCCCAAGGACTGGTCCGGCACGGAGCTGGCCGAACGGCTCGGCGTCACGTCCCGCACGATCCGCCGCGACGTCGACCGGCTACGCGAACTCGGATACGTCGTGCATGCCACCGCGGGCACACCCGGCTACCGGCTTGGCGCCGGCGCCGGACTTCCGCCGCTGCTGCTCGAAGACGACGAGGCGGTCGCGGTCGCCATCGGGCTCGGCACCGCCGCCGTCTCCGGCGTGGCGGGCATCCAGGAGACCTCGGTCCGCGCTCTCGCCAAGCTCGAGCAGGTTCTCCCGCCCCGGCTCCGGCACCGCGTCGGCGACCTGCGGTCGGTCACGGTCCCGCTGGCGGGCCCGGCCACGGCCGTGGACCCCGCCGTGCTCACGGGGATCGCCGCGGCCGTCCGCCACCGGGAGAGCCTGCGTTTCGACTACCGCTCCCACGACGGCACCGAGGACCGCCGCACCGCCGAGCCGTACCGGCTGGTGAACTCGGGACGCCGCTGGTACCTGGTGGCGTGGGACACCGGCCGGGACGACTGGCGCACCTTCCGCGTCGACCGCCTGCGCCTGCACACCCCCAACGGGCCCCGCTTCACACCCCGCGAGCCGCCCAGTGCCGATCTCGTCCGCTACGTCTCCGAGCGGATCTCCGTCGACCCCTACCGCTACCGCGGCCGGTTCACGGTGCACGCCCCGGCCGACGTCGTCGCCGCCCGGATGCCGCCGACGATGGCGGTGGTCGAACCGGCCGACGACGGCACCTGCATCCTCAGCGCCGGATCGCACTCCCTCGACGAACTGGCCATGTGGACGGCGCAGCTCGGCGTCCCGTTCGAGGTGCACGAACCGCCGGAACTCATCCAGCACATCCGCGCGCTCGGCACCCGTCTCGTCGATGCGGCCCGGGATCAGACGCCCGCCTGAGCTTGTTCCTCACGCGTGGGAGAACCCGGCCGCACCTGGCAGCCCCGCGACGATCCGGAGGAAGAAGAGCTCACAGCGTGTGGAGGAACCCGGTCAGCAGCCGGTTGACCTCGTCGGGGCGTTCTTGCTGAATCCAGTGGCCGCAGCCGTCCAGCAGGTGGCTTGCGGTGAGGCCGGGGAGGGTCCGCGGGTATGCCTCGATGGCGTCGGCCAGCCACGTCGTGGAGGCGTCGCGGGCGCCGCCCAGGAACAGAGACGGCTGAACGATCGGCGCTCCGGCGTAGGAGGAGAGGTCTTCCCAGTCGCGATCCATGTTCCGGTAGCGGTTGAGGCCGCCGGTCAGCCCGGTCCGTTCGAACTCGGCGGCGTAGAAGTCGAGGTCCTCCTGCGACAGCCAGGACGGCAGCGGGCCAGTGGGAAACCGTTCGCGCAGCGTGCCGCCGTCCTTGGCGACGAAGTGGGGATCGGGCTCGTCGGGGCCGGGCATCGTGTCGCCCGACAGGGCGCGGTAGAGGCCGGCGAGCCAGCCGCGGACGTCGGGCTCGATCTCGGCCTCGGCCCGTCCGGGCTCCTGGAAGTAGGAGACGTAGAACTCCTGGTCGCCGCCCATGCCTGCGAACACCTCGCTCGGCCGTGGGCCGCCCGGCGGGGTGTAGGGGACGCTCAGCAGGGCGACGGCCCGGAACACCTCGGGCGCGACCAGCGCGGACTGCGCCGCGATCGTCGCTCCCCAGTCGTGGCCCACGATGACCGCCGAGTCCTCGCCCAGCTCGCGGACCACCGCGACGTTGTCGGCGACCAGGTCGAGCATCCGGTAGGCGGCGGGGTCCTGGGGCTTGGACGAACGCCCGTACCCCCGCACATCCAGCGCGGCCGCCCGGTAGCCCGCCTCCGCGAGCGCCGGCAACTGGCGCCGCCAGGAGTACCACGACTCGGGGAACCCGTGCACGAGCAGGACCAGCGGCCCGCTGCCCTGCTCCACCACATGGACCCGCCCGGCCTCTGTCGTCACCATCCGGTGCTCGGCCTTCACCGTCAACCTCCTCGAGCTGTGCTCGCGCCATCCTCAAGGATCAAGGGAGACATACCCAAGCCTTGTTGCCGTTCCGGCAACGCAACCGTCAGGGTGCGCCAGTGGAGGCGCTGCCCAGGGCGGCCGGCGGGCGTCAGGGCTACTGCGGCGGCGGGCCGTCGGGCAGGTCGCGGTCGGTGAACATGGAGATCAGGCGGCGCACCGGCATGCCGGCCTCGGTGGGGTAGCGGAAGTCCAGGTCGGCGTTGAGGGTGTAGCGGTTGTGGCGGCCGACCCGTTCGCGGGTGAGATATCCGGCGTCGTGCAGGTCGTTGACGATGCTCTGCACGGTGCGTTCGGTGATGCCGATCCAGGAGGCGATCTCGCGCAGCCGTACCTCGGGGTTGCGGGCGATCTCGAGCAGCACGCGGGCGTGGTGAGTCAGGAAGGTCCAGGCCGGGGTCTCGTGACCGGGCTGCATGGCGCTCACACTTTCAGTCCATGGTGACGGGTGGTGTCGGGCTAGTGACTATCTTCCAAGATTATAGTGAAAGCCCTTTCATGTAACCCCCTTCAGGGTTTACGGTCGAGAGAGCCACCAAGTCCCGTACCGATCGAGGAGGCGGATACGCGATGTCTGAACAGGCGGACGGCCGCCATGCCGAAGACCTGGCCGCGTGGATGACCGACGTGACCCCGCTGCGCCTGACCAGCCGAGCCTTGATCGGCGGCACTCTCATCGAGGTGGTGGGCGAGGTGGATGCCGCCACCGCCGACCAGCTGACCGCCTGCATCGAGCGTGACCATCCGGACGCCGGTCTGCCGCTGGTGCTGGATCTGTCCGGGGTGAGCTTCATGGACAGCTCCGGCCTGCACGTGCTCGTCCAGCAGTTCCACCGTCTGGATGAGCGTGGCGCCGGCCTGTACCTGGCCGCCCCGCACGAACGGGTCAGGCGCATCCTGCAGCTCACGGGCGTCGATCAGTTGCTGCACACCTATCCCGTGCTCGATCAGGCGCTGCTGGCCGCCGACGTGATCGATCCCATGCCGCGGTCCGCGGCATGACCTGACGCCGGACGTCGGCGGGCCGCTGCTGAGCTGGTCCGGCCTGCTTGTCTCTTCAGAGGAAAACGCGAGCGAGGTCAAGCCACTTCTGCGCCTCCTCGCCGACGGCCGTGAGGTCGGTCTGGGCTCGGGACCTGCGGTGGGTGACTCGAAGGCAGAAGTCGACGGCACTGCCCTGAACCCGTTGCACGGCATCTTCCGGACCCCATGCCCACGTTTGACCGTCGGGACCGGTCAGCTCCACCCGGAACGGCTCCGCCGGAGGGGGCAGTTGGGCGGCATGGAACGACAGCTCTCGCCCGATCACTCCCAACAAGGCCACATGCCGGAGCCGGCCCGTCGGACGGCGTGAGACGCCCAGCGCATCGAAGACGTCCTGCCCGTGAGCCCACGTTTCCATCAGTCGAAGTGGCACCATGAGCGCTGCGGTCAACTGCGAGCCGTACCACGGAAACCCGTGGTCCATGGAACGTCGCGTAGCTCCGCCGCCACCTCGGTCCGACCGGCGCGCCATTGTTCCAGCAGCACCGATCGCGGTTTGGCGGCTCCCGCGGCGGCGTCGCGGTCAGCGTACTGGCTGCCTGCGGCTTCCGCCTGCTTCAGCACGGCGTCGAACGCCTCCGGGGTTCGCAGGGCGCGGGCGAGACCGTCGGTGATCCTCACGGCCGGGGCACGACTCCGCTGCTGAGGGCGTCGAACAGGCGCTCCAGGCGGGCGCGGTGGTCGTCTGCGACGATGTCGGCCGGTTCTCCGGCGATCAGGCGCCGGGCGGTCTCCACCAGCACTGTGGTGTAGCCGGCGACGAAGAAGGCGGCGAGCAGCGGGGCGTCGCCGTCGAAGGCCGGGTCGTGTTCGAGCTCGCCGGCGAGGGTCCGTTGGAGGTCGGAGGCGATCTCCCTGGCGCGCGCGATCAGCGCGGGTGAGTCCGCGACGGTCCGGAAGAAGGGGACGGACCCCTCCTTGAGGCCGGACAGGGCGTGCCGCTGCTCAAGGAGGCCGAACGCCGTAGCGCGCAGGGACTGGAGCACTCCGGCGCCCGGGGCGCGGTCGCGTACGGCTGAGCGCAGGAGCTCGACGGCGTCGACCTCGCGGTCCAGCAGGAGGTCCTCCTTGCGCGGGAAGTGCTTGAAGACCGTCACGGCCGAGACCCCGGCCTCCCGCGCGACCTCGGTGACCGTGACCGTGTCGAATCCGCGGTCCAGGAACAGCCGGGTGGCGACCTCCGAGATCTTCGCGCGCGTCTGCGGGCCGCCCCGCGCTCCGGTCCTGGGCATTCCGACCCCACTTCATTGTGTCACTTAACTTAGTCGCATAATCTAGTGGCATGTCCTTCGAACAGACCACTGTCATTGTCGCCGGAGCGGGCCCCAGCGGGCCGCGCGCCTCCGCGACCGCGTTCCGTGCGGGGGCGGAGGTGATCGGCCCACGCGAGCGGCCGGATCGCCCCGTGCCCGGCCGCGCCTGCGCCCGGGCCGATCAGGGTCCCCGCCGGGGTCGCGACGTGAAGGGTGTCCTCCATGAATGAGACGGCTGCGGGCCGGCCTGGGCGTACGTCCGGGTCGCTGCGGGAGGCGTGGGTCGCGTTGGCGGGGCTGTCGGCGGTGTTCCTCTTCGAGATGCTGGACAACTCGATCCTGAACGTCGCGCTGCCCGTGATCGGACGCGAGCTGCACGCCTCGACGACCGCGTTGCAGTGGGTGACGGGCGCCTATGCGGTCGTGTTCGGCGGGATGATGCTGGCGTTCGGCGCGATCGCCGATCGGTTCGGCCGGCGGCGGATCATGCTGATCGGGCTGGTCCTGCTCGGCGTGGCGAGCCTGGCGACCGCCGTGGTCACCACCGCCGAGCAGCTGATCGCCGTCCGGGCGGCGATGGGGGTCGCCGCGGCGATGACGACCCCGGGATCGATGGCGCTGGCGTTCCGGCTGTTCGACGAGGACGGCCTGCGCGTGCGCGCGCTGACCCTCATCTCGACCGTCGGCCTGGTCGGGCTGGCGATCGGCCCGACGGCGGGCGGCCTGGCGCTGGCGATCGTGCCCTGGCAGGTCCTGCTGCTGGTGAACGTGCCGGTCGCCGTGCTCGCGTTCCTCGGCGTGCGCTCCGGCGTCGCCGCCGACGACCCGGCCGGCCTCCACCGCGACCCCCTCGACGTCCCCGGGATGCTGCTGGGCACGGCGACGATCGTGCTCGCGCTCCTCGCGCCGACGCTGTTCGTGGACGAGGGCGCCGGCTCCTGGGCGCCCTGGACGGCCACCGCCGCGACCGCCGCCACGGCGAGCTGCTTCGTCCTGCGCGAGCGCCTGGCCCGCCATCCGCTGCTCGACCTGAAGCTCCTCGCCCTTCCCCTGGTTTCCAGCGGCCTGGCCTACAAGGCCGCCGCCGGGCTGGCGACCGCCGGACTCGGTTACCTGGTGACGCTGCAGCTGCAGCTCGACTGGGGCTGGCCGCCCGCGCTGGCCGCCATCGGGATGCTGCCGCAGGTCGTCGTCCTCATCGCGGGCAGCGCGTTCGTCAACCCGTTCGTGCGGCGCGTCGGCCTGGACCGGGCCGCCTGGACCAGCACCGCGGCGGTCGTGGCCGGCCTCGCCGTCTACGGCCTGCTCGGCCGGTTCGGCTACCTGTGGGTCGCGATCGCGCTCGTCCTCGTGGCGGCCGGGATGCGCGTGGTCGGCGTCGTCGCCGGGCTCAATGTGGTCCGCGGCCTGCCCGAGAACCGGACCACCATCGGAACCGCGCTCGTCGACACCGCCAGCGAGGTCACCTCCGGCACCGGCATCGCCATCACCGGCACCATCCTGGCCACCGTGTTCACCGGCGACATCGCCACCTCCCACTGGAGCGCGCGGCAGACCGGCGAGTTCCACCAGGCCGTCACCATTGCGGGCCTCACCCTCACCACCGTCGCGGCGGCCCTCGTCGGCTGGGGGATCGCCCGCACCCGGCACGCCGCCGGCGGCCGGGCGGCCACTCCCATCGACGGCACCGTCCCCCCAGGACGCCTGACCCCTCCGCCGCGGACCGAGCCTCGCGACCGCCCGCGACACCGGTGATCGTCCACGGGCACGCAAACGCCATGGATGGGTGTGGCGATGTGCTCGTGGCTTTGCATGTACGGACGATGATCGGGTACGCATGTCGTCATGCCCGTTGCAGGCTATGAAGGATGGTTATTGGGGGCTCGGTACAGGTTGCTGGCCGAGCTGGGCCGGGGGGCCATGGGCAGGGTCTGGCGCGCTCATGACGAGCTGCTGGATCGGCAGGTGGCGGTCAAGGAGATTCGCATCCCGCACCGGCCGGGGCCTGAGCGCGAGGCGCTGCTCAGGCGGACCCTGCGCGAGGCCCGCCTGACCGCGCGGTTGAGCCACCCGCGCATCGCGGCCGTCTACGACGTCGTGGTCGCCGACGAACGGCCGTGGATCGTCCTGCAGCTCGTCCCCGCCCCCAGCCTCGCCCAGGTGATCACGGAACGGGGAGCGCTGCCCTCGTCCGCGGTCGCTCGAATCGGGCTCGAAGTGCTGGACGCCCTGCGCGCCGCCCACGCCGGCGGCATCGTGCACCGCGACATCAAGCCCGCCAACATCCTCATCACCGACGACGGGCACGCCATCCTCACCGACTTCGGGCTCGCCAGCACCCTGGCTGACCAGGCGCGCCGCACCCGGGAGAGCGTTGTCGTCGGCACACCCGCCTACATCGCCCCCGAACGCGCCCGCGGTGGCCCCGCCACGCCGCAGGCCGATCTGTGGTCGCTGGGCGCCACCTTGTACGCGGCCGTCGAGGGCCGTGCCCCGTTCGCGTTCAGCAGTGAGCTGGCCACCCTGTCCGCGGTGATGGCCTCGGACCCCGTGCCGCTCGAGCACGCGGGGCCGCTCGCCTCGGTCATCGCCGGGCTGCTGGACAAGGATCCGGACCGCCGTACGGACGCGGCTCGCCTTCACGAGCAACTGTCGACCCTGTGTGAGCAACCGGTCGTTCCGATCTCTACGGACCCTCCGACCGTTGACGGTGACAGCGGGCGGATCAGCGGCTCGCCCGTCGGCCGTCCGCTCAGGGAACGGGCGCCGTACCGGCAGTGGGCCGTCGAGCACTGGCGGCAGGCGGCCGTCATCGCGGCCCTGATCGTCAGCGTGATGGCGACCACTTCGTGGTGGCACGTCGAGCCGGGCACGCACCATTCGCCACCCGGGACGCAGGCCACTCCAGCGCCCACCGTGCCGCTCACCACGGTCGAGCCGGACACCGTGCCGCCGGCCCACCTCGTCTCGGCCCGGAGCCGGGTGGCCGGGAGCGAACCGGAGCACGCTCGTACGCAACCGCCCCTCTCCACCTCCGTAGCCGGCATCCCGCAGGAACCGGCGAAGAAGGTCAAGACGAAGAAGGTCAAGGAAAAGAGGCACGGACCGAAATGACGGTCGCGCCGCCGCAGGCAGGCCGGTTCCGGACACGGCGACGATCGCGTAGATCATGCCCGGCGCGAGGGCCGGACGACCGTCGCGGCAGGTTCGTGGAAGCGGCGCGCGGGGTGTCGAAGGCATGCTGGGCTGCCTCGTTCGCCGTCGTCGGATCCGGGGGTTGTCGTGCAGGCTGTGGTGATCGTCGTGGGGCGGGCGGTCGAGCGGCCGGCGGCGTTCTATCCCGTCTGGTGCTACTTCTGGGTGGAGGCCGCCGCCGCAGGCGCGTTGCTGGCCGGCGTCGAACACCATGCGGTCGCCGGACGCCGTGAGCTGGTGGCGTACCCGAGGGGCGACGAGCGCGGTGCGCGCCCGCAGTTCGCCACCGGCCGGCGGGCGAACGGTGAAGGGCGCGTCCACGCCCACGGCCAGGCACGCGACCGCGCCGGAGTGCGGTCCCAGCCGCAGGGACGGCCCGGCGTACAGGGCGCGACCCGGCCACAGCCACACCGCGGCCCCGGCAGCGGCGGCGCGACGGGTACGGGAGAGCGCCGGCATCAGGGTCTCCTGCGGGCTGAGCGGAAAGCCGAGAACGTGTGAAGGAGGATACGGCGCGCTCCGCGCCCCGCATCACGGGGATGCTGCCGCCGTTCGTCGTCGTGGGACCGCTCGACCTCAGCCCGGGCCGCCGCCGAAGCTGATCTCGTTGCCGTCCGTGTCCCGGTAGGTCACCTTGGTCGCGCCACCGCCGTACCTCTCGCGCCTGGTGGGCTCGATGCCCCGCCGCGCGATCTCGGCGACCCGCTCGTCGAGATCGTCGACGAACGACAGCACCAGCGCGTTCCCCGCCCGTTGCGGATCCTGCACGATGTAGACGTAGCGGTGCTCGGCCACCTCCCACACCGCTTCGATGTCGTTCGGCAGGAACGACGGCGGCCCGCCGAAGAACTGCTCGTACCACGGCACCGCCGCGGCATAGTCGGTGACGGGTATGCCGGCGAACAGATCCAGTGTCATGTCGTCATCCCTGTGCGGTCGATGTGTCGCCGGTACAGACCTTTGCAGCGTCGGGAACTCATCGTCGTCCGCCCTGGACGGCAGGCGAGCAGGTCACCTGCCGCCCGTCGTCGCGATGCCCCGCAGGAAGTGCCTCTGACCGAGGAAGAAAAGAACGATCATCGGGATCGTGGTGATCACGCTGGCCGTCATGAGGACCTCCCAGTGCCATTCGCCGCCGAAACCGAACTGGTCGAGCAGCGCCTTCAGCCCGCGGGGCACCGTGAAGGTCGTCGCGTCGCGCAGGTAGATGAGCGGCCGCATGAGGTCGGTCCAGGCCGCCTGGAACTCGAACAGCAACGTGACCACGACCGCGGGCCGGCACAGCGGCAGCGCGATCCTGGTGAAGATCGTCCAGTTGCCGGCTCCGTCGACCCTGGCCGCTTCGAACGGCTCTCGCGGCAGCCCGAGGAAGAACTGCCGCAGCAGGAAGATGTAGAACGCGCTGCCGAACAGGTTCTGCGCCCACAGCGGCGTGAGCGTGCCGACCATGCCGAGCGAGTTCCAGATGAGGAACACGGGGATCATGGTGACCGCCCCCGGCAGCATCATGGTGGCCAGCACGACCCCGAACAGCAGCCTCCTGCCGGGGAAGCGGAAGTAGGCGAAGCCCCACGCCACCATGGCGCTGCTGATCGTCACCGTCGTGGCGGCCAGCACGGTCACCAGCAGCGTGTTGACCATCCACAGCGCCAGCGGCGCCTCCTGCCAGATCTGGAGGTAGTTGTCGAACGTGAACGTCTCCGGCAGGATCCGGTGGTCGAACACCTCCCTGCGCGGCTTGAAGGAGGCGCTCACCAGCCAGACGAAGGGGTAGATGAACGCGACGGCGAACGCGCTGAGCGCCGCCCGGATCAGGATCCTCCTGAGCCGCCTCACGGGTTTCCCCCTTCGTAGTGCACGAACCTCCTGGTGATCAGGATCTGTACGGCGGTGACCGCCATGATCACCAGGAACAGCACCCACGCCAGTGCCGAGGCGTAGCCCATGTGCAGGAACTCGAACGCCTGCTGGAACAGGTAGATCACGTAGAACAGGGCGGCCTCGTTGCTGTAGGTGGTGTTGCCCGCTCCGAAGAACGCGGTGTATGCCTCGGTGAACGACTGCAGGGCGTTGATGCTGTCCACGATGAACAGGAAGAACAGCGTCGGGCTGATCATCGGCACGGTGATGCGCAGGGTGCGCCGCCACCATCCGGCGCCGTCCACGAGGGCGGCGTCGTACAGGTCCTGGGGAACGCCGCGCAGGGCGGCCAGGATGATGACCACCGACGCGCCGACGGTCCACAGGCTCATCAGCACCAGGCCCGGCTTGACCCAGCCGGGGTCGGTCGTCCAGGCGGGCCCGTCGATGCCGAAGATCCCGAGAAAGCCGTTGACCAGGCCGCTCTGGCCGTTGAACAGCATCAGCAGCAGGATGCCGATCGCGACCGGCGGGGTCATCTTGGGCAGGAAGAACGCCGTACGGAAGAAGCCGGTGGCCCGGGTGGCGGCGTTGAGCAGCAGCGCCAGCCCCAACGAGACGACCAGCTGGGCGGGCACCGACATCACCGTGTAGACGAACGTGTTGCGCAGTGCCAGCCCCACCTTCGGGTCCTCGAAGAGGGCGACGTAGTTGTCCAGGCCGACGAACGACGGGTCGTTGATGACGTCGTAGTCGGTCAGCGACAGATAGGCGCTGTTGACGACCGGCCACGCGGTGAAGATCAGGAAGCCGATGATCCAGGGGCTGATGAACAGCAGCGCCGCCCGGGTCTCGATCCACCGCAGGGACCGCGGCCGGTGCGCTCGGGCACTCGAGGCGGACATCTAGTTCGTACGCTTCGTCCAGCCGGCCCACGCCCTGTCCAGGGCCGTCTGGGCGTCGCGCTGAGCCCTGTCGAGCGCCGCCTTCGGCTCCTCCTGGCCGTTGAGCACCCGGTTCACCGCGTCCTGCCAAGCGGTCTTGAACTCGGCGTCCGCCGGGTTGGCGGGAAGGCTGAAGGTGTGCTTGCCGGCCTCGTAGAACGCCTTGACGCCCGAGTCCCACGGCTCGCCGCCCGAGGTGACCATCTTCTCGATCTCCGCGTCGGCCCTGACGTTGCCGGTGAGGACGCCGGTGAACGGCTTGCCCGCGGCCTTGCGTTTGTCGAGACGGGCTTGCGCGGCGGCCTTCCACGACTCGACGAGCGTCATGGTCTTGGCGAAGCGGCAGGCGGCTCCGGGGTTCTTCACGCCCCGGGGGATGGCCCACGCCGAGCCGGAGGAGTAGGCCAGCGGCTGCCCCTGCGGAGTGCGGAACGTGTCGAACACCAGCGGCGCCTTGGGTGAGACGTCGTTGAGCACGTTGACGTACCACTGCTCCATCGGCATGGCGCCGAGCTCGTTGCGGGCGAACTGGTTGCCCTTGCCGAAGAAGTCCGCCGCGTCACGCAGCGCCTTGACCTTGGCGAAGCCGCCCTGCGCGGCATAGATGCCGACGGCGAACTCCAGCGCCCGGACCACCTGGGGGCTGTTGAGGCGGGCGGTCCTGCCGTCGGGG
Source organism: Nonomuraea sp. JJY05 (assembly GCF_043496855.1). Lineage (NCBI taxonomy): Bacteria > Bacillati > Actinomycetota > Actinomycetes > Streptosporangiales > Streptosporangiaceae > Nonomuraea > Nonomuraea sp. JJY05. The sequence continues at coordinate 252,340 of NZ_JBIEIS010000003.1, forward strand.
GAGAGCAGGTCGGCGCCGTCGGCCTTGGCCCACAGGGGCAGGAACTCCGGGAGTTTGCTGTCGAAGCCGACCACCTGCAATTTGCCCCCGGGCGCTTTGTGAAGCTTCTGTGCGGCGGTGGTGATCCGGTCCCAGTTGGAGCCGTTGACGTCGTCGACGGTCAGCCCCGCCTCCCTGAGCAGCTCGGCGTTGGCCATCGTGATCTGGACCATGTTGAACTCGGGGACGGCCCAGACCTCGTCGCCGAACGTGACCTGCGCGAGAGCGCTCTTGTCGTACATCGAGACGTCGATCCCCTCGCCCTTGACGCACGACGTCAGCGGGACGATCGCGCCCCGGGAGGCGAACGTGCCGATCTGGTCGCGGTTGGCGTAGATCAGGTCGGGCGGGTCGCCGGCGGCCACGGCCGACAGGAACTGCTGGAGGTCCAGGTCGCCCTTGATGAGCTCGACCTGCGCCCCGCCCAGCGACTTCTCGGCCGGCTCGACCCGGGTGGAGCCGATCTCGTCCTCGCCGCCGAAGCCCATGACCGTGACGGTGCCGCCGTACGTGGCGCCGGCGTCGAACCGGCCGGCCGAGGGAGACGCGCCCGCGGCGCCCCCGGTGCCCCTGGCACACCCGGTCAGTGTCAGGGCGAGTGACACCGGCAGAACGGACCAGCGGACGATCGCACTTCGCATCAGGGGGTTCGCCTCCACTCAAGCGATGCGCCCGATATGGCGCCCGAAACCCCTGCCCAGGCCCTGGTTACGTACACGCCGGAAGGCTCGTCGCTCATGAGCGCTCGCCGGACTCGAAGGTGCTGTTCGAGGAGGGCAGCGTTCGTCCTGTCTTCTCGATCATCCTGTCCGGGACCGTACGATCTGTTTAGCGTGCCGGCGGTGACGGCCAGGGCTCCGGCTGCCGGCCGAGTCCCGCGGCGCAGTGGGCACGCTGGTCTTTTCCAGCGCGACCTATTCCCGAGGGCGGTACCACATGGACCTACGTGAAGGCGGCGCGGTGCCGGACTCGGGGATGGAGGCGTTGCTGGCGGCGGGTGGCTCGGTGGGAGCGATGATGCGCGGGCACGACTGGGCCGCCACTCCTTTCGGTGAGATGGACGGCTGGCCGCAGAGCCTGCGTAGTTCGTTGAGCATCTGCCTGACCTCGGCATTCCCGATGGTCATCTTCTGGGGGCCGCAACTGGCGCTGGTGTACAACGACGCCTATCTGTCGGTGCTGGGCACCAAGCATCCCCGGTCGCTGGGGCAGCCTGCGGAGGAGTGCTGGCGGGAGATCTGGCCGACCATCGGGCCGATGCTGGGGCAGGTGCTGTACGAGGGCAAGGCCACGTACGCGCATGATCTGCTGCTGGTCCTGGAGCGGTCGGGGTTCCGGGAGGAGGGGTATTTCCGCTTCTCCTACAGTCCGATCCGGGACGAGTCCGGCGGCGTGGGCGGGGTGTTCTGCGCGGTCACCGAGACGACCCAGAGCGTGGTGGCCGAGCGGCGGCTGGCAACGGTGCGGGAGCTGGGGGAGCGATCCATCACGGCGAGCCCGTCGGCGGCGCAGGTGTGCGAGCAAGCCGCCCGGGCGTTGTCGCACAACCCCGCCGACGTGCCCTTCGCCCTGCTCTACCTGCTGGAGGGCGAGCAGGCCGAGCTCGCCGGCGCGGTCGGGCTGACGCCCGGCGGCGAGCTGAGCCCGGCTCGGGTGGACCTGGGGGGACAGGACGTTCCGTGGTCGCTGGCGGCGGCCCGTACCGGGATCGTCGAGGTGGCCTACCCTGGCGCGCCGCAGCTGACGGCGCTGAGCCGCGCCGGCTTCGACGCGCCCGTACGGGCGCTGGTGCTGCCGATCGCGCGGCCGGGCGCCGAGGAGCCGGCCGGGCTGCTGGTGGCCGGGGTCAACAGTGGCCGGCCGCTGGACGAGTCCTGCCGCAACTTCGCCGTTCTGATGACCGATCACGTGTCCGCGGCCATCGCGAACGCGACCGCGTTCGAGGCCGAGCGGCACCGTGCCGAACAGCTGGCGGCGCTGGACAGGGCCAAGACGATGTTCTTCTCCAACATCAGCCACGAGTTCCGCACCCCGCTGACGCTGCTGCTGGGACCCGTGGAGGATCTGCTGGAGAAGGGGGATGGCTGGGACCAGGACGACCGCGAACGCCTCCAGCTGATTCACCGCGGCGCCGTGCGGCTGCTCAAACTGGTCAATACGCTGCTGGACTTCTCCCGCGCCGAAGCCGGGCAGATGCGTCCTCGCCTGGAGCCGGTCGACCTGGCGGCGCTCACCTCCGAGCTGTCCAGCCTGTTCCAGGTGCCGGTCGAGCGAGGCGGGCTGCGGCTGATCATCGATTGCCCGCCGCTGCCGCTGCCGGTCCTCGTCGATCCGGATATGTGGGAGAAAATTACTCTCAATCTGCTGTCCAACGCCTTCAAATTCACTCTCGACGGCGAGATCACGGTGAGCCTGCGCGCGGCCGGCGATCACGTACGTCTGGTCGTGGCCGATACGGGAGTCGGCATCCCCGCGAACGATCTGCCCCGCCTGTTCGACCGGTTCCATCGCGTCTCGGGAACCGCGGCCCGAAGCGGGGAGGGCAGCGGCATCGGCCTGTCCCTGGTCCGTGAGCTCGTGCAGTTGCACGGCGGCACGATCGAGGCCGACAGCACCCTGGGAGCCGGCTCCGCCTTCACCGTGCTGCTGCCGTACGGGGCCGACCAGCCCTCGACGGCGTCGGCCGGCCCCGCCCGGACCGGCGAGCCGGCGGCAGCCAAGCTCGACGAGCCGCAGGCGGCCGGGGCCGACGGGCAGCAGGCGGCTCGCGCCTACCTGCAGGAGGCGCTGAGCTGGACACCGCAGGACGCGGCCGGGCCGGCCGCGGGTCCGGAGGTGCTGCTCGTGGACGACAACGCCGACATGCGTGCCTACCTGACCCGCGTGTTGTCGCCACACTGGCGCGTGCGCGGCGTCGCCGACGGACGCCAGGCCCTGGAGGCGGTCGGCCACGCCGTGCCCGACCTGGTGCTCACCGACGTGATGATGCCGTACCTGGACGGGTTCGGACTGCTGAAGGCGTTGCGCGCGGATGAGGGCACCCGGCACATCCCGGTGATCATGATCTCGGCGCGTGCGGGCCAGGAGTCCGCCATCGAAGGCCTGGACGCCGGCGCCGACGACTACCTCATCAAGCCCTTCACCACGGCCGAACTGGTCGCCCGGGTCCGCACCCATCTGGAGACCGCGCGCCAGCGCCTGGACGCGGCCGACCGCATCCAGAAGCTGGCCGACATCACCCAGCAGCTGAACGCCAGCCTCGATCCCCACCGCATCAGCCGCATCCTGGCAGAGCAGCTCGTGCCCGCCTATGCCGGCGGCTGCGCCATCTGGCTGCAGCCCGATCCGGAGGAGCCGGATCGCAGAGCGCTGTATCTGGCCCACACCATCGGCACCGAGGACGGCGCCGAGGACGGCGGCGAACCACCCCGGTTCGCTGTCGCCGCCGTTGAGGAGCAGGACCGGCGGGTGACGCACTTGACGCACCGTGACAGGCACATCGGCGTCGTGCGCCTGGACGGCCTGACCCGAGCGGGACACGATGCTCGCGAACGGCCCTATCTGGCCGAACTGCTCGACCGCGCCGCCCAGGCACTGGACAACGCGGCACGCTACGCACGCCAGCGCCGCATCGCCGTCCGCCTGCAGCGCTCTTTGCTGCCGCCGTCCTTGCCCGTACTGGACTACGGCAGGCTGGTGAGCCTGTACCTTCCCGGCGCCGCGGGCCATCAGGTGGGCGGCGACTGGTATGACGCCGTGGAGCTGCCGGACGGCCGGATCAGCCTCACCATCGGCGACGTCATGGGGAAGGGCGTGGAGGCCGCGGCGCTGATGGGCCAGCTGCGCAGCGCCGCCCGCGCCTATTCTCTGGACGGCATGCCTCCCGCCGCGCTGCTGGAAGGACTCAGCCTCTTCCTCACCGCAGGCGGCCAGCACGGCCTCACCACCATGTGCCACGCGCTCTACGACCCTGCGGGCGGCAAGCTGGAGCTTGCCAACGCCGGCCACCTGCCGCCCCTGCTGGCCGGCGGCGACGGCGTGGCGGAGCTGCTGCCCGTGCACCATGGCCTGGCCCTCGGGGTGGACCCGGACTTCCGCTACACCACCGAGACCTTCACACTCGCCGCCGGCTCCACACTCCTGCTCTACACCGACGGCCTGGTGGAAACGCCCGCCGACCTCCTGGACGACCGCCTGACCCGGCTGTGCCGAAGTATGGCCGTCCAGCACGCCCCTGAGGCGCTCTGCGAGAACCTGGTGACAGCGATGCAGATCGACACCGCTCATGACGACGTGGCGATGCTGGCGCTGATCTTGCAACCTCCGGCCCGTTCGCCAGGGCGTACTCGGTTATGAACTCGACCTTGTGCCCAAGTCGATCCGCGCGGCCGGAACACGACGCTCCGGCCGCGCGGTGGGACGCTCGCCTCACCCGCAGTCGCTCACTGCTCCGCCGGTTTCGAGTTTCAGCCTGGACGCCGCTCGCCACCGCCGCAAAGCAAGGGCCGGCGAGGACGATTCATCGGTAGCCGGCGGCGACGATGTTGGCCTGGACCGCGTTCTCGGTGGCGTCCGACGGATAGCCGGAGGTCATCACGCCCTCGTAGAAGGTGCCGGCCGCTGACGCTACGTGCGCCGCGGCCATGCCGGCACCGGCTGTCGACAGCGCGACGACGAAGGCAGCCGGGAGTGCCACCCGTCGGCGTAAAGAGCTCACCTTTCGCATGGGTGCCTGCCTTCTTGGGACGTGACGTTCCGCTACGGGGTCGTGCAGGTGACGGCGGTGGGCGCGGTGGAGCCGTTGCCGTTCGCGGTGAAGCCGAACGTGGTCGTCCCGTTGGCGGCGATGGTGCCGTTGTAGGGGGCGTTCCTGACGGTGACCGTGCCGCTGGTGCCGGTGTTCACGCCGTTCCACAGGCTGGCGATGGTCTGCCCACCGGCCAGCGTCATCTGCACGGTCCACCCGTTGAGCGCGGACGGCCCGTTGTTGGTGACCGTCACCTCGCCCTGGAAGCCGGTGCCCCAGTCGTTGACCAGCCGGTACGTCGCCGCGCAACCGTCCGGTTGGCCGCTCGGCGTGGGCGTGGGCGTGGGCGTCGGCGTCGGCGTCGGCGACGAGGAGGTGCCGCCGCTGACCCGGTACACGACGGTCCCGTGCGACGGCACGCTGGCCGAGATGGTGCCGGTGCCGGCGCTGACGGTGTTCGTCCACGCGTCGCGCAGGGTGAACGAAGCGCCCGTCAAGCCGATCGCGGACGCGGTGGTGCTGATCGTGGTCGTAGTGCCGCCCTGGTTGAACAGGGCGACCGCGACGTCGCCGTTGCCGAGCTTCTTGGCCAGCACGCGCCGGGTTCCGTCGTTGCTGACCTCACGTGCCTGCAGGCCGAGCGGATCCTGGTTGATGGCGATCAGGTTCTGGTTCTTCAGGATGGTCGTCGTCGCCGAGTCCATGGTGCGCAGGTCGTTCCCGGCGATCAGAGGTGAGGCCATGATCGCCCAGAGCGCGAAGTGGCTGCGCATCTCGGTGTCGGTCATGCCGCCCCGGCCGATCTCCATCATGTCGGGGTCGTTGAACGCGCCCGGCCTGGCGTAGGACGCGAGGGGGACGGTGACGTCGACGATGTTCTGGATGCCCATCGGGTATCCGTTGGTCTGACCGGTGTTCCACTTGTTGGTGATGTCCTCGGTCGTCCGCCACAGGTTGGCGACGTCGCCCCAGTTGCGCTGGGGCCCGGTTTTGGCGTGGATGCTGTTCGGGTTGATGCTGTAGACGATCGGCCGCCCGGTGGCCGCCAGCGCGTCACGCATTTTCGCGAATGTACGGACCTGGTCGTCGATGGTGCCGTTGGGTGAGCACCAGTCGTACTTCAGGTAGTCCACGCCCCACGCGGCGAACTGCCTGGCGTCCTGGGCCTCGTGCCCCTGGCTTCCGGTCGCGCCCGGGTAACTGCCGAAGTACTGGGCGCAGGTCTTGTCCACCGGCACCTGGTAGATGCCGAACTTCAGTCCCTTGGCGTGCAGGTAGTCGCCGAGGGCCTTCATCCCGCTGGGGAAGCGCGACGGATTGCCCTGCAGGTTCCCCGCGGAGTCGCGGGTGGGGTTGAACCAGCAGTCGTCGACCACGACGTACTTGTAGCCGAGGTCGCGCAGGCCGGAGCTGACGATGGCGTCGGCCATCTGCTTGATCAGCGTCTCGTTGATGTTGCAGCCGAAGGTGTTCCAGCTGTTCCACCCCATGGGGGGCGTGCGGGCCACCCCGTTGTCCAGGGCGCCGGCCTGGTCCTCCAAGGCGATCAGACCGCCTACGAGAATGCCGGCGGCGAGAAGAATTCCCACTTTGCGCAAGGACCCTCCTGAAGATGAGCGGCTTGCCCCGGATGAACCAAGAGTCAGGGGCTGGTGCAGGTGGCGGTGGGCGTGGCAGCGGTGCCGTTGGCGGTGAAGCCGAAGGTGGTGGAGGCGCCCGCGGCGAGGGAGCCGTTGTAGGGGGCGTTGCGGACCGTCACGGCGGAGCCGGAGACGCTCTGCGTGCCGTTCCACAGGCTGCTGATGCTCTGCCCGCCGGGCCAGGTCCACTTCACGCTCCAGCCGTCGACCGGCGCGCTGCCGGCCCGGACCGTCACCGTCGACTGGAAGCCGCCCTCCCAGCTGTTGACCGTCTCGATCGTGGCCGAACACGCCCCCGGGACCGGGGTCGGCGTGGGAGTCGGAGTCGGGGTCGGCGTGGGTGTCGGGTCGCTCTGGAACTGGGTGAAGAACTTCCACACCTCTGCCGGGACCCAGGTACGGGAGCCGCTGTCGCCGCCGGCGCCGTCCTGTGGTGCGGCGATGTGGCCTTCGTCGAACGCGGCCCAGACGACCGGATGCCCGGCCGAGCAGCCGGAGTAGGTGGTGACCCGGTGCGTCAGGCTGCCCTGCGCCGGCTCGGGCGGGCTCTGTGCGGTGCAGCCGTTGTTCCTGACGAACCGGTCACGAAGGGACCGTCCGCCGGAGATGTTGAGCACGTTGTCCCTGATGCCGTGGATCCCCATGTAGGCGATGGGCTGGCTGCCGCCGCTACATCCGCTGAGCTGCCCGCCGGACTGGACCGCGACCGCCCGGAAGACGTTCGCCCGGGCGCACGCGATCGCGTACGACATGGCGCCGCCGTAGCTGAAACCCGTGGCGAACAGCTGCGTGGTGTCGACGCAGAGCGCCCCCTCGATCTGCCTGACCATGTCGTCGACGAAGGTCAGGTCCTCACCGTTGGAATTGCCCCAGCCGTTGTTGAAGCCCTGGGGGGCGACGAAGATCGTGCTGTTGTTCGCCAGGCGCAGGAGCCCGTAGTAGGCCCAGACGTCGCGTTGCACGGTCTGACCCGTGGCGACGTCGGTGGCGGTGCCGCCCAGCCAGTGGAACCCGAAGACCAGCCGGTATTGGTGGTTCATGTCGTAGTTGTCGGGGACTTTCAGAATGTAGCTGCGATTCTTGCCGCTGGTCTGGATCGAACGCGTACCGCTCGCCAGCCCTGGCGCCTTGCCACATCCCGCGGAGGCCGCCAGGGGGCTGGCCGGGGTCGTGCCGAGACTGGCGCTCAGCGCCGGGCCGCCTGTGGCCACCAGGACAGCGAGCGCCACGACCGCTAAGGCGGTCACCAAGGGTCTACGTCTTGACATCGTGCCACTCTCTCTGCCGATCCGAGGCCGGCGTTCGTCGAGGGGTAGTCGATGGGGAGGGGTAGGCCTGGAGATGCGTTATCGATAACACATCACGGTGTAAGGGTGCGCCTGCCGCATGTCAAGGATCACTGAAAGTTTCAGTGGCTGGTCGGGGGCCATCACGGCCGCATCCCCGGACGCACCACCAAGTCCGCGAATAAGGAGCGCTGGACAGCCCCATGCGTTACCGATCACATGCTGTGATCTCTTACGGCACGGGTGGCGTGTGGGGAGCGGTGTCGCGGTCGGATGTGGTGGCCCAGCTGGCGAGGAGACGGAGTTTGTCCTCGGAGTCGCTGCCCGGTTCGGTGCCGTAGGCGACCAGGGTGAGGCCGTCAGCGGTCAGGTCCAGGGATTCGTAGGTGAGGTGGAGGTCTCCGACGACGGGGTGGTGGAAGGGTTTGGCGCCCTGATGGTGCTGGCGGACGTCGTGCCGGGCCCAGCGGGTACGGAAGTCCTCGCTGCGGGTGGAAAGCTCGCCGATGAGGTCGGTGAGGTCCTTGTCGTAGGGGTCCCGGCCGGCTTGGGCGTGCAGGAGGGCGACGGTGTCGTCGGCGGCGCGGTTCCAGTCGCCCCAGAACTGGTGGGAGCGGGGATCGAGGAAGATGAACCGGGAGTGGTTGGGGGTGGCGCCGCGGGCGGCGTCGATCATGGGCGCGTACAGGGCGCGGCCGAGGGCGTTGGTGGCCAGGACGTCGCCGCGGCCGTTCATGACGAAGGCCGGGGCGCCGGTCATGGCGTCCAGGAGCCGCTGCACCGCGGGCCGTACCTGGTCGGGGGCAGGGCGGCGGCGCCGTCGCGGGCCGGGGCCCGCGACGCGCGCGAGATCCTCCAGGTGGGTCCGTTCGGCGTCGTTCAGCCGCAGCGCGCGGGCCAGGGCGTCCAGGACGTGGTCGGACACCCCTGACAGGTCGCCGCGTTCCAGGCGGGAGTAGTACTCCACGCTCACTCCGGCCAGCTGGGCGACCTCGGCGCGGCGCAGTCCGGGGACCCGGCGGGTGCCGTAGGAGGGCAGCCCGGCCTGTTGCGGGCTGATCTTGGCCCGCCGGGAGGTCAGGAACTCGCGGATCTGCTCGCGGTTGTTCACTCTCCCCAGGCTAGGCCGCCTTCCGTAGCGCTGGGGTGCCCTGGCATTACACCTTTCGCCAGTGCCTTCCTCCCTGGCTGACCAGCTCTTTTACTGGTATTCGCGACTTTTCCCGGCCCGGGGGACCTGGGAGGCCGGAAGCCTTGGAAGGCGAATGGTCGCCATGAGTAGCGGGTCTATCACCGGCAGGTACAGGTAGGCCGCTGAGAGAACACCAAGCCAGAGGAGTACCCGATATGCGTGGAGTAGTGATGCACGCCCCCGGCGACGTCCGGGTGGAGCAGCGTGAGGACCCCAAGATCCTGGCCCCGACCGACGCGATCATCCGGCTGTCCGCGGCCTGTGTCTGCGGGTCGGATCTGTGGCCCTACCGCGGCATCGAGCCGGTCGAGAGCCCGACCCCCATGGGCCATGAGTACGTGGGTGTCGTCGAGGAGGTCGGCGGCGAGGTGAAGAACGTCAAGCCCGGCCAGTTCGTCGTCGGCTCGTTCGTCTCCTCCGACGGCACCTGCGAGATCTGCCGCTCCGGTTACCCGTCCTCCTGCGTTCACCGGGTGTTCATGAACGCGGTCGGCACGCAGGCCGAGCGTGCCCTGATCCCGAACGCCGACGGCACCCTCGTTGCCACCCCGGGCATGCCCGACGCCGACCTGATCCCCGACCTCCTCGCCGCCTCCGACGTGCTCGGCACCGGCTGGTTCGGCGCGGTGGCCGCCCAGGCCGGACCCGGCAGGACGGTCGCGGTCGTCGGGGACGGCGCGGTCGGCCTGCTCGCCGTCCTGGCAGCCAGGCAGCTCGGCGCCGAACGGGTCATCGCGATGAGCCGCCACGACGCGCGGCAGAAGCTCGCCCTGGAATTCGGCGCCACCGACATCGTCACCGAGCGCGGCGGCGAGGGCGTCGAGAAGATCAAGGAGCTGACCGGCGGCCTCGGCGCGCACTCGGTCGTCGAGGCGGTCGGCACCCAGGAATCGATGCTCCAGGCCATCCGCTCCACCCGGCCCGGCGGTCACGTCGGTTTCGTCGGGGTCAACCACGACGTCGCCCTTGCCGGTGACGAACTGTTCTTCTCCCAGGTCCACCTGCACGGCGGCCCGGCCCCGGTCCGGCAGTACCTGCCCGAGCTGATCGACCTCATCTGGGACCGGAAGATCAACCCCGGCAAGGTCTTCGACCTCACCCTGCCTCTGGAGCAGGTGGCCGAGGGGTACAGGGCGATGGACGAACGCCGCGCCATCAAGACCCTCCTGCAGCTGTGAACCGGCACCCGCACCACCGCCTGCGGCGAAGGGCGCTGTCTCCGCGCTGATCCCACACCGGCGCGGAGACGGCGCGCTTCTGCGCCGTCGCCGTTGTCCCGGCGGGCCGTGGCGGCCCGCGGGTCAACGCGTGCAGCGCCGGATCCAGGGTTCGGGCAGGATGGTTGCCACCAGGTTGTCGCAGCCACATGCTCGGAGTTCCAGTGATGAACGAACCCCGGTCAGCCGATCCACCGGCGATCACGATCAACGATCGAGTCCTGCATCAGATCATCGACGGGTTCGGGGTCTCCACGGCGTTCCGGCGAAACGAACTGATCAGGGCTCTCCCGGAGGACAAGCGGCGAGAGGTCCTCGACCTGTGGTTCAGCCGCGAGCGGGGAGCCGGGCTGAGCATTCTGCGTCTCGGCATCGGCTCGGCCCCGCTGGGCAGCCCGTACGACGAGATGGTGTCGATCCAGCCGGAGGACCCCGGCGGCCCGGACGCCCCGCCCGCGTACGTGTGGGACGGCGACGACAACAGCCAGGTGTGGATGGCCAAGGCCGCGCAGGAGTACGGCGTGCGGCGCTTCTTCGCCGTCGCCTGGAGCGCGCCCGGCTACATGAAGGACACTGGCGAGGACAGGAACGGCGGTCGGCTGAAGCCGGAGTGGCAGCAGGCCTATGCGGACTACCTGGTGCAGTACACGCGGTTCTACGCGCAGGAAGGCATCCAGATCACCGAGCTGGGGTTCGCGAACGAACCCGACTGGACGGCCCCGCACGCCTCCATGCGCTTCAGCCCTGAGGAGGCCGCTCGGTTCGTCAAGGTGCTCGGCCCCATCGCCTCGGGCGTGCGGCTGGTGTGCTGCGAGTCGGTCGGCTGGACGGAGGCCAGGGCGTACACGAGCGCGATCGAGGCCGACGCCGGGGCCCGTCGCTGGGTGAAGGTCCACACCGGGCACAGCTACGCCACCCCCGTGGACTCCCCGCTGCCGACGGAACGGCCGACGTGGATGTCGGAGTGGCATCCCAACGGCACCTGCTGGAACGAGAACTGGTACGACGGCAGCGGCTCCGACGGCTTCACGATCGCCCTGGCCGTGCACGACGCGCTCACTCTCGGCGGCGTCTCCGGCTACCTGTACTGGCTGGGTGCTTCCACGGGGAAGACGAGGGCGTTACTGCTGATCGACGAGGAGGCCAAGACCTACCGGGTCTCCAAGCGGCTGTGGGCGCTGGCCGCCTACAGCCGGTTCGTCAGGCCCGGCGCGGTCAGGCTCGACGTGGCGGTCGCGAAGCCGGCCCTGAAGGTGTCCGCGTTCCGCAACCCCGACGGCTCCCGCGTCGTCGAGGTCCTCAACACCGGCATGGCCCCCGTCACCTGGGAGGGGGTGGACGGCCACGTCTCGGCCTACCTGACCGACGAGGACGAGTCACTCGGGTCCCTCCCCGTGGAGGGCGGGGCGGTCACGCTCCCGCCGCGCGCCCTGACCACGATCGTTCTCGGCCAGACCTGAAAAGCGCCCGTTCCTCAGCCGAGCGATGACGGCGCGACGGACTCGCGGCTGCGGACAGGCATCGGAACCCGGTGCACCTCGCCCACCCGGTCGCTGTCCGTGCGGTCACGGTCGATCTCGGCGAAAAGCACGTCGACGGCCTTGCGCCCCAGCTCGTAGTGGGGCAGTGCCACGGTGGTCAGCTTGGGCCGCATCCATGAGGCGATGGGATGGTCGTCGAAGGAGACGACGGAGACGTCGGCGGGCACCTTGAGCCCGAAATCGTCGAGTGCCTGGTAGGCGCCCATGGCGATCCGGTCGTTGAAGCAGATCAGCGCGCGTGGCTGGGCGGTGCGCAGGAGGTCGCGCGTCGCGGCGAGGCCGTATTCGGGCTGCCAGTCGGGGCAGGTACGAGCGCCCGCCACCTTGACTCCCCTCTCACCGAGCGCCTCGCGGATGCCGACGAGCCGTTCCACCGCCGCGACGCTCTCGGCGGGCACGTCGCGCAGGCCCGGACCGGCGCCGATCAGGTAGATGCCGTCGCGGTGGCCGGCCTCGAGCAGGATGCGGGCGGCGTGGCGACCGGCCTCGACCTCGTCGGGAAGGACGGCGGGCAGGGGAGTGGGCTGCTTGGCCAGTGCGTTGAGCAGCACGGCGGGCGCGGCCGTGATGGCCTTGGGCACCTTGATGGTCCTGGTGAACATCGAGGCCAGGATGAGCCCGTCCACCTGGCGGTCGTGCATGGCCTGCAGCAGGAGGCTCTCGAGTTCGGCGTCGCCTTCGGTCTCACCGATGAACAGCATGAAGCCACGGTCACGGGCGGCCTCGAGCGCTCCCTTGATCATGTCACCGGCCAGCCGTGAGGTGGCGACGGTGTCGGAGACGAAGCCGATCGTCCGGGTGGTGCCCGTGCGCAGGCCCACGGAGACGATGTTGGGCCGGTACTGCAACTCGTCGGCCGCTTTCAGCACCCGCTGCTCGACGTCCTGAGAGATGCGCAGCTCACGGCCGCGCCCGGACAGGACAAGCGATGCGGTCGTGCGGGAGACACCGGCAGCCTTGGCCACATCCGCCAAGGTGACCCGTCGTGGGCTCACCCAGAACCTCCGATCGTCAAGAGTGGGTTACGGGGGGTTGACACCGTGCGATACGCACCGTGAGACTAACGGGCGCTAACCCGATTTAGCAACGGAGTCGGGACATCAGCCTGTGCCGATTGTCCCAGGCAACAGAGGAGATGCACATGGCTCGTCGAGGTCGCTCCGGCAGGTCCGGGGCCGCGCTGGTGATCGCCATGGGGACGCTGGCCGCCGCCTGCGCGGCTCCCGGCAGCAACAGCCCGCAGCCCGCGGCCACCAGCGCGTCGGCCCCGTCCGCGGCGCCCACCTGCGGCACCGCGCCGATCACGATGAACGGCTACTTCGAGACCGGGTTCCCGCTTCCCAAGGCGCTGACCACGGAGTTCACCAAGCAGCACCCGAACGTCACGTGGAACGTCCGCGAGGACCAGTTCGCGGTGATCACGCAGAACGCCCCCCGCGTGCTGGCGGACAACCCGCCCGACCTGATGCGCCTGCCCCAGGTCTCCGAGCTGGTCAAGGACAACCTGCTGAAGAACCTCGACGGCTACGCGAAGGCGTTCGGCTGGGACAAGTGGCCGGCTTCCCAGCTTGAGCAGCTACGGCTCGGCCCGGGCGGGCGGCCGCGCGGCGAGGGCTCGCTGTACGCCATGGGTCTCAACTCCAGCATGACCGGCCTCTTCTACAACAAGAAGCTCGCCGCGCAGATCGGGATGTCCGCGCCGCCCGCCACCCTGGCCGAGCTCGACGCGGCGCTGGCCAAGGCCAAGAACGCGGGCATCACGCCCATCGTGCAGTTCAACGGCGGCGCCACCGGCGGCCTGGCGTTCCCCCTGCAGAACCTCATGGCCTCCTACGGCCCGGCTGCCCCGATCAACGACTGGATCTTCCAGAAGCCCGGCGCCACGATCGACACCCCGTCGAACCTGCAGGCCGCCCAGCACCTGGAGCGCTGGATCAAGGCGGGATACTTCCAGAAGGACGTCAACGCGGTCGACTACGCGACGATGATGAGCCGCTTCATCGACGGCCAGGGCCTGTTCATGTTCAACGGCGACTGGGAGTCCGGCAACCTCGACAAGCAGATGCCGGGCAACGCCGGCTTCTCCCTGATGCCGCCGGCGCAGCAGGGCGGCAAGCGGGCCGCCATGTCGGCGCCCCTCACCTTCGGGATCGCCGCGAACGCCAAGAACGCCGACTGCGCCGCCTTCTTCCTCAACTGGGTGGCCACCGACAAGCGGGCCCGCGAGATCGGCGTCGAGGTCGGCGGATCGCGTCCGATGGGTCCCGCCGACGCGTACATGCCCGAGGTGGCCGCGGACAAGGTCACCGCCGCCACGCTGGCGGCCGGAGCGGACATCTCCAAGGACAACGGCGCGATGGACTTCATCGCCAACGCCACCGGCGCCATCTACGCCAAGAGCTGGACACCCCAGCTGCAGAAGCTGGTGGCCGGACAGCAGAAGCCGCAGGAGCTGCTGAAGGCGGTCCAGGCCGACTACACCAGCCAGCTCGAAGGGAACTGAAGCCGGTGGTGACCCGCTCTCCCGGCGCGCGATCCGCGCACCGGCGGCCGGCCGCGACCAGGCTGCGCGACGCGCGCGGCCTGGTCGGCTGGCTGTTCATCGCGCCGGCGTTCGCCTTCTACGCGGTCTTCGTCCTGCGCCCGATCGCCCTGACGTTCCAGTACTCGCTGTACGACTGGGACGGCATCGGCCCGTCCACCTGGGTGGGGGCGGCCAACTTCGGCAAGGTCTTCACCGACCCCGACCTGTACGACTCGCTGATCAACGCCGTCAAGCTCATCGCCTTCTTCAGCGCGATCCCGGTCCTGCTGGGCCTGGCGATCGCCGCCACGATCCGGCGCATCGCCGAAAGCCGGCTCGCGCTCGTGGCGCGGACCGTGCTCTTCCTGCCGCAGGTCATCCCGCTGGTGGCGGCCGGCATCGCCTGGAGCTGGCTGCTGGCCTCCACGGGCGTGATCAACCAGCTGCTCTCGCTCGTCGGCCTCGGCGGGATCACCCGGGCCTGGCTCGGCGACTTCTCCACCGCCCTGCCGGCGGTCGGGATGATCGGCGCATGGGTGCTCCTCGGCCTGTGCACGCTGCTGCTCCTGGCCGGCATGAGCAAGATCGACCCGGCGCTGTACGAGGCCGCCCGGCTGGACGGCGCCGGACCCTGGCGGGAATTCGTCTCGATCACCGTCCCCAGCCTGCGGCAGGAGATCGCGGTCTGCGTCACCGTGACCGTGATCGCGGCCCTGGCCAGCTTCGACATCATCTACATCTCCACCCAGGGCGGTCCCGGCAACACGACCATGGTGCCCGGCCTGCAGATCTACTACCTGGCCTTCTCCGAACGCGAGGTCGGCATGGCCTCGGCCCTGGCCATGGTGCTCATGGTCCTCGTGATCGCCTGCGCCCTTCCCATCCAGTGGTTCACCAAGGAGGGCAACCGATGATCACCTCGTGGCGGGAGTCCTGGACCGCCAGGCTGCTGCTCATCGCCATGATGGCGATCACCATTTTGCCGTTCCTCAGCCTGTTCGTCACCGCCCTGCACCCCTCGGGCACCTACCCGGCCGGGCTGGACTGGCCGTCCGACCCGCAGTGGGGCAACTTCCTCGCCGCCTTCCAGGCCGCGAAGATGGGCGAGCTGCTGAAGTCGAGCGTCCTCATCGTGCTGGGCGTGGTCCCGATCTCCATCGTCCTGGCGACGATGGCCGGCTTCGCCATCGGTCACCTGCGCGTCATCGGCGGGCGCGTGATCTTCCTGCTGTTCGTGCTCGGCCTGACCCTCCCCTTCGAGGGCATCATCACGCCGCTGTACTACCAGATCCGCGACATGGGACTGCTCAACACGCGCTGGGCGATCATCCTGCCGCTCATCGGCCTGTTCATGCCGTTCTCCGTCTTCTGGATGCGCGCGCACTTCGTCAACATGCCCGGAGAGCTGTCCGAGAGCGCGCGGATGGACGGGGCCAACGTCTGGCAGCTGTTCCGGCGCATCCACGTGCCCCTGGCCATGCCGGCGATCTCGTCCCTGGGCATCCTGCTGTTCCTGTGGACCTGGAACCAGTTCCTGCTGGCCATCGTCCTGGTCGACGACCCGGCCAAGCGCACCATGTCCGGGGCCCTGGGCGCCTTCCAGGGGCAGTGGGGCACCGACATCCCGCTGCTGTGCGCCGGGTCGCTGCTGATCCTGACCCCCACGCTCGTGATCTTCCTCATCTTCCAGCGGCACTTCGTCAAGGCCCTGCTCCAGGGCTCCCTGAAGGGCTGACGGCGATGAACGCGACACCACCGCCGTACGGCGGGATCGAGGGCTCGCAGCGGACACGCCCCGGCGGTCACCGCCGCGGGCGGGGAGCCGCATGAGCGCCGGCCGGCCGGCGCGCTGGACCCAGCGGCACCTGGATCTGCTCGTCGACGCAGCCGCGACCACGGCACCCGTCATCGACCCCGCGGCCATGCCCCGGATCCTGCCGGACCATGACCTGTGGGACCTGTGGCCCGTCCAGGAGGAAGACGGCTCGACCTGCGCGATCAGCGGCCAGGAGCTGTGGATGGCGCTGTCGGCGCCGGTCCTCGGCCACCCTGAGGAGCGCCACGACCAGGCCCGCATCCGGCTGCTCGCCAAGGACGGCGGCAGCTGGACGGACCTGGGTCACGCGTTCGCCGACGGCGCCTCGCCGGGCAGCCGCGAATGGTCGGGATCGGCGGTCCGCCGCCCCGACGACACCGTGTCGGTGTTCTACACGGCCGCCGGACGGCGTGGGGAAACCCCTCCGACGTTCCGGCAGCGCGTCGTCGAGGCCCGCCCCGCTCTGGTCGCCGACGGCCGCCGGATCCTGCTGGACCCCGGCGCCGAGCACCGTGAGATCCTCCGCTCGGACGGCCGCATGTACCTGCCGGCCGAGGAGATCATCGGGATGCCGGGACGTATCAGGGCATTTCGCGATCCCGGCTGGTTCCGCGATCCGGCCGACGGGCGCGACTACCTGCTCATCGCCGCGTCCGTCGCGGAAGACGACCGTTTCAGCGGCGCGATCGCCCTGGCCGGGACGCGGGACGGCGCCTGGTCCCTGCTGCCGCCGCTGGTCGTGGCCGAGGGCGTCAACCACGAGCTGGAACGGCCGCACATCATCGTGCACCAGTCGCGGTACCACCTCTTCTTCTCCACCCAGCGCCACAGCTTCCACCCGGCCGACTCCGCGCCGACCGGGCTCTACGGCTTCGCCGCCCCCAGCCTGACGGGACCGTACGAGCCGCTCAACGGGTCCGGGCTCGTCCTCCAGAACCCCCGCACCGAACCGGACCAGGCCTACGCCTGGCTGGTGCTGCCGGACCTCCACGTCGTCAGCTTCGCCAACTACCGATCGCACCCGGGCCTGGATCTGCGATCCGCGGGGGCCGCGCAGGCACGGGCCGGCTTCGGCGGCACCATCGCGCCGACGCTGAAGCTCGCCCTGAACGGGATGACGACCTCTGTCATCCCGGCCGGGACCTAGCATCCGGACGCGGAACCGCCGCACGGTACCCGCATCGGCGCCCGCGGTGCCGGTGAGGGTGCGGGCCCGGCTCGGGACCAGAGCGGGGCCTTCGGACCGGCGTGGGAGGCTACAGGCCGGTCATCACGAGCCTGATGAAGTAGGAGTAGAAGGTGTCGTCCGTGCCGGTGATGGTCTTCGTCAGGCCGACCGTCTGCCCCGTGGAGAGCGTGGCGCAGAGTGAGCCCTGCGCGGTGATCGTGCCGAGGGTCGTGCCGCCGGCGACCCACGGCGGGGTGACCTCGCGCACGCTGTAGAGCGCAGACCCGGAGGAGCTGATCGTGGCGCTCGGGCTGCCGAAGGAAGCCGTGTAGGCCCGGGCGCCGCCCCACATGTTGACCCAGTTGTTGCCGGCGGGATACATGATCCCGCCCAGGTTGACGCGGATCTCGTCCACGCCGTCGGACTCGTCGACGTTGTTCGAGTCGATGTAGTCCAGTTCCACCCGGCACGTCGCGGCTCTGGCCGTCGCGCCGGCGGGCGGGGCCGCGGCCAGCGCCACCGGCACGGCCAGGACCGCCGCCAGGGCGAGCCCGGGGATCAGTTTCTGAGTGCGCATCCTGTTTCTCCTACGGTGTGACGTGCGCCCCGCTCCTGTCGCGAAACGCGGCATCAGAGTGGGACAGGCAGCGTGAGCGCATCGTGAGAGCCCAGGTCAGTGACACAGAGCACGTTCCATGTGCGCTTTTTGGCACAGTCGCGCGGCCGGGGCGCGCCTACTGTGCTGCGTCTATGGGAGATTCGCTGACCCTGCTGCTGCTCGGCCCGCCGGAGCTGGCCGTCGGCGGGCGGCCGGTGGGCATCCGCGCCGCCAAGACGCGCGCCCTGTTCTGCTACCTCGCCGCCACACCGGGGCCGCGGCCGCGCTCGGAGCTGGCCGCGCTGTTGTGGGGCGAGCGGCCCGACGCCAACGCCCGGGGCAGCCTGCGCCTGGCGCTGTCGGAGCTGCGCAAGGAGGTGGGCGGGTGGCTGGACATCACCCGCGAGCACGTACGCTTCCGCGCCGGCGACGGCTGCTTCGTGGATCACGGGCGCCTGGCCCAGACACCGACCGTGGCCGAGGCGCTGCGCTTGTGGCGCGGCGACTTCATGGACGGCGTGTGGTTCTGCGACGCGCCGGCGTTCGGCGGCTGGCTGGAGTCGGAGCGGGAGCGGACCCGGCTGCTGCTGCGCGAACTGCTGCTGCGGGCCGGCTCCGCGCCGCCCGACCAGTTCGTACGGCTGGCGCGGCTGGTCGCCGGGCTGGATCCGTACGACGAGGAGGCGCACCGGCTGCTGATCACGGCGCTGGCCCGTGGCGGGAACCGGGGCGCGGCGCTGGCCTGCTATGACGACCTGCGGCGGCGCCTGGCCGACGAGCTGGGGGTGGAGCCCGCGCCGGAGACGGAGGCCGTCCGCCGGCAGCTCGTCACCCCCGTACCAGCGCCGGAGTCCGCGGCCGCCGGCCGGCAGTTCCGTGCCGCGCCGCCCGTACCCCGCACCGACCTGTTCGGCCGGCAGACGGAGATCCGCGAACTGCGCGCGCTGCTGGCCCGCGAACGCCTCGTGACCCTGCTCGGCCCCGGCGGCGTCGGCAAGACCCGCCTGGCCATCGCCGCCGCCACGCCGTCGTGCGCGTTCGTCTCCTTCGCCGGGGTGGACCCGGAGGCGGCCGTCACGACGCTCGCCCGGCGCCTCGGCGTGGACCTCTCCCCGCAGCGCCCTGCCCTTGACCTGCTGCTGGCCGCCCTGTCCGGCCGCGAGCAGCTCCTCGTACTGGACAACCTCGAACACCTGCCGGCCGTCGACCCGGTCATCGCCCGGATCATGCGCACCGCTCCGGGCGTGCGGATCCTCGCGACCAGCAGACGCCGCCTGGACGTGCCCGGACAGGTGACGTTCGAGGTGGCGGGCCTGCCGGGCCCGGAGGCCGAGGCGTTGTTCGCGTCCAGGGCCGTAGGGGCGCAACCGGCGTTCGACCCCGGCCCGCACGCCGTACCGGTCGCCGCGATCTGCGCCGCCATCGGCGGCCTGCCCCTGGCCATCGAACTGGCGGCCGGCCTGCTGCGCGCGGTGCCGCTCGCGGAGCTGGCCCAGCGCCTCGGCGTGGACGACGGCCTGTTGTCCGCCGAAGGGCCGGCCGTCCGGCCGCGGCACGCCTGCATGCGCACGGTCTTCGAGACGTCCTGGCGGCTGCTCGACCCGGCCGGGCGAGCGGCGCTGGCGGCGTTGTCGGTGTTCAGCGGCGGCTGCACGCTGCGTGCCGCGCTGGAGGTGGCCGGCACCACGCCGCGCGTGCTGGTCCACCTGGTGGATCACAGCATGATCCAGCTCACCCCGTCCGGCCGCTATGTCCTGCACCCGCTCATCCGGCAGTTCGCCGCCGGACACCTGAACCCCCGGGAGCGCCGCGCGGTGCGTGAACGGCACGCCACCCACTTCGCCTGCCTGCTCGACCGGTACGCCGCCGCCCTGCAGGACGCCTCCGACGACGAGGTCACCCGCGTGCTGGGGGTGGAGATGGACAACATCCGGCTGGCCTGGGCGGTGTCCGGCCGGCCCGGATTCCTCGACCGCTACTGGGTGCTGTGCCTGCGCCTGCGTCTGTACGAGGAGTCCGGCGCCGTCGTCCTGCGGCACCTCGCCCGTACGCGCGCGGCCCCGTACCTCCGGGCACGGTGGTTGCGGATGGCGGGCGTGAGCGAGCACCAGCTGGCCAGGGAGCGCGAGTCCACCCGCCTGGCCAGGATGGCGCTCGACACGATAGGCGAGCCGCTCCCGACGTCCCGGCCCGGCCTCGCCGCCGCCGTCCTGACGGCCGCCGCCCGCCGGCTCCTCCACCGCGCCCTGCCGATCCGTCGCCCAGGCGCCTCGGCACAGGCCGAGGCGGCGCAGGCGCTGACGTTCCTGGCGCGGCTGGCCTACCACCAGCAGGACCTGCTCACCATGCTGGCCGCCTCGTTACGCCAGCTCAACGCCGCCGACCGGACGCCGGACCCGGCCCTGCGCGCGGAGGCGTACGCGAACTTCGCCACCATCGCCCGCCTCGCCGGACGACATCGGCTGGCCACCCGCTACGGCGCCCTCGCCGAGCGGTCGCTGAGCGACATCGGCCACCCGACCGAGCCGGCGAGCCGCGCCCGCCTGGCCAGGGGCCTGGATCTGCTCGCGGCCGGGGACTTCGAGGCGGCGCGCGCCTCGTTCGCCGAGTGCCGGGCCAGGACGGTCGACCCCCGGGTGGCGGAGAACTGCGCGGGGATGCTCGCCGAGACGGCCCTGTGGCGCGGCGACTTCGAGCAGGCGGCGGAGCTGTTCGCCGACACGGCGGAGCAGGCGGCCAGGCGGGTGGGCGGCGACGACATCGGCCGCCACTGGTGCCTGATCGGCCAGGCCGAGGCGCTGCTGCGGATCGACGGGACGAGCGCGGAGCGGATCGGGCAGGTGCTGGCGGCGGCCCGCGCGTCGACCGACCGCCGCCGCTCCCACGAGCAGCGGCTCGGCCTGCGTGACGGCGCGGTCATGCCGCTGATCCAGGAGATGCGCCTGCTCACGGCCGCGGCCCGCCTCGGGCGGATCGGCCCGGGGCAGGCGCTGACCACGGCGCTGGAGCTGGCCGCCCGCCTGCCGGCGGGCCGGCGCGGCCTGCTGGAGTGCTGGTCCGGCCTGGCCGAACTGCTCGTGTCCCTGCCCCCGGACGCCGCCACGGCGCGCCGGCTCGACCGGCACCTGGCCGGGTTCCTGTCCCGCCAACCCGGCGCCGCGGCCCGCATCGGCTGGGCCCGCGCCCTCGTCCTGGCCCACGGGGGGAGGCGGAAGGCCGCGAGGAGAGCGGCGGAACAGGCCGTGCGGGCGGCCGAACGGCTCCGCGCACCGTACGATCACCGCAGGGCGGAGGAGCTGACCGGCCGCTTCACCGATCGGGGACAGGCGTGACCCGGGCAGGGGCCAAGGTTGCGATCTCCGGATGCCGGTGTCAGCCGCTCCACGAGCCGCGGTGCACGACCTCCTCCAGCGGCCTCCTGCCGCGCTTCAGCGAGGGCGAGCGCTTGTCCTGCGCCCGGTATCCCATGCTGATCACCCCGATCGGCGTGTACGCCTCGGGCACCCCGAAGGCCTCCTTGAACGCCTTCGTCCGCCCGCCCGGCGGGATGCCGAAGAAGCAGGCGCCCAGCCCTTCGTCGACAGCGGTCAGCAGCATCAGCAGCGAGGCGAACCCGGTGTCGATGTCCCAGTACGGCACCGGCCAGCGGGCCTCGTCCTTGTCCTCCCAGCCCTTGTCGCGCTCGGCGTACCGGTCGAGGTAGGCCTGCTTGTGCGACAGGGCGACGATCAGCAGCGGCGCCCGCCGCAGCCCCGCCCCCCACTCGGAGTCGTCGGTGGACGCCTCCCAGAACCGCTCGCGGTCGGCCGGATCCTCCAGCACCAGGAACGCCCAGCCCTGGCTGAACCCGGCAGAGGGCGCGTGCAGCGCGTTGCCGAGGATCCGGTCGACCACAGCGGCGGGCACCGCACGGTCCGGGTCGTAGTTCCGGACCATGCGGCGCCGCCGTACCACCTCTTGAAACTCCATAAGGGTCAGTATCGCTCGGCGACCCCTGTGTTGATCTCGACGAGGGCCACCATCGCGTCCGTGAGGCCGATGAGGCCGGGGTCGGCGAGGGTCTGCTGCGCGTGCTTGGCGGCCTCGCCGACCGTGTGCAGGTGCAGCCGCTCGATCGTGATCGTGCGAACGGCCGTCGCCGCGTTGATCCGCCTGCTGGCCAGGTTGAAGTACGTGGTCAGCAGCTCGGCGCGGAGGTTGCGCGGCGGCAGCAGCGGCAGCGTGAACGCGGCCCCCACCTCCTGCTGGGACAACCGGCCGTCGGGTGTCGAGCCGTCGATCCCGTCGAAGCGGGTGTCGGTGGCCTGGACCCTGGCCAGCAGCTCAGCGGTCCGCATCGAGGGGAAAGCCAGCCAGATGCCCTGCGGGCGCGGGTCCCTGCTCGGCGCGGCCTCGGTCACGGTGCTGGTGGAGGTCGCCGTGGCCGGGGTGTAGGAGCAGCCGTTGGCGTTGCCGTAGGAGACCTGGGACTGCCCGGTCAGGACGGTCCCGCCCACCACGAGCAGGCTGGAACGGCTGCTGAACGCAACGGTCGTGGTCGAACCGGCCGCCAGCGTGCCCAGGTTCCAGGTCAGCGTGCCGCCGTCGACCGCGCCCGGCTTGGGGCCCGCGCCCTGGTCGAGGGCCGTGCTGTAGTACACCTCGGGCGGCAGCTTGTAGGTGAGCTTGGCCCCGGTGGCGCTCGCGCCTCCGGTGTTCTTCACCGTCAGCGTGGTCGTCACCGCCTCCGCCGCGCCGGCGGTGG
This sequence comes from Nonomuraea sp. JJY05, assembly GCF_043496855.1. NCBI lineage: Bacteria > Bacillati > Actinomycetota > Actinomycetes > Streptosporangiales > Streptosporangiaceae > Nonomuraea > Nonomuraea sp. JJY05. The sequence goes on from NZ_JBIEIS010000003.1 coordinate 274,852, forward strand.
GCGTCGCGCTCGCCGTCAGGGTGAGCTTCGGCGCCTTGACCGCGGTCGAGGCCTTGCCGGTGTTGTCGGAGGTGTCCTCCTCCGCGCCACCCGCCACGTTCTTGCCCACGACGGTGGCGGAGTTGGTGACCGTGGCGGCGTCGTCGGTCTTGCACGGGATCGCATAGGTGAAGGTCTCGCTGCGGCTCGCCCCGGCGGCCAGGTCGGGCAGATCGCGGGTGACGGCGGCGCCGTCGGGCAGCGTGTCGGTGAGCTTGACGGACTCCGCCCCGCCCTTGCCGACGTTGTCCACCTTGACCGTGTAGGTGAGGGTGTCGCCGGGCTCGGCCGACTCCTTGTCGACGGTCTTGGTGGTGGCCAGGTCGGGCGTGTAGAAGTCCTGGAAACCGGCCTCGATCTTGGCCGCGGTCACGAAGTCGATCTCACGGCCGGACTCCACGCCCGCGCCGGGCTTGGAGACGTCGAGCTTCAGGTGTCCCCAGTCGTCGTAGTCGGTGAGGATCGGGTCGCGGCCCTTGTCGTCGCTGCCCGGCTTCGGCGTCGACTGGCACTTGTTGTCGGGCCCCTGGATGATCGCGTCGTTGAACTGGACGTCGTCGTTCATCCTGGTGGAGTCGATCGTGTTGTTGGTGCCCGCCAGGACGCACACGTCGTCCTCGGAGTTGATGTCGGCCGCGATCGTGGGCGGATCCTCCGTCCCGTTCACGTTCCAGTCCAGCCAGTCGACGATCGGGTCGACCGGGCCGTACTGCTCCGGCTTGCTGGGGATCTTCCAGCGGGCGTAGTCGTCGCCGGGGCCGATGGCCTTGCTCTCATCGAGGTGATCGCGGTCGAGCCGGGGCATCGTGCCCTTGGAGTAGTCCAGGCGGCGGGGCGCCGGGTCCAGGCCCGTCGGGATGCCGGCCGGCTCGTAGGCGTAGTTCATGATGCTGAGGTAGTTGGGCTTGTAGTTGGTCCGGGTGTCGCCGCCGTGGGCGAGCCCGAGCGCGTGTCCCAGCTCGTGCATCAGCGTGCCGGCCTGGTCGCGGGCCGTACCGGAGAAGACGACGTCCGGGCCGCTGCCCACCTTCATCAGCTGGATGTCGTCGGAACCCTTCTTGATCTTGCTGTTGCAGACGTGGTCGGGGCCGACGCCGATCAGGTTGCCCTTGGGGAAGTCGTCTCCCACCACGGCGGAGTCCACCTTGCCGTTCGGGCCGCCGTCGACGCACCACGTACGCCACTCGCCGAGCGTGACGATGAAGTCGCGGTTGCCGCGGCTGGGGTCGCAGCACTGGCCGGAGACCATGCTGCCGGCGGTGAGGTCGTGGGCGAAGATCGTGTAGTGCGCGTACGGCGCCAGCTCCCTGGGCAGGTCGGCCGTCCTGGCATTGGCGAAGGCGGTGTCCTTCTCCGTCATCACGGCCTGCTCCGGAATGCCCGTGCCGACCATGGGGATGAAGTCCACCCCGTCGTCCAGCGGGACGCCGTAGGGGCAGGGCTGGGTGGCCTTGGTCGGGCCGTCCTCGAAGGCGCGCCTGAGCTCCTGGAGCGCGGCGTCCTTGGGCCTGTGGGTGTGCTGGGCGTCGCCGGTCATCCAGTCGATCCACACGATGACCGTCTTGCGGCAGGGGTTGGCGCCCAGCTGCTTCAGGTCGTACTTCATCGAGTCGTCGGGGTTGCGGATGCCGAAGCGCTCGATGACGTCGGGGATGCCGTCGCCGTCGATGTCGGGCAGCGGGCCGCTGGTCCGCTCGATCTTGAAGCCGATCCCCGCCCGCTTGCCGTCGTGCGCGTTGGGGAAGTTGGGGTCGCCGTCGCCCTCCACGTAGGTCTGGCCCGGCGTGAGCAGGTCGCCGGGATCGGTCCAGGTGTCGGTGCCGATGTCGTACTGGAGCTCAAGGTCGTCGTCCTGGTTCTGCGGGCTGATGTCCAGCTTGTCGTCGCCGCCGTTGAGGCCGCCGTCCTCGTCCCAGAGGCGGATGAGAATCGGCACCTTGGTGGTGTCGTCCGGGACCTGCACGTCCTGGGTGAAGATCCACGGAGGGTCGAACGTGCTGGGGTCGAACTCGTCGTCCTCCACCGCGCTCCTGCGCTGCAGGTCGCCGTTCCCGATGCGGATCTCGGGGAAGTAGTTGCCCGTGCCGTTGTCGGGGCTCTCGATCTGGCGGATCTTGTTGATCGTGAGCCGGAGCGTGACGCCCGTACTGGCCTGAGCGGCGGGCGTGTTGACCACCACCAGGCTGAGCGCGATCAGACATAACACTGTGAGTAAGCGCATGCGGCCAGAATGAAGTCATCTCGCGGGACGCGCATGAGTAGGGTCTACTCAGAACCCGGGGCTCCTCGCGCTCGTCATACCCACCATGATGAAGAAACTCGTGATCGCCGTGGCCGCCACCCTGACGCTCGGCGCCACCCCCGCCCTCGCCCAGACCAAGCCGGTCCTTGGTCCGAACGGCTTCGGCGGCCTGAAGCTCGGCATGTCGCTCAAGCAGGCCAGGGCGACCGGCAGAATCACCAAGAAGATCGACGGCGGCGCCGACGGCTGCTCGGGCTGGGACCTGAAGAAGTATCCGACCGGTAAGAACAGCGTCGGCCTGTACATCTCACCGAAGATGGGCGTCGCCGCCTTCTTCGCGCCCAAGGCCGCCAAGACCCCCGAAGGCGTGGCGATCGGGACGGCCAAGTCGCAGCTGGACAAGATCTACCCGCGCATCAAGCAGGACACGCACGGCTTCTGGGTGACCACGGTGCCGGGCAACAAGAAGGCCTACTACTCCTTCACCGTCCAGCACGGCAAGGTCACGGATTACGGCATCGCCCTCAAGGAGCAGGACTGCTTCAACTGATCGGCTCGGCCCGCCACAGGAGCACCGCGCAGGTGAATGCGCCACCGCGGAGCTCACCGTCAGCGGCACTGCGAATGTGATGATCGCGGCAAGCCGGACGCGAAAGGAGATCGCCAGGCGCCCCGTTTTGACACCTCTTATGGGTAACCGCTATCTATTAGCCAACCGTTAGGGGGTGACATGCAGGACGCAGTGCTGGCGATGCTCGCCAAGGAGCCGTCGCACGGGTACGACTTGCACGCTCGGCTGCGGCGCAGTCTCGGCCCGCTCGGCGAGTCGATGAACCGCGGTCAGATCTATGTGACGTTGGCCCGGCTGGAAAAAGCGGGCCTGGTGGTCTGTGAGCGGGCCGACGGCCTTGCCGAGCGGCCGGATCGCAAGGTGTACGCGCTGACGCCGGCCGGTCAGCAGCGGGTGGCCGCCTGGCTGGCCGAGGTGGGCTGGCCGAAACCGGACCTGGCGGAGTTTCATCTCAAGCTCGCCGCGGCCGCCGCCGCCCGGCTGGCCGACCCGGTCGAGCTGGTGGCGGCGCAGCGGCGCGAGTTGCTGCGCCGCTTGCGCGAGGCGCAGCAGGCGCTGCTGGCCGAGCCGGCGGGCTCGGGCGCCGGCCTGCTGCTGGAAGGGGTCGTGCTGCGGCTGCAGGCGGACCTGCGCTGGCTGACGGCCTGTGAAGCGGCCTGGTCCGAAGGTGGGAACAAGTGAAGGACGCCGTGATCCAGACCCGCGGCCTGGTCAAGCACCATGGTCAGGGGCAGAGCCGGGTCCGCGCGGTCGACGAGGTCGACCTGGAGGTGCCCGAGGGGCAGACGCTGGCGGTGATGGGGCCCAGCGGCTGCGGGAAATCGACCCTGCTGCACCTGCTCGGTGGCCTGGAGCGGCCCACCGGCGGGGAGGTGTGGCTGGCCGGCCGGCGCATCGACACCTTGAGCGAGCGGGCTCTGGCGCGCCTGCGGCGCCGGTCGGTGGGGTTCGTCTTCCAGGCCTTCCATCTGGTGGAGGAGCTGTCGGCGGCCGAGAACGTGGAGCTGCCCGTCCTGCTGGCCGGGCGCTCGCGCCGCGAGGCCAGGCGGCGCGCGGGCCTGCTGCTGGAGCGGGTCGGCCTCGCCGACCGCGCCCAGCACCTGCCCGCGCAGCTGTCCGGCGGGCAGCGCCAGCGGGTCGCCGTCGCCCGCGCGCTGGTCAACGACCCGCTGGTCGTCCTGGCCGACGAGCCGACCGGCAACCTCGACACCACGGCGACCCTCGACGTGCTGAGGATCTTCGAGGACCTGCGTTCGGCGGGCCAGACCCTCGTACTCGTCACGCATGACGAGCGGGTCGCGGCCACCGCGGACCGGCTGGTCTCGATGCGCGACGGCATGTTCGTCGACGACACCCGGCTGACCGGCTCCCACCCGCGCGGGCTCGGCGACCTGATCGGGCTGGAGGGCTGAACGGCGTGGGACATATCGTGCTCGTCGTACGCCTGGTGCTGGCCGACGTGCGCCGCCACCGGGTCCAGGCCGCGATGCTGCTGCTCGCGGTGACCGCCTCGACCGCCACCCTGGCGCTGGGCCTGTCCCTGCCCGGCGTGAGCGACGCGCTGTATGAGCAGACCCGGGCGGCCACCGCCGGGCCGGACGTGGTGGCCCTGTCCGGCGAGACGGGCCCCGCCGTGACCTCGGCCATGGCCACGCTGGCGAACGAGGCCGACGTGGTCGCCCACCACGGCCCCTATCGCATCGTCTACGCCGATCTGGCCACCCGCGATTCCACCTCCCCCGTGGTGGTGCACGGCTTCGCCGAGACGCCCGGCGCGATCAACCGGCCTCTGGTGACCTCGGGCCACTGGGTGCGTTCCGGCGGCACGGTCCTCGAACGGGGCTTCGCCACCGCGCTCGGTGTGCGGGTCGGCGACCACGTCACCATCGCCGGCCGCTCCTACCCCGTCGTCGGGATCGCCGTCACCGCGGCCACCTCCATCTACCCGTGGGCGGCGCAGATCGGCCCGGGCGGCGGCCCCAGCGACTACAGCGGCCTGGCCTGGATGACCCGATCGGACGCCCGCACGCTGGCCTCCTCCCACGATCTGCCGGTGGCCCTGGCCACGGATCTCAAGCTGCGCGACGGCGGCGCGACCGAGGCCTTCATCGACGCCAGCAGCGACCCCTCCATCAGCATCACCTTCCACTCCTGGCAGTTCGAAGCCCAACAGGACCTGGTCATCCTCAGGAACAGCCAGCCGATCCTGGTCGTCGGCAGCTGGCTGCTCAGCTTCCTGGCCGTCACCGGCGTGGCCGCGCTGGCCGCGGGACGCGCGACCGAGCAGACGCGCCGGGCCGGGCTGCTCAAGGCCGTGGGCGCCACCCCCGGCCTGATCGCCACCGTCCTGCTCACCGAGTACCTGGCGCTGGCGCTGGCCGGTGACGCGCTGGGGCTGGCGCTCGCCCGCCTGAGCGTGCCCGCCATCGCCAGCCCCACCGCCAGCCGGATCGGCGACATCGGCGGACCGACCGGCGCCACCATCGCCGCGACGACCGTCCTCGCCGTGGCGGTGGCGGTGCTGTCCACGCTGCGCCCCACACTGCGGGCCCTGCGCACCGCGACCGTCACGGCCTTGTCCGCTACCGCGCACCAGCCCCGTCACCGCCCCTGGCTGACCGCGCTGTCCGCGCTGCTGCCCGCCCCGCTGCTGCTCGGGCTGCGCCTGGCCGCCCGCCGGCCGGGCCGCGCCGTGCTGCAGGGGTGCTCCACCGCCACCACAGTGATCACGATCATCGCCCTGCTGGCCCTCCACGTCCAGCCGGAGCGAGGCTACGGCCTGAACGGCTCCTCCGCGCTGCCCAACCTTCGGGTCGAGCACGACCGCCGGCTGATGCTCGCCGTCACCATTCTGCTGATCGCGCTCGCCATCGTGAACACCATCACCTTCACCTGGACCGCCGCCATCGAGGCCCGGGCGAACATGGCCATCGCGCGCACCCTCGGCGCCACCCCCGGACAGATCTCCGCGGGCCTGTCCGCCGCCCAGCTCCTGCCCGCCCTGCTCGGCGCCCTCGCCGGCGTCCCCTTGGGCATCGGCCTGTACTCGATGTTCTCTCTCGGGAGGACGATCACACCGCCCGTCTCCTGGATGCTCGCCGCCGCACTCGCGACCCTCCTGGCGACGGCGGCACTCACCGCCCTGCCGGCCCGCCTGGCGGCCCGACGGCCCGTGGCACAGACCCTCAGCGCGGAAACAGCCTGACCGGCGCGGCTCAGGACCGCGCTCAGCGCGGACGCGCGGGCGCCCCGCCGCCGGGTGACCGCGGAGGAGCCCGAAGGAGGCACCGGTTTAAGAAAATTAAGATCAACATCTTGAAAGTTCAAGGGCGCCCGCGTATAAATTAAATATGGAAGAGCAGGCGATGGACTGGCAGGAGCTCACGAACCTGACTCGGGGCCAGCCGTTCCTCGTCGAGCGGGTGCGCCTGGCAGGCAGCGGCATCGCGATCGAGGGCGAGTTCGAGCTACCGCAACTGGCTCAGCTCAACGTCGAGGATCAGATCTTCGTCACGGCGTTCGTGCGGTGCCACGGTTCCATCAAGCAGATGGAGCGGATCTTCGGGGTGAGCTACCCGACGATCAAATCACGACTCAACCGGATCACGCAGATGCTCGACTTCGTCGAGACCGATCCGGCGCCACCGCCGGCCGACACCATCGATCGGTTGCGCCGCGGCGAGATCACCGCCCAGCAGGCACTGTCCGAACTGGAGGGGCGCACGTGATACCGCAGTTGCTGACCGTACGGGTCAAACGCCCGGACCGTCGTCCCATCCGGGTCTGGATCCCGGTGATCCCCGCAGCGCTCGTGCTCTCTCCGGTCGTGGTCCTGGCCGTACTGGGGGTCGTCGTGGCCTGCCTCGTCTATCGCCTCAGTGTGGCACGGGCACTCGGCACCGGCTGGCGCATCGTCTCCGCGTTGCCCGGCACCTGGTTCGACGTGGAGTACAGCCGTACGGCTGTGCTCGTAGCCATCCGATAGGAGAGGTTGCGATGAGCGAACATCGAAAGGACATCCTCGCCATGCTGGCCGAGGGCAAGATCACCGTAGAGGAGGCGGAGCGGCTCATCGTCGCGCTCGAACAAGCCCAGCCGCCGACGGCGGCCGGTCCCCCGGCCCGGCCGAAAGGCAGGGCGAAGTACCTGCGGGTGGTGATGGAGTTCGTCAATGAGGGCGAGGCGGAGCGGCTCAACGTGCGGGTGCCGCTGCAACTGCTGCGGGCCGGCGTACAGCTGGCGGCCCTGGTCCCGACGCAGGCACTGGATCGGGCCAACGCCGAGCTGAGCAAGTCGGGCGTGCCGTTCGACCTGAAGCAGCTCAAGCCCGAGCACCTCGAGGCGCTCGTGGAGCACCTCGACGAGACCATCGTGGAGCTCGAGATGGCCGATGGCCACTTGCGGGTCTTCTGCGAGTAGGCGCCGTCCGGTTGGACGGGCCCTCGGGAGGGTGCTGGAACACCCCGCCGAGGCCGCGCCCGCTACAGCAGAGCACGGTTGAACTGCCAATTTGAAGTCTAGCCGCTCATCGGTGCGGCCCGCTCGACCTCCATACCGGCAGCGGCGAGGTCCGCGTCCGCGCGATCGGCCCCTGCGGGGTCGTCAAGAACTCCGGCGGATACCCCCCGAATCGGCGAGGCCACGGGCGACCTGCGGGTGAGCTCGGCCAGCCGCGACATCGTCGTCGACCACGCGCACGGCGCGCTCATCGAAGACCGCCTCGGGCTCCGTCCGGGCCGAAGAGGTCATGCGCGGCGAAGGCCGTACAAGGCGCGCACGCGGCGTCTTCCCGCCACCTGTCCCACGGCGATGAAAAGACCAGAGAACGGATAACCGAATGACAGCCAATGAAGTTCGAGGGCCTGTGATCCACGTGCAGGGCCTGCGGAAGTCGTACAACGAGCTGCAGGTGCTGCGCGGCGTGGACTTCGCCGTGGCCCGAGGCAGCATTTTCGCCCTGCTCGGCTCGAACGGGGCGGGCAAGACCACGGTCGTGCGCATCCTGTCCACGCTGCTCAAGGCCGACGCGGGCACGGCGAGCGTCAACGGCTTCGACGTCGCCACACAGGCTGCGGACGTGCGCGAGTCCATCAGCCTCACGGGACAGTTCGCCGCCGTCGACGAGATCCTCAGCGGGCGGGAGAACCTCGTGCTGGTCGCCCGGTTACGGCACCTCAAGAATCCGGGCAAGGTCGCCGATGACCTGCTTGAGCGCTTCTCGCTGACCGACGCGGCCCTGCGGAAGGTGTCGACGTATTCCGGTGGCATGCGCCGCCGCCTCGACATCGCGATGAGCCTCATCGGGAATCCGCCGGTGATCTTCCTCGACGAGCCGACGACCGGGCTCGACCCCCAGGCGCGCATCGAGGTGTGGCAGGCCGTCAAGGAACTCGCCCAGCGGGGTACGACGGTGCTGCTCACGACGCAGTACCTGGACGAGGCCGAACAGCTCGCCGACCGGATCGCGATCCTCCACGAGGGCCGGATCGTCGTGAACGGCACCCTCGCCGAGCTCAAGCAGCTGCTCCCGCCCGCCAAGGTCGAATACGTCGAGAAGCAGCCGACCCTCGAGGACGTCTTCCTCACCCTCGTCGGCGCCAACGGCAATGGCCGCAACGCGTAAGGAACAACGATGACCAAGCATTTCTTCGGCGACACCGCCGCCCTGCTGGGCCGATCCCTGCGCCACATCACGCGCAGCGCGGACACCATCATCACCACCACGATCATGCCGATCGCCATGATGCTGCTGTTCGTCTACGTGTTCGGTGGCGCGATCAAAACCGGGTCGGATTCGTACGTGAACTACCTGCTGCCCGGCATCCTGCTCATCACGATCGCCTCGGGCATCGCCTACACCGCGTTCCGGCTCTTCATGGATATGAAGAGCGGCATCTTCGAGCGATTCCAGTCCATGCCGATCGCACGGTCGTCCGTCCTGTGGGCGCACGTGCTGACCTCGGTGCTCGCCAATCTGATCTCGCTCGTGGTCGTCGTGCTCGTCGCCCTGCTCATGGGCTTCCGCTCGGGGGCGGGAGCGCTCGGGTGGCTCGCGGTCGCGGGCATCCTCGTCCTGTTCACCCTGGCGCTGACGTGGATCGCCGTCATCCCCGGTCTCACCGCGAAGTCCGTGGAAGGCGCGAGCGCGTTCTCCTACCCGCTCATCTTCCTGCCGTTCCTCAGCTCGGCCTTCGTGCCCACCGACACCATGCCCGGCCCGGTACGCGCCTTCGCCGAGCACCAGCCGGTGACCTCCATCGTCAACGCCATCCGCGACCTGTTCAACCGGCAGCCGGTCGGCGCCGACATCTGGACCGCCCTCGCCTGGTGTGTCGGCATCCTCATCGTCGCGTACCTCTTCGCCATGGCCACATACCGCCGCAGGATCGCCTAGGCAGCCCTCTCCTCAGACCATCAGTCAACGATCTCGGTGGCGCGGTGCCACCCCTCGCCACGGAGGAGGCCGGATGCCGGCAGATCCACCCAGCTCACCCGCGCTGCGCGCGTCCGATGCGGAACGCGACCAGGTCATCGAACTGCTGCGCGTCGCCGTCGCCGACGGCCGGCTCGACCCGGTCGAGTTCGACGAGCGGCTGGACGCGGCGCTGGCCGCCCGCACCATTGACGCGCTGGCCCCGCTCGTCACCGATCTGGTCGCGGTTCCAGGCAGCGCCGGCGCACTCGCGCTGCCGTTCGCCGGGACGCCGGCCGCCGAACTGCTCACCATCAAGGAGCGGCACGGCTCGGTGCGCCGTGACGGCCGGTGGACGCTGCCGCACCGGCTCGCGCTGCGCACCGCATGGTGCGACGTGATGCTGGACCTGACCAACGCGGTGCGCAGCGCGCCCGAGCTGGTCATCGAGCTGCGGGTCAGCGGCGGCAACGTGGAGCTGATCCTCGCGCCGGGCATGGTGGTGGACGCCAACGAGCTGTCGGTACGGCACAGCTCGGTCGCGATCAGCAGGGACGCGGGCGACAACACGCCGGAGACGTTGCGGGTCCGCTTGGCAGGCCGGATGCGGCACGGCCGGCTCGACACCCGGTGGCAGGCGCCGCGCCGGTGACGCGTCCGCCATCAAGTAGGCTCTGGACCATGGGAGTTACCGGTCACACGCCACCGAGGGACACTCCTCCCGGCCGGTCCGCGAGCATCTGGGACGTCGCCCGGGTGGCCGGCGTCTCCCAGCAGACCGTCTCCCGCGTCATCAACGGCAAGACCCGCGTGAGCGAGTCGACCCGGGCCAGGGTGATGCAGGTCATCGCCGAGCTCGGCTACCGCCCCAACCGGCTCGCCCGGACGCTGGCCGGCGGCCCGGTGAGCTCGGTCACCGTGCTGACCTCGGACACCGCCCTGTTCGGCGCCGCCGCCACGCTGCGCGGCATGGAGGAGGCGGCCAGGGCGGCCGGCTTCTCGGTGGGCATCAGCGTGCTGGAGCCGGGCGCGAGCAAGGCGGACGTCGCCCTGCGGCTCAACCGGCCCCAGGAGCCCGTCATGGTGATCGCCTACGACGACCCCGGCGTGCGGGCGCTGGGCGCGCTGCCGCCGGACGTGCCGGTGACGGCCGCCGTCGAACGCCCCGACAACGGCTCGGGCGGCGACCCGTGGCAGGTCTGGCTGGACGACCGGGCCGCGGCGGCGCACGCGACGCGCCACCTGCTGAGCCTGGGGCACCAGACCGTCCACTACGTGGCCATCCCGTCCTCCACCAGCGCACTTCCGCAACGGACCCGTGGCTGGCAGGACGCGCTGCGGGCGACCGGGCGGCCCTTGCCCGACCCCCTGCAGGGCGGCTGGACGCCCCGCTCCGGATACCTCGCGGTCCGCTCCCTGCTGGCGGACCGCTCGGTGACCGCCATCCTGTGCGGCAACGACGACCTCGCCCTGGGCGTCATGCGGGCCGCGCGCGAGGCCGGCCGGGACATCCCCGGCGATCTCAGTGTGGTCGGCTTCGACGACTCCCCGGCGTCGGCCTACCTCCACCCCTCGCTCACCACCGTACGGCTCGACTTCGAGGGCCTCGGCCGGGCGTGCTTCGGGCTGCTGCTCCGCAGGCTGCAGCCGGAGGCCACCCTGCCCCTTCCGGCCTGGAACGAGCCCGAGCTCATCGTGCGGGAGAGCAGCGGCCCGCCGCCGGCCTGACGCTCAGCTGGAGCCGGCGGCCTCCTCCCGTAAGCGGCGTTCCGGCCGGTGGAGGGCACGCGAGGGCCCTCGGCCACCCGGCCTCGGGGCGACATCACCGCCGCCGAGCGGTCGTCGCCGTGATCGGTCCCGGGTGGGCAGGGGCGGTTCACGTCGATCTGGATCTCCCTTGTGAAAAGCGGACAAAAACGCTTGTTCTGGACATGTTGGGTAGGCGGTCAGGGGGAGCGATCGGCTGCCCCGCAGCAGTGCCCCGGCCGTGCTGAAGACGGCCGGGGCATCCACGTGTTCGGGGCCGAGTTCAGGGTGTCGCCGGCATGTACGGCGGCCTGGTCCGGGCCGGGCGCGGTCGCCGGCCGGCGAGTCCCTGCCGAGAGGTGGTGATGCTAGGCGGTTCGGGACTGCGCGCCGTGGTCCACCTCCGCGAACAGTGCCGCCGCCCGCGCGGCCGTGTCCGTGGCCCGGCGTCCGGTGCTGAGCAGCGCAAGGAGCAGGATGCCGGAGCCGAGCCCGAGTACCAGCCACCACACGCTGTGCTCCGCGCCGGTATACGCCGTTGCGCCGTGGGCCAGGGCCGGTCCCACGATCGTTCCGGCGATCGCGACGCCCAGGGTGGTGCCGGTCTGCCGGCCGGTGGAGGCCAATGAGGCGGCCACCCCGGCCATCGAGCGGGGCATTCCGGAGATCGCCGTGTTGGTGATCGGTGGGTTGACAGTGCCCAGGAAGATGCCGAACAGCAGATAGGTCGCGAGCACGGCCGGCAGCGGGGTGGCCGCAGTGAGCGAGAGCGACGCGGCGCCACCGAGCGCCAGCGCGGCCCCGGAGACCATCAGCGGGAGCCTGGGACCGCGCGCGCCGACCAGCCGGCCGGCGCGCGGGGAGAGCACCAGGACCAGCAGCCCGACCGGGAGCATGCACAGCCCGGCTGCCAGCGCCGACATGCCGCGTACGTCCTGCAGGTACTGGGTGGAGACGAACAGGAACGAGCTGAACCCGCACAACGCGAACAGCGCCATCAGCATCGCCGCGCTGAACGGCACGCTGCGGAAGAGGCGCAGCTCCAGCAGCGGGTCGGCACGGCGCCGTTCGTAGCCGAGGATGCCCAGCACGCCGAGCACGGCGACGGCGAGCAGGCCGAGGATGACCGGCGAACTCCAGCCCAGCCCTTTGGACTCGATGATCGCGTAGACGACGCTGCCGAGCACCAGGATCACCAGGGTCTGGCCTACTGGGTCGAACCGGCGCGCCCGGGCGGCGCGGGACTCGGGCACGAACAGCGCGGTGCACACGATCGCGGCGGCCACGATCGGCACGTTGATCCAGAAGACGGAGCGCCAGCCGAAGCCGTCGACCAGGGCGCCGCCGAGGATGGGACCCAGCGCCAGCGACAGGCCGGACATCGAGCCGAACACGCCGATGGCCCTGGCCCGCTCGGCCGGGTCAGGGAACGTGTCGGCGGTGATCGCCAGCGCCACCGGGTTGAGCATCGTGCCGCCGACGGCCTGCAGCGCCCGGGCCGCGATCAGCCAGCCGATGCTCGGTGCCAGGCCGCACAGGAGCGAGCCGGCCCCGAAGGCGGCGAGGCCGATCTGGAAGACGCGCCGGCGGCCGATCCGGTCGGCGGTGGAGCCCGCGAGTACGAGGAAGCCGGCCAGCACAAGGGTGTAGGCGTCGACCGTCCACTGCAGGCCGGACTCCGAGGCGTGCAGATCGCGGCGGATCGCCGGCAGTGCCACGTTGACGATGGAGATGTCCATCACCACGACGACGATGCTGGCGCAGCAGATCGCGAGCACCAGGAACCGGCGGCGTTGCCTCAATTCGGGCATGCGGATCCAATCGAAGGACACCGCCGGGGATCGGCAGTGCGGAGATTCGGTGACTGACCCGACGTTAGGATTTAGAGCGTGCTCGAAGTCAATCGGCCGCCGGTCCACGCACCCGCTGTCCCCGAGGCGGGCCTGAGCATCGCCGAGGCCGCCCGCCGCACCGGAGTCAGCGTGCACACCCTGCGCTACTACGAACGCGCCGGCCTGGTCGTCACCCCCGTCGGCCGCACTGCCGGGGGCCGCCGGCGCTATCACCGGCTCGACCTCGAGTGGATCACCGTCTGCACGAAGCTGCGGGCCACCGGCATGCCCATCAAGACCATTCGGCGCTACGCCGAGCTCGTGTCCGCCGGGTACGGCAACGAGCAGGAACGACTTGCCCTCCTGGAGACCCACCGCGCCGACATGATCGCCAAGCTCGCTGAGATACAGGAGAATCTCCGGCTCATCGACCACAAGATCGATGTCTACCGGGGCCGCCTCGCCGCGGGCGACGCCGACCGGCTGTGGGCGCCAGGCCGCCCGGCGGATTCCGGCTGAGCAGATCCTCCAGGCCGACAACCCCTGCCTTGAAGTCGCCTGGCTCCCGCCGGTGCGCAACGTCGTCGGCTAGGCGGCGTACCGCCAGAAATCGCGCAGCCACGGGGCCGGGATCGGACTGTCGGTCGCGACCTGGGTGAGCAGGATGGTGGCGGTGCCGGTGGACGGGATGATGTGGGCCGTGGTGCCGGTGCCGCCGACCCAGCCGTAGCGGCCGGGGACGTTCCACGGGTCCGTGCGAGCGATGTCCACCGCGCCGCCGAAGCCCCAGCCCTGGCCCTCCAGGAACAACGCGCCGATCTCGCGCTGGGCCGGGGTGGTGTGGTCGGTGGTCATCAGGCGTATCGACTCGGCCGACAGCAGGTGGCGGCCGTCGGGGGTGCGGCCGTCGTTCAGGAGCATGCGGCCGAAGGCGAGCCAGTCGTCGACGGTTCCGGCCAGGCCGCCGTTGCCCAGGGGGAAGGGCGGCGGGCTGCTCCACTGCCCGTCCGGGGCGTCGGCCAGGTACAGGTCCCCGGTGGGGGAGGTCCGGTAGAAGCTGGTGAGCCGGTCGCGCTTGCCGTCCGGGACGTGGAAGGCGGTGTCGGTCATGCCCAGCGGGTCGAACAGCCGCTCGGTCAGGAAATCAGGCAGTGACCGGCCAGTGGCCCGGGTGATCAGCACGCCCTGGAGGGTGGAGCAGGTGTCGTACAGCCACGCCCGGCCCGGCTGGTGGAGCAGCGGGAGCCGGGCGAGGTCGGCCAGCCACGCGTCCGGCTCGGGGAAGCTGCGCGGCTCGCGCCCGTCCTTCTGCACGGTGAACAGCGCCTGGATCGCCGGCAGCGTGAAGTCGGACGCCCAGCCGTACCCGGCCTGGGAGCTGAGCACGTCGAACACGGTGATCGGCCGGTCGGCGGGAACCACGTCGTCCACCTGGCTCGCCGGGGTGCGGACGACCTTCGGCTCGGCGAGCTCAGGGAGCCAGCGGCCGATCGGGTCCTCCAGCCCGATCAGGCCGTCCTCGATCAGCATCATGACGGCCGCGGCCGTGACGGGCTTGGTGATCGAGGCGATGCGGAAGATGGAGTCCCTGGTCATCGCAGGACCGTCGAGGGCGGCGGAGCCGACGGCCGCCACCTCCATCGTGTCGCCGCGGGCCACCAGGCCCACGGCTCCCGGAATCGATCCGTCAGCGACGTAGCTCTTCAACAGGTCGTTCAGGTCACTCATCGGTACATCCTGTCTCGTGTGTACGGACGGTTGACCGCCGACGCCGCCTCGACTCATCGGCGGCGCCATGTGAGCTTCGTCACCGCCGCCGGCGCCGCGCCTGCTCCAGGAACGCCGCGACGGTGGACACGAACCGGCCGGCGTCGTCGAGCCACGGGAAGTGTCCGGCTCGGGGCTGGATGACGAGTTCGGCGTTCGGGAACAGCCCGGCGAACTCGGCCATGGCCCGAGGAGGTGCTCCCAGATCGACCTCTCCGGCGAGCAACAGGACGGGCGGCGCGAACCGGGCGAGCGCGGTGCGGGTGGCGGCCGGGTCGAAGGCGCCTTGGGCGCCGAAGGCCGCCATGATCTCCGGGCTCTGCTGCTCCGCGTCGGCCGCGTGATGGGCCTGCGCCACCTCGTCCCACCGGCCATAGGAGAACGGCGCGACGGCCTGCCAGCTGTCGTTCGTGGCCTGGCCCGCCACGATCGCTTCGAGGGCCGCGAACGCATCCGGGAACCACGACTCGTCCCGGCGCAGCTGAGCCGTCTCGAGCCGGAGGTCACCCGCGATCGCGATGCCGACGGCCCGGACGCTCGGTGTGATCAGCGCGAGTCTGCTGACGCGCCGCGGATGGCGGGCCGCGTACCGCACGGCCAGATTCGCGCCGGCGCAGTGCGCGAGCAGGTCCATCCGGTCCAGGCTCAGGTGCGCGCGCAGGGCCTCCACGTCGGCGACGAGCCGGTCACAGCGACAGGACGCGATGTCCTGAGGTGTCGCGGACCGGCCGGTGCCCCGCGAGTCCAGCATGATCAACTGCCGGTGCGCGGACAGGCCGCCCAGGTCGCCGAGGTAGGTGGCGGCCGTCGGCCCGCCGGGCAGGCAGAGCACCGGAGCACCGTCCCCGGACACGCGGTAGCTCAGCCTGGTGCCGTCGTACGAGGTGAAGAATGCCATGACCGCAGCGTGGGGGGTTGGCGGCGGTGAGGGCTATCGTTCAGCCACAGCTACATGATGGGCGGCGCGGATGGCGGTCGAGATCAGGTTCACGGCGGCGTCGGTCGCCAGGGTGCGGTTCGCCGTCTCGCCGCTGGGGGAGACGGTGCTCGCGCTCCGGGTCCTGCTGGGCACGGGCGGACACGCGGTGCACCGGCCCTGGGCAGGCAAGGCACGTCCGCTGATCGCGGACGAGCGCGAGCTGCCGCTGCTGCGGGCGCTTGTCGCCGGACCGATGCCGTCGTTTCTGTTCCCGGTGCCGCAGGAGCGGCTGCCTTCGATGGCCATGGAGCTGGAGGTGCTGCGGGCCACGGAGGAGCTCTTCTTCCGGCGCGAGTACGGAGCGGTTCTGGGCATGCCGGAGGAGGAGGTCCCCGAGCCGGCAGCGGTGCTGCCGCGGCTGGCGCAAGCGCTCCACCGTTGCCACGAGCTGCTGATCGCTCCGCGGTGGGGCCGGACGCTGGCGGTGCTGGAGGCCGACGTCGCCAAGCGGGCGCTCACCCTGGTGGACGGCGGAGTGCAGGCGCTGTTCGCCGAGCTGCACCGCGACATCGCCTGGGACGGCGGCCAGCTGGTGGTGCACGGCCGGCGCACCCCGCATGCCGTCCACACGGTGGACACCGGCGGGCATGGCCTGGTCCTGCTGCCCAGCATCTTCAACTGGCCGGACGTGGGCGTCGACAAGTCCCCGATCGCCGCCGCGTCGATCCGCTACCCGGCGATGGGCGTCGGCCTGCTCTGGGAGCCGCCCCCGCCGGCGCTGGCGGGTCTGGCCCCGGTGCTGGGGCACACCAGGACGGCGCTGCTCGCCGCCCTGGCCGAACCCCTGACGACCGCGACCCTGGCGGCCCGCCTGGCCATCACCCCAAGCGCCGTCTCGCAACATCTGGGCGCGCTGCGAGGGGCGGGTCTCGTGTCGACGCAGCGTAAGGGCCGAACGGCGCTTCACCTGCGCACGGAACGGGCGGACCACCTGCTGGGCATCTCAGCCCCATAAGAGGTCCACGGGGTCTGCCCACGGTCCGAGAAGCGCTGCGCAATCCGCCACCGCGACGACAAAGGCGAACCGCTCGGCAAGCTCCCCGGCGCTCACGGCTTCGTGACGCCTCGCGGAGCGGGGGCCGGCTGCTCGGGCCGCGGGCCGCCCTTCACCCAGATGAGTGAACCCGGCCTGCGGGCCTCGCGGCGGATCCTCTTCACCGCGAAGTTGCAGGTCACCTCCTTGATCGCCGCGCCCATGCGGCCGCCGACGTAGAGGTTCACCGCGGTGTCGTCCTTGCGGGCAAGCTGTCGTATGCCGGTGTGCCGGCCGAGGCTGACGCACGCCCCCGAGAAGGCCAGGCTGATCACCGCCGGCTCGGTCCCGGCGATGCGGCTCAGCACGGTGTCGGCGGCCTGCGCCCCGAGCGGGCCGGCGGCGTAGCAGCTCATCCGCAGCGGCCGGCCGGACGGTGCGGCGGCGTCGCCGGTCGCGACGATGCGGTCGTCGTCGACGCTGGTCAGCGTCTCGTCGGTGAGCAGCCGGCCGAGAGCGTCGGTACGCAGCCCGCTCGCGGCGGCCAACCGCGGCACGCCGAACCCGCCCGCCCAGATGGTCAGCGCGCTCGCACGTACCCCACCGCCGGCAGAACCGCCGGCAGAACCGCCGGCGAGGACGACCGCGTCCGGCCGGACCTCGCGCACCGCGTCGGCCTCGAGCACCGCGACCCGGTGCCGGGACAGCCACGTGGCCACGGCCCGGCGGGCGGAGGCACCGAAGGACGGCGCCAGGGCCCGGCCGCACACCAGCGTGACCGCGCGTCCTTGCTCGGCCAGCTCGGCGGCCGTCTCGATGCCGGTCAACCCGCCGCCGACCACCGTGATCGGAGCATCGACGGGCAACTCCTCCAGCCTGGCGCGCAGCCGCCGCGCGGGCTCGAGCTCGGCGAGGTCGTACGCGAACTCGGCCGCGCCGGGCACCGAGGACGGTATCGCCCCGGTGCTGCCGACGGCGTAGATGACGTAGTCGTAGTCCAGCGCGCCGCCCGACGCCAGCCGCACCGTGCGGGTGGTGGGGTCGATGCGCGTGGCGCTGTCGACGACCAACCGGATGCCTTCGCCGAGCAGCGTGCCGTAGTCCACCGTGGCCTCACGGGTGCCGGCCACGAACTGGTGCAGCCGGACCCGTTCGACGAACTCCGGGCGGGGATTGACCACGGTGATGCCGACGTCGGCGCGCAGTCGCAGATGGTTGGCCGCGAGCGTGCCGGCGTAACCGCCGCCGATGACGACGACCTTGCGGAGGGTGTGGTGTCCGGGAGTGGACATGGCGAGGTTTCCCTTCTGCTGCCTGGTGTCTCACTGCTCCGACCCGACAGCGCCTCCGAATGTGAGGCGGCGCGCCAACCTCACAGCTCACTGCGCTCTCTTGCCGGGCCGGCAAGGCGGATGCGACCGAAGGAGCCGGCGATCAGGGCCGCGCGCAGCCGTTCGTACGTCGGAGCCAATCGGCGCAGGCCGGCCGCGAGCGCCGCGTCGTCGCCCGACACGAGCGGACCCTGCAGCCCTCCGACGACGCGGGCCTGCTCCGTGGCGACGGCCGCGCCCGCTTCGAGGCCGAGGGATGACAGGCAGGCGGCCAGGTCGTTGAGGCGGCGGGCGCCCACCCGTACCGCGAACACCTGCCACAGCAGCCTGATCTCAGGATCCAGCCCCTCCTCCACCAGCCGGGCGGTGCGCTCGGCGGCTTCCGCCTGCCCCAGCGTGCCGGGCGGGACCTCCAGGTCCGTCCGGCCGGCCAGCCAGGCCGCCCCGGCGGGCAGGGAACGGCGCAGCGCCTCCTCCGGGGTGACCTGCTCGCGCCGGGTGAATCCGTACCGCATCCGGTACGGCTGCTTCAGGTAGGGGATCAGCTCCGCTCGCCAGGCCTCGGCGAAGGCGCCGGCCCGCAGCGTGGCGTACGGGTAGCCCTGCGGGTCGTGCACGAGCACGGTGTCGTCGTCCACCTCCAGCACCACCACGTAGTGGTCGGCGCCGACCGCCTTGCCCGACCCGGGCTGGTAGGACAGCAGACCGAGTTCGAGCGGCCCGGCCAGCACCGGACCGTCCTGGCAGGCCCGCCGCAGCCGGTCGAGCGCCGCCGCGGCCGTTCCCCCGTCCACGCGCCCGCACTCCCAGCCGAGCAGGCCGATCGCGGCGTCGAGCCCGATCTCGGGATCCCAGCCGAACGGGTCGAACAGCGGAAGGCGCCCGTTGATCAGCTGCATTCCGTAGGGGGAGCCCGTCAGGACCTCGATCACGGCCGGCGGCGGTGCCTCGGCACCGAGGATCATCGCGAGGGAGTTGGCGTAGCAGTACGGCCCGGAGCCGACATAAGTGACAGACATGGCTTGCACCGTGCCGCCTCGCACGGTGTCAGAGTCAAGCCCGTCCGCGCCGGGGCACGCCGCTCCCCCTGGCACACATGGCGGCGGGCGTCGCGCCGCGCGGCGCAATCGTATGCCTGCATCCTGATGCCAGGCTCGTCCCGATGTCTGAAGAGCAGCCGGCCAGCGGCCCGTGCCCACCATGCGTGACATCGCGGCTGCGGCGGCCGTCTCTCAGAGCACCGTGTCCCGTGTCCTCAGCGGCGCGCCCACCGCCGTGCCGATCGCCCCGGAGACGCGCCAGCGGGTGCTGCGGACGGCCCGGGAGCTGGGCTACCGGCCCAACCCGCTGGCTCGCGGGCTGCGCGGCGCGTCGACCAACCTCATCGGCGCCGTGGTGCGCGACTTCAGCGACCCCTTCTTCGCCGGGGCGATAGAGGCGCTCGTCGTCGAGTCGATGGCGCACGGCTACAACGTCGTGCTGGGGCACGTGCCGTGCCGGGCCGGGCGGGCGACAAGGCGGTCTCGCCGTCTGGCCCGTGCATACCTGGACGACATGGGCGTCCACATTCCGTCGGCGGACGCGGAGGTGGCCAAGCTGTCGTGTGGCCAGCGCCAGGCCATCGCGGTGGCCCGCTCGGCCTACTCCCGCTCCGGGATCCTCCTGCTGGACGAGCCGCTGGCCGCGATGGGCGCGAAAGAGGGCAGGCAGATCCTCGATCTGGTCGGCGACCTCAAATCCCGCGGCGACGTCGCACCGCGTCGTCCGGGAGGTGAAATCACCTGACTACGGCCTCAGGACGTCGGGGAACCCGGTCCAGCGCAGGTCGGCCGGTAGATGGCTCATGTCGTTGAACATCACGATCGTGGGCGGCAGGCCGTCGCGGTACTCGATGACCGTGAGCGCGGTGTTGGCGCTGTTCAGCCCGAGCCACCGCGACGGCGGCGCGTCCAGTGCGTGCCGCACCAGCCACGCGATCGGGTAGGCGTGCGTCACCAGGACCTCGTGCGTGTCCGGCCCAGGGCCGGCGACCTTCGCGAACCGGGCGACCAGGGCCTCGGCGAGCCTCTGGCCGGAGGCTGCCTCGGTTTCGTCGTAGCCGTCGAAGAAGCCGGCCCAGGACGGGGGTGTTTCGGCCGCCTGGGGAACGTAGGGCACGTGGTCGATGAGTTCGGCGGTCTCGGTCACGGGGACGTTCGGTAGATGCCGGGCGAGTTCGCGCGCGCTCGCCATGGCACGTGGCAGCGGGGAGTGCCACACGGCGTCGATCGGCATGCGGGCGAGCCGTTCGCCCAGCAGGCTCGACTGCCGGTGCCCGACGTCGGTGAGCTTTCCGAACGCGTCGGCCGCGCCGTGGCGGGCCAGGTAGAGGTGTCGTGTCGCCATGAGTGGTGAGGGCGCGCTGCCCGTCTCCCTTCGATCCGTCGGTGGGTCCTCCCTGTCGGCGGCATGCGCCTGCCGGGGTTACGCGTGCGTCGCCGTGACGGCGCCGGTGGTCCCGTCGATGGTGACCACGGTGTCGTCGTGGAGTCTGCTCGTCGCGTACGGGACGCCGAGGACGGCGGGGATGCCGAGCTCGCGGGCGACGATCGCGGCGTGGGAGAGCACGCCTCCGGTCTCGGTGACGACGCCGGCGGCGATGCGCAGCAGCCTCGCTGACCCCGCGCACAGCGAGGAAGCTGTCGTGCCGGCCGGCCGCCGAGGCCTGGCCGGTGTCCTCGTTCGCCGCCGATGATCTCGCCGCCACGGGCGGATCGCCCAGCTCGCCGAGCGCGCGTCCCAGCGCGTCGATCACGCTGGCGTGGACCGGGCGGGCCTCGATCGCCGTCCGCGTCGCGTCGTCCGGCTCGCTGAGGTCCAGGTCGCGGATGGCGGCCAGATAAGCGGCGAACGAGACGACGAAGCCGTCAGGAACCGGCAGCCCCCCGCGCAGCAACGCACCGAGCGCGCCCGCCTTGCCGCCGCACGTGCCGGCGACGGCTTCCATCAGGGGCGCGAGCACTCATTCCGCCTTTCAACGAATTATTGACAAGATTTCGTTGATTCTGGATCATGAGTCACATGGAACGCAAGCACGACATCGCTCACACAGGGCACGAGGAACACGTCCAGGCCCGACGTGAGCAGGACGCGCGGGAGCGTCTTCTGAGCCTGGGCGCGGACGCGCTCGACGCCCGCCCCTGGCGACCCCCGCCCGCCCCCGCGTCGGCGGTGGACCTCGTGCAGTTCGCCGTCTGGCGCCATGCCGACCTGGGCCCGGAGGAGGTCCTGAGTGCGCTCGCCCTCCTGCCCGCCGCCCGCGCCGAGGTCGAAGGGCTCGAGTCCGGCCTGCTGTTCATGGCCCGGAGCGCGGGGCTGACCTGGGCGCAGATGGCGCAGGCGATGGGGTTCAACTCCCCGCAGGCGTGCCAGCAGCACTACAACCGCCTGGCGGCACGACAGGATGCCGGCTCGTGACGCGGGACTCGTCGCCCGGTCTCCTGACCCTCCATGCCGTGCGCATCACCGGGTTCGCGGACACCCCGGTGATCGCACACCGGTACGGGCTCGATGTGGCCGGGACAGAGGAGACGCTGTACGACGCCGAGGCGCGGGGCTGGGTTCAGTACGCCGCCTTCGCCGGCACCGGAGGCTGGTCGTTGACCGAATCGGGCCGAGCCGAGAACGAGCGACAGCTCGCGGCCGAACTCGCCCAGGCCGGCGGTGCCGACGAGGTCCGTGACGTCTACCGCGAGTTCCTCCCGCTGAACGCTCTCCTGCAGCGGGCCTGCACCGACTGGCAGCTGCGGCCTGCCGGCGGCGATCGGCTCGCCGCCAACGACCACTCCGATTTCGCCTGGGACGCCCGGATCCTCTACGAGCTCGCCGGCATCGATCGCGCGCTCATGCCACTCGCGGACCGGCTCGGGGGCGTCCTGACCCGGTTCCGCGGATACGACACCCGGTTCACCGCGGCCCTGGCGCGTGCCCGAGCCGGGGAGGGCGCCTGGGTCGATCACACCGACGTCGACTCCTGCCATCGTGTCTGGTTCGAGCTCCACGAAGACCTCATCGCCACGCTCGGCATCGACCGGCACGCGAAGCCCTGACGCCTGCTCGGGCACCTCGCTCCGCGGAGCCCTGACGCCCGCGCTCGGCCTCGACCGGCACGCGGAGCCTTGACGCCCGCGGGTGGCCGAGCCGGCATTCGGCTACATCCGCTTCCACGTGCCGTCGATCAACCGCTGTGCGAGCGCGCGGTGAGCGTGGCCGAAGATCTCGATGTGCCGCTGGACCCCGGACTTGCCCATGACCATCGGATTGGGCGCCGCCGGGTCCGCCTTGAGGGCGCGTAGATGGCTGAAGACGCCGCCCTGGTAGGCGTGGGTGTTGATGAAGGTGTCCGCGCCCTCCAGGCCGGCCAGGCCCTGGACGTAGTCGGCGGAGACGGCGTACTGGGCGGCCGCGTCGGCGTTGTCGTTGCCGCTCCAGACCAGGAGCTTGTGGGTCTGGCCCTGGTGGACGACGGGGACGATGACGTGCATCTGCCCTTCGGTGTGGCCGGGGGCGAGGATGGCGACGGCCTCCGTGCGCCGGCCGATCCGGATGCGTTTCATCCCGACGGTGTGGCCGGGGGTGACCTCGACCTCGATGTCGATCCGGCTGGGGATGCGCGCCAGGCGGGCCCGGTACTCCTCTTCGGTGTACTCGTGGCGATGCGCCCGCAGTTCGGCCAGATCCTTGGCGACGGCGGCGGCGTCCGGCTGCCCCATGACGAACTTGGCCCGGCGCGCGTGGTTGTCGCGGATCAGGGTCGCGCCGCCGATGTGGTCGCCGTGGCGGTGGCCGAGGAAGACGTAGCGGATGTCCCCGGGGTCGAGGCCCGCGGCGGCGGCCTGGTCGAGGAACTGGCTCTGCATGTCCTGCGGGGTGGTGAGGGCGTCGAGCATGATCAGCCCGTCCGGGGTGCGGACGATCACCAGGCCGGTGTAGTCGGTGCCGAAATACCAGGCGTTGTCCATGAACCGGACGCCGCCCGCGGGCATCGGCTGGACGTAGTCCTGGTACAGGAAGCCCGTCGGGGAGACGAAGTCCTTGGTCGGATCGACGGGCCGGTCGACGGGCTGGCCGGTGCCCGCGTTCCTCGGGCTGCGGTAGCCGGTCTGGCACCACACCCGGTACTGCCAGCGGATGATCGGGTTGTCGTCCACCTCCGCCAGGGCCCTGGCCGCGCTGTCATAGGCCTTGGCCAGCGGCAGGTCGGGAGCGAGCGGACCGCCCCAGGGCACGTGCTGCCCGACCTGGGCCGCGGCCGGGGCGGGTGGGATCAGGGTGGCGGCCAAGCCGCCGATGGCGAGCATGCCGAACTCACGCCGGGAAGGCGTCATCGTTCCTCCTGTGTGTGGGAAACCCCTGAAGGTGCTTACGCGGCTGACTCGGCGGCACCGCAAGTGAGACCGCGTACGGGACCGTCATGTGCGCCGCCCGCCGGTAGCGAAGCGCCCGGGCGGGGCGATATCCGGATACCGGTCGTGGCAGGAGAGGGCCGCGCACGCGAGCCTGGAAGGGGCCATGATGGCGCAACGACCTGACGGCGGTGACGGGGGCGCGCTGCTGGTGGCGGACTCGCCGGACGAGGTGCGGGACCTGTACGCCTGGTTACGCCGGGAGCCCGAGCTGCGTACCGCGCTCCGGCTGGTCGAGAAGCCGCCTCCCGACGGAGCGCTGGGGCCGGTGGCCGAGGCGGTGCAGGTGCTGGCCGACGCGCCGGAGGTGGTGGCGGCGCTGGCGAGCATGGTGATCGCCTGGCTGCGGTACCGCAGGACCGATGTGAAGATCACCGTGAAGCGGCGCAAGGACGGGCCCGAGGTGCAGGTGACCGCCACCGGCCTGAGGGCGCTGAACCCGGAACAGACGCTCGCCCTGGCCAGGCAGATCGAGTCGGCGTTGCGGGACGGCCGGAAGGGCGGCTGAACCCGCCGCCGGCCCACTCCCGGCACCACGAGCCGCCGCGGCAGGCGTTAATCCTGGGTGAGTTCGGGCATGCGACGAGCCATGCCAGAACGACCGGAAAGTACGCCACCCGCACAGAAGCAGCCATACCCGGGACACACCGAACGCATGGAGCCCGAGCCACGGGACGAGATGCGTGACTACACCGGCAGCGCGCTGCTGGAAGGCAAGCGCGCCCTGATCACCGGAGGCGACTCCGGGATCGGCCGGGCGGTGGCCGTGGCGTTCGCCAAGGAGGGCGCTGACGTCGCGATCGCGTACCTGAGCGAGCATGAGGACGCCGCGAACACGCTGAAGCTGGTCGAGGCGGCGGGCCGGCGATGTGTGCTGATCCCGGGCGACCTCGGCGACCGCGACCACTGCGCCTCCGTCGTCGAGCGGACGGTCTCGGAGCTGGGCGGCCTGGACATCGTGGTGAACAACGTCGCTTACCAGCAGCCCGTCGACTCGCTGGAAGAGCTGTCGGAGGAGCAGTGGCAGCACACCTTCGACGTCAACATCCACAGCTACTACCGCATCACCAAGGCGGCGCTGCCGCACCTGCGCGAGGGGTCGTCGATCATCAACACGTCGTCGGTCAACGGGCTGCGCGGCAACAAGGCGCTCATCGACTACGCCGCCACCAAGGGAGCGATCAACGCCTTCACCTATTCGATGGCGCAGAATCTCGTGGAGCGCGGCATCAGGGTCAACGCGGTGGCTCCGGGCCCCGTCTGGACTCCTCTCATCCCGGCGACCATGCCGGAGGAGAAGGTGGAGCAGTTCGGCAAGCAGGTTCCCATGAAGCGGGCCGCCGACCCCGACGAGATCGCCCCGTCGTACGTGTTCTTCGCGGCCGGGCGCCTGTCCTCGTACTACACGGGCGAGGTCCTGGCCCCCATCGGCGGGGAGACCCTCCCCGGCTGAGCGGCCAGGCCGGTTACCAGGTCCGACGGAGGGCAGGCGAAAGGTGAGCCGTTGACCGAAGGAGGGGACATCATGGCCGTCCAGTCCGCCAAGGGCGAGCACGACAGGCAGATCGCCCTGCCGGCGATCGGCACGGTGACCCTGCCGGAGCCCCAGCACCTTGCCTTCTACGCGGTCCTGGTGTCTCTGGGGATCCTGGAGATCGTGGAGTGGCCCGTCGTGGGCATCGTCGCCATCGGCCATCTGCTGGCCGGCCAGCACCGCCACCCCAGCCTCCAGGAAGCCGGGGAAGCCGCACAGTCAGCGTGAGCCGGGAACTCCGAGCTTGCCGGTGATGGCCGCCCGTTGCGGAGTCCGAGGAGCCCGTGAACGGGCGGGGCGAGTTCGTCGTGCGGGCGGGATGTCAGGGCTGCGTGCCTGGGGCGAGCGGCCGGACGTCGATGCGGCCGTCGTCGCACACCCTCGCCGTGAACGGGATCTCCAGGTGCGCCACCTCGTCCGGCGGAATGATCATCAGCCGTGTCGATGTCGGGCACCGTTTCTCGGCTCCGGTCTCCACCATCCCCCAGTGCAGCCGGGCATAGGCCGACGCCTTCGGCTTCAGCACCACCCGGTGAGGCCGGACGCCCTCCCTGCGCACCCGCGTCCGCAGGGCGTCGCCGTTGCCGTCGAACATGACCAGCCCGACGAAGCCGTACACCCAGCAGGTCCGGGCGGAGGCGTTGGTCAGCACGAGCGGCGCGTACACGTTGCCCGCCCCCGGATCCTGCCGCCCGAGGCGCGCGGTGAGGGCCTCGGTGCGGCAGCGCTTGGGCGCCGACCCTTCACCGCGGACGGAGGCTGCGGAAAGAGTGGTCGCCGCACTGGCCGCGGTGGCGTCACCGGATGCCGGGAGGCCGCACACCGTCAAGGTCAGCAGTGCGCCCGCCATCACGGCCGATCCGGCACGTTTGAATCGCTGCATGCTCTGTTGGATGAGCCTCGTGCGGGTTTTGTTTGCTCACCCCAACGCCGCGGTGCGGCGTGACCCGCCGCGCCGCATTCCGCCGAGGTCGTCCTGGACCTTGCCGTTAAAATACGGCCATGGCCGCCACGGGGGAGTCGTCCGGCGCACACCCGTTGACCCTGGCGGAGCTGGCCCAGCTCGCCGGCGTGTCCGCCGCGACGGTCTCCAAGGTGGTGAACGGCCGCTCCGCGGTGGCGCCCGAGACCCGCGCGCTGGTCGAGGGCCTCATCCGCGAGCACGGCTACCGCAGGCAGCGGCGGCGCGTCGACCCGGCCGCCGCGCTGGAGCTGGTCTTCCACGAGCTCGCGGGCGAATACCCGACGGAGATCATCAGGGGAGTCGGGCAGGTGGCGCGCGAGCACCAGCTGAACGTGTCGGTCTCCGAGCTGCAGGGCAGCCACATCCCGGAGAGCCACTGGCTGGAAGGCGTGCTCAGCCACCGCCCGACCGGCGTCATCGCGGTCTTCTCCAGCCTGACCGACCTCCAGCGGGAGCGGCTGGCCCGCCGCGAGATCCCCCTCGTCCTCCTGGACCCGACCGGCGACCCCGGTCACCGGGTGCCGTCCGTGGGCGCGGGCAACTGGACCGGCGGCCTCTCGGCCACCCGGCACTTACTGGAGCTCGGACACCGCCGGATCGCCGTCATCACCGGCCCCGACCACGCCCTGTCCAGCCGGGCGCGGCTCGACGGCTACCGCGCCGCGCTGGACACCGAGGGCGTGTCCGTGGACCCGGAGCTGATCTGCCGGGGCGACTTCCAGATCGAGGACGGCCTGGCCTGCACCCATCGGCTGCTGCGCCTGCCCGACCCGCCCACCGCCATCTTCACCTGCAACGACGGCGAGGCCCTGGGCGTCTACCGCGCGGCTCACGAGCTCGGGCTGCGCATCCCGGACGACCTCAGCGTCGTGGGCTTCGACGACCTGCCGTCGATCCGCTGGGCGGTCCCGCCGCTGACCACGATCCGCCAACCGCTCACCGAGATGGCGATGGCAGCAGCCCGAATGGTGGTGGCCCTCGCCCACGGCACACCCCTGCCGCAGCACCGCGTCGAATTCGCGACGGAGCTCATCGTCCGCGGCAGCACCGCTCCTCCGAAGCGTCAGTGACGGCGTTCCCGCCGTGCGGCGCCGTTCCCGGGCCGGCCTCGCCCGGCCCGGGGACGGTGAGCCCGTTCAATCAGCCCTTGGCCCGGCCATGGAGGTCGGCGCCGGTCCCGGTGGCGGCGCGCCGGGTGGTGGCCGCCGCGCGGGTGTCGGGGCCGGGCAGGTCGGAGGTGAAGCCGTAGACCACGGTCGCCGCGGCGATGGCGCCGGTGTTCAGCGCGAGCGCCTTGTCGTTGATGTTGGCGGTGGTGTCGCAGGCCTGGTGGTAGCAGGGGTCGTACGGCTCGCCCGCGGTGCCGCCGAACAGCGCGGCCTCTTCGGCGGTCTTGATGCCCTCGGCGCCGGTGAACAGCCCGCCCGCCGGGATGCCGGTCGCGATGAACGGCCCGTAGTCGGAGCGGCCGTCGAAGTCGGTCCCGTTGTGGCCCTGGCGCAGCGTGTCGAAGTACTTCTCGAAGAGCTTCTCGATCTCGTCGGATCCGGGCGGGCCGGCGGGGGAGCCGGCGCCGTCGCTGTCATCACCGTCATAGATCTTGAACGCGTAGTTGGGTGAGCCGACCATGTCGTGGTTGAGGTACAGCTTGATCTTGGCCAGGTCGGCGGCCGGCAGGGTGTCCACGTAGAAGGTGGACCCGAGCAGGCCCAGCTCCTCGGCGCTCCACCAGGCGAAACGCAGCTTGTTGCGGGTGGGGATCTTGCCGAGCGCCTCGGCCACCGCGAGCGTCGCGGCGCTGCCGGAGCCGTCGTCGTTGATGCCCGGCCCGGCCGGTACGGAGTCCAGGTGGGCGCCGGACATGACGACCTTGTTCGGATCGCCCCACTTGGAGTCGGCGATCCCGTTGTGGGTGGTGCGCATCTCGCTGATGGTGTCGGTCTTGAGATGCACCACGGTGGTGGCCGAGGCCAGTTCCTGGCCGACGGCGAAGCTGGTGCCCAGGACGGGGATCGGCACGGGCTCGCCGAGGTTGCCGAGCAGGGTGTCGGTACGGCCGGGCTGGCCCTCGTTGAAGATGATCGCGGCGGCGGCTCCGGCGGCCTGGGCGTTCTGCACCTTGACGATGAAGTTGCAGGTGCCGCGCTGGAGCAGGGCGATGTTGCCGGGGGTGAAGCCGGCGAAGTCGGAGGCCTCGCAGCCGGAGCTGGAGCTGCTGGGCGTCGGGCCGGGCGGCAGGACCAGGTCGACGTTCTGCAGGGTCGCGGTCGGGCGCGGCGCGGCGCCCGGTCATCCCGCTCCCGCCTGCCGCCAGCCCGGCGGAGCGGGCGGCGTCGCGCGGGGCAAGCTGTTCGCCGGAACTTCTATGTCGTGTAGAAAATCTTCCCCGATCCCTGAACTGCGGGCATGGCGACGGCGACGTTCTGGTCCTCCAGGTGCGCCCAGTTCGGCGGCAGGCAATCCCCAGCGAGTCAGGGCCCCGGCATCGGGGAGTCCTTCGATGGCGACGGTCGAAACCGCGCCGCCGGCCGGCAAGCCGCCAGCCGGCAGGCCGCCGGCCGGCGCGACTGCCGCGGTGCCCGCCGCGGCGAGGAACAGACGGGTCGTGTGCGCGGTCATGCCGCCGTCAGAGGGTGACGCAGACCAGCGGTGCGATCAGTACGGCCAGCGGCCCGCTGAGCAGCAGTCCGGCCGCCGAGTAGGCCGCGGCCGGCACCCAGCGGGGCGGCCGGCGTTCGGTGAGCAGCCGCTGCAGGCGTTCGACGACGCCGGCGTCGGCCAGCGCGAAAGCGGCGGAGCCCGGGCTCGACGCGGAAGGCCCCGAGCCCGACGCGGCGGGGCCCGGGCTCGACGCGGAACGGCCGGGGCTCGAGGCGGAGGCCGCCATCCGGACGAGGGCGCGGGCCAGCGGCAGCGTGCCGTGCGCCCGGCCGGCATGATCGTCGGCGATCATCTCCACCAGCACCGCGACCGCCTGCCGGGCCGTCCGGGCGCAGGCCAGCCAGGGAAAGGCGTGCGTCAACGCGGCGAAGGGGAGCAGGGCCAGGTCGTGGTGGCCTCGCGCATGCGCCCGCTCATGCCCGAGCACGGCCTGCAGTTCCTGCGGGGTCAGCAGCTCCAGGGTCCCCCGGCTCAGCACGATCCGCCGGTGCCGGCCCGGCACGCAGTAGGCGACGTGCTCGGCCACGGGCAGCACGTAGGCGTCGTGGACCGGCGAATGATCGGCGACCACGTCGACCAGCAGGCGCTGGCGGCGGCGTTCCCGGATCGTCCTGGCGGTGGTGCGTACGGTGTGGATGAGCAGCCAGCTCATCAGGCCCGCCGACCAGGTCAGGGCCAGGAGCTGCACCGGCCCGAGCCCGTCGAGGCCGGGCCCGCTGACGATCTGGCGCGCCAGGGTGTGCGCCCCGTGCGGGAACACCGCGGCCAGCGGCGCGACCGCGACCACCAGTCCGAGGCCCACCGCGCCCAGACCGGCGGCCAGCCCGATCGCCTGCCACAGCGCCAGCGCCGCGCGTGGGCTGCGGTGCGTCCAGGACGCACCGGCGAGCCTGCGCGCGGCCCGGTCGCCCAGGGCCACCGGCAGCAGCGCGACCCCGGCCGCGACCAGCCAGGCGATCACGGCGCGGATCCGTCGCGCTCGCCCAGCGCCTCGCGCAGGGCGGCGGCCACCTCCGGCGTCACCGTCCCGACGAAGCGCTGCACGGCCGCTGCGACGTCGCCCGCCTCGTCCAGAGCGGCGCGCATGGCCTCGGCGACGAACGCGTCCTTGCCGGCGGTGGCCTTGTAGAGGTGTGCCCGGCCGACGCGCTCGCGGGAGACCATGCCCTTGTTGGACAGCCGCATCAGGACGGTCAGCACCGTCGTGGTGGCCGGCCGGGACGGCAGGCGCGCCGCGAGCACGTGGGCGAACATGCCGTCCGGATGCTCCCACAGAGCTTCCATGACCGATCGCTCCAGGTTGCCCAGCTGCACCGTCGCCCCCTGCCGTGTTCCGCTCCGGCCTGAAGGCTACCGTCCCGGCGCCGCTTGCGGCCGGTCGCCGGGCACTGCGGTCCGGCCGGCGGGAGAGAGCCGGCCGCGCCGGTCCAGCCGCCTGACGGCCGCGGCGGAGGCCGGCCCCGCGACGGCCAGGAGCAGCCACGGCAGGCCGGCCCAACCGGTGGAGCGGCCCGTGCCGACCAGGGCGCCGGCCAGGACATTCCCGGCCAGGATCCCCACCCCGGACAGCAGGTTGTACAGCCCGTAATAGGTGCCGATCAGGCGATCTCCCGCCATGTCGGCGATGGTGGCCATCTCGAACGGGAAGGCGACCAGCGTGCCCAGCGTGAGCAGGAGCACGCACGTCACGACGAGCACCATCGCCCACACCGGCGCGAGAGCCGTATGGGCGAGCGCCGCGGGCGGCAGGAAGGCGATCCCCATGAGCGCCAGGCAGCGCCTGATCGCCTGGCCGCGGGTCCACCGGGCCGAGCACCAGGCGGTCAGGCGGACCTGGCCGGCGATGCCGAGCAGCGCCGAGAGGCGCTTTTCCGGAGAGCGCGCGGCGACCGGCGCGTCCCATTGAGGCCAGGTGGTGAAAGTGTTCTATGACCGGCCCGAGGAGCGGCTCGACGTCCTGCACGCCTGGCCGGTGGAGGACCTGCCCGGCGGCCGGGTACGTATCCTCACCCAGGAGATCCAGATCGGCCGCCCGGCCGCCGAACTGGCCGCGCAGAGGCCGAACCCCGTGCTCTACGGTCACGGGCCTGGCTGGACGGCCGCGTCCTGGACCGAGCACACGAGACAGAAAGGCGATGTCGATGACCGGCAATCTCACCGTGAGCGTTCTCGGCACCGGGATCATGGGTGCCGCGATGGCCCGCAACCTCGCCCGCGCGGGGCACACCGTACGCGTCTGGAACCGCACCCGGGACAAGGCCGAACCGCTGGCCGCCGAGGGGGCGCACGTCGCCGGCACCCCCGCCGACGCCGTGCGCGACGCCGACGTCGTCCTCACCATGCTCTACGACGGTGCCGCCGTGCTGGAGGTGATGCGGCAGGCCGCGCCCGCCCTGCGCCCCGGCACCGCCTGGGTGCAGTCGACCACCGCGGGCCTCGGCGCGATCGGCGAACTGGCCGCCTTCGCCCGCGAGCACGGCCTGGTCTTCTACGACGCGCCCGTCCTCGGCACCCGCCAGCCCGCCGAGGCCGGGCAACTGCTCGTCCTGGCGGCGGGCCCCGCCGAGAGCCGGCAGACCGTGACGCCGGTGTTCGACGCCGTCGGCACCCGCACCGTGTGGACCGGCGAGGACGGTGCCGCCGCCGGCGCCACCCGGCTCAAACTCGTGGCCAACAGCTGGGTGCTCGCCGCCACCAACGCGGCCGGCGAGGTCCTGGCCCTGGCCAAGGCGCTGGGCGTGGACCCGCGCAGCTTCTTCGACGTCATCGACGGCGGTCCCCTGGACATGGGCTACCTGCGCGTCAAGACCGGCCTGGTGCTGGAGGACCGCCTCTCACCGCCCAGCTTCACGGTCACCACCGCCGCCAAGGACGCCCACCTGATCGTCGAGGCCGGGCAGCTGCACGGCCTCCGCCTCGACGTCGCCGCCGCCGGCGCCGCACGCTTCGACCGGGCCGCCGCCCAGGGCCACGGCGACGAGGACATGGCCGCGGCCTACTACGCCAGCTTCGACGACGACCCCGCTACCGCCTGAGCGTGCCGACACCCTGGAGGAGCTGGTCGATCGTGATGGGCAGCGAGCGGATGCGCCTGCCGGTGGCGTGGTGGACCGCGTTGGCGATGGCGGCGCCCATGCCGACGAGGCCGATCTCGCCGACGCCCTTGACCCCGATGGGGTTGAACCGGTCGGGCCGGCCGACGAAGGCCACCTCCATGTCGGGGATGTCGGCGTTGACCGGGATCAGGTAGTCGCCGAAGGTGGCGTTGGCGATGCGCCCGGATCCCGGGTCGGTGATCATGTCCTCGAACATGGCCATGCCGATGCCGCCGACCGTGCCGCCGATGATCTGGCTGGTGGCCGTCTTCTCGTTCAGGATCCGGCCGGCGTCGATCACCGAGACGACCCTGGCCACCCGCAGCAGCCCGAGCTCCGGGTCGACCCGCACCTCCACGAACCGCGCGCCGAACGGGCCGGCGGGCGCCAGGCCGAGTTCCCGCGGATCGTTCGGGGCGCTGGCGCCGCGGGCGGTCAGCTCGGGGAGCCCGTGCGCGGCGAGGATGTCGGTGTAGGCCTCGCCGTACTCGGGCGATCCCGTGCGGTGGATCCGGCCGCGGCCGACGCCGACCTCGTCGAGGGTGGCCCCGGCCAGGGGAGAGGTGGGATCGTCGCGGACGGTGTCCAGGACGGCCTGGACGAGGTTGCGGCAGGCGGCGTGGACCGCGTTGCCGAGGCCGGCCGTCAGGCCGGAGCCGCCCGCGTGCGCCCCGGGCGGCAGGTCGCTGTCGCCGAGCTCGAAGGTGACCTGCGGCAGGTCCAGCCCGAGCAGCTCGGCCGACAGCTGGGTCATCACCGTGTAGGTGCCGGTTCCGATGTCGGTGACCGCGCTGCGCACCAGCGCCGTCCCGTCCGCGCGCAGGGTCGCGCTCGCCTGACACGGCACCTGGTACCAGAAGAAGGAGACGCCGGCCAGGCCGTACCCGATCAGCCAGTCGCCCTCGCGCATCGAGCCGGGCTCGGGCAGGCGGCGCGACCAGCCGAACCGTTCGGCGCCGACCTCGTAGCACTCGCGCAGGGCGTTGCTCGACCACGGGAGGCCGAGTTCCGGGTGGACCTCGGCGTAGTTGCGCAGCCGCAGGTCGAGCGGGTCGATGCCGAGCAGGTACGACAGCTCGTCCATGGCCGACTCCAGCGCGAAGTTGCCCTGCGCGTCGCCGGGCCCGCGCATCGAGTTGCACCAGGTGATGTTCAGCCGGACCTGCCGGTCGCGCGTGGAGACGTTGGGGCAGGCGTAGGCGGTCGCCGAGTAGGAGGCGCACGGTTCGAGGTTGTTCCCCGTCATCTGCAGGGTCGTGGTGCTCTCGTGGTCGATCGCGACCAGCCGCCCGTCACGGTTGGCGCCGATCCTGAGGTGCTGCTCCGTGGCCGTGCGGTGGCCGATGCCGGTGAACATCTCCGGGCGGGTCAGCACGAGCTTGACGGGCCGGTCCACCGTACGCGCGGCCAGCGCCGCCAGCATGACGTGCGGCCACACGCGCAGCCCCGCGCCGAAACCGCCGCCGACGAACGGGACCAGCACGCGCACGCCGCTCTCCGGGACGCCGAACACCTGCGCGAGCGCCGTGCGCAGCCCGCCGGGCCACTGCGTGGAGTCGTGGACGGTCAGGGCGTCGCCGTCCCAGGCGGCCACGGTGGTGAACGGGCCCAGCGGGCTGTTGGCGTTGTCGGCCGTGCTGTAGGTCGCCTCCAACCGCACGTCGGCCGAGGCCAGGGCGGCCTCGGCGGCTCCGCGGACGACGTCGCTCTCGTACGGGTCGATGAGCAGCTCCGCCCTGGGGTCGTGGAGGTCGAGGACCGGCTCGGTCGTCTCGTAGTCCACCTCGACGCGCCGGGCCGCCGCCGTCGCCTCCTCCGCGGTGCCCGCCACCACCACGGCGACGTACTGGCCGTAGTGCAGGATGCGATCGTCCTGCAACGGCGGCGGCGGGGCCGACAGGAACGTGTCGGGCGCGGGCCGCAGCGTGGGGGCGTTCTGGTGGGTGATGACCGCCAGGACGCCGGGTGAGGCCTGGGCGGCGCCCGTGTCGAGCCGGCTGATCCGCCCGGCGGCCACGGTGCTGCGCACGAGCGCGGCGTGCGCCAGCTCGGGAAAGCCGAAGTCGTTGGGGTAGCGCGCGGCGCCGGTGACCTTCAGGGGGCCGTCGACCCGGTCCACGCCCTCGCCGACCAGGCCGGCCTGTTCGACGGTCGTCATCTCGCACCTCCGGCGGCGGTTCGCAGGGCGCGCACCAGGGTGCGCTTGGCCAGCTCGACCTTGAAGGCGGTGCCCTCCACGGTGAACGGGTCCCGGACGGCGGCCTCGGCCGCCGCGGTGAAGACCTCCAGGCTCGCGGGCGCCCCCCGCAGGACCCGCTCGGCCTCGGGCGCGCGCCACGGGATCGTCCCGACGCCGCCCAGTGCGACGCGTGCCTCGCCGATCAGTCCGCCGTCGAGGCGCAGGGCCACCGCGGCGGAGGTGAGCGCGAACTCGTAGGAGACCCTGTCGCGGATCTTGAGGTAGGTGGAGCGCGCGTCCGGCGCGAGCAGCGGGACGTCCACGGACGTGATCAGCTCGCCGTGCGCGAGCACGTTCTCCACGTCGGGCGTTTCTCCCGGCACGCGGTAGAACTCCGTCAGCGGGACCGAGCGCTCCCCGCCCGTCCCGCGCAGATGGACGACCGAGTCCAGGGCCACGAGCGGCACCGCCATGTCGGAGGCGTGCAGGGCGACGCAGTGCTCGTTCGCGCCCAGGATGGCGTGCATCCTGGCGGCCCCCTGGATCGCCGCGCAACCGGAACCGCGGCGCCGCTTGTTGCACGCGGGGACGGTGGGGTCGCGGAAGTAGCGGCAGCGGGTGCGCTGCAACAGGTTCCCGCCGATCGTCGCCATGTTCCGCAGTTGGACGGACGCGCCCAGCAGCAGCGCCTCGCGCAGGAACGGCAGGCGCTCGCCCACCGTCGGGTCCGCGGCCAGCTCCTCCATCGTGGTCAGCGCGCCCACGCGCAGCACCTCGCCGTCGCGGGCGACGCCGCCGAGCGGCAACCGGGTGATGTCGACCAGCCGGTCGGGCTCCAGGACGCCGTCCTTCATCAGGTCGATCTGGGTGGTGCCGCCGGCGAGATAGGACGCGGCGGGATCGGCGGTCACCGTCGCCACGGCCTGGTCCACCTCGCCCGCCCGGACGTACTCGAACTCACGCATCGCGGCCGCCCGTCATCAGCCGGTCGCGCGCCTCGCGGATCGCCGCGACGATGTTGGGATAGGCGCCGCACCTGCACAGGTTGCCGCTCATGAACTCGCGGATCTCCGCATCGGACCCCGCGCGGCCCTCCGCCAGCAGGCACACCGCCGACATGATCTGTCCTGAGGTGCAGTAGCCGCACTGGAAGGCGTCGTGGCGGACGAACGCCTCCTGCACCGGATGCAGGACGCCGCCGGTCGCGAGGCCTTCGACGGTGATGATCGCCCGGCCTTCGCACTGCGCGGCCAGGGTCAGGCAGGACAGGACCCGCTTGCCGTCCGCCATCACGGTGCACGCGCCGCAGGCGCCCTGGTCGCAGCCCTTCTTGGTGCCGGTCAGCCCCAGCCTGTCGCGCAACGCGTCCAGCAAGGTCACGCGAGGGTCCAGGTCGAGCCGATGGTCGACGTCGTTGACGGTCAACGTTACGGCGACCCGCAGGACCGGGGTCGCGGGCAGCCGGGGACTCGCCTCACGAGCCATAACCCCTCGATTCCGGCACGGCACGAGCCGCGCCCTCACGGGGGGAGGTCTGTCCTCACCGACTATACCCATTGAAGGATACGTACGAACGATCGTACTCTTTTCTTCGTGGCCATGACTGCGCCCCTCACGGAAGAGACCGATCCCTACTGCCTGTCCGCCGCGAGCGCCGCGGACCCGCTCGCCCACGCTCCCTGGCGCCGCTTCGCCACCGTCGGCGACAGCCTGGCGGCGGGGACCTGCGACCCGAGCCCCGGATACGCCAGCCTGGGATGGCCCGATCGCGTCGCGGACGTGCTGCGCCGGATCCATCCCGATCTGGCCTACCTCAAGACCGCCGAGGTCGGAGCGACCGCCTCCCGGACGGCGCGCACGCAGCTGGACCGGCTCGGCGAGTTCGGCCCCGACCTGGTCCACGTGTCCTGCGGGGCGAACGACCTGTTCCGGCCCGACCCCGACTACGCGGCCATCGAGGCCGCGTCGAGGCGGGTGTTCGAGTTCGCCGCCGGGACCGGCGCGCAGCTGACGACGTTCACGCTGGGCAGGGCGTTCGTGGTGCCGCGGTACGCGGACTGGGGCGAACGGGTGCGCCGGGTCAACGACATCACCCGCGGCCTGGCCGCCGGCCACGGCGCCGTGCTGGTCGACATGTGGGACTACCCGGTCAACGACCGTCGGGACCTGCTGAGCGCGGACCGGATCCACTTCGCCGCCGCCGGGCAGGCGGTGCTGGCCGCCGAGATCGTCAGGGGCCTGGCCCGCGTGCTCCCGCGGCCCGCGTCTGCGTGGCGTACCGACTGGTGAAGGTCTACCGGTGATCCGCCTCCGGGCAGGTCGGCGATGCGTCCCCGGTGACTTCAGCGGGGCTGGCAGCCCGGGCACCAGACGGTCGTACGGCCGGCGATCCGGCCGCGGGACAGGGGCCTGCCGCAGCGCGGGCACGGACCGCCGGGCTCGTCGCGGGCCCCGGTCAGCCAGGTGTCGCGTGCGGGCACGCATCGGGCCTTGATCGACTCTCGCAGGACCCGGCGCATCGCCCCGTACAACGCGGCGCGTTCGGCCTCGTCCAGATCTCCCACGGCGCGCTGGGGATTGACGCCGGCGTGCCAGCAGATCTCGTCGGCGAGCAGGTTGCCCAGGCCGGCCAGGAACGTCTGGTCGATCAGCGCCGGCTTGAGCCGTCCCCGGCGGCTTGACAGCAGCCTGCCGAAGCACGCGTACGACACCTCGCGCGCGTCCGGGCCGAGCCCGCCGAGCACCCGCTCCACCTGCGCCTCGTCGTCGGCGAGGCGGATGCCCTGGAGCTTGCGCATGTCGCGGTAGCGCAGCTCGCCGTCGTCGAACCGCCAGACGACCCGGTCGTGCCGGTGCCACGGCTCCTCGGGGGAGTGCCAGGACAGCGAGCCGGTCATGCCGAAGTGCAGCATCAGCACCGGCCCGCCGGCGGGCGCGATCAGCCACTTGCCGTGCCGCCGCGGCTGCTCGAACCGGTGTCCGCGCAGCGCTGAGGCCAGCCGCCCGGCGCCGACGCCGCGCAGGACCCCGGGGTCGCGAACGCGCACGGCCCTGATCGGCTCGCCGGTGTGCTCCGACAGCACCTGGCGGAAGCCCTCCACGTCAGGGAGTTCCGGCATGAGGAAACCCTGCCCACCAGGGCCGCCTACTTGCTCAGATGGTGACGGCGAGCTTGCCGACGGTTCCGGCGGTGAAGTCGGCGATCGCGCGCGGCGCCTCGGCCAGCGGGTAGGCGCGGGCCACCGGTACGCGCAGGCGTCCTGCGGCCGCGTCGGCGGCGAGCCGGGCCAGGGTGTCCGGGTCCGGGTCGGCCATCACCGCCGTGGCCTTGAGGTCGCGGCCGGGTTCGTCGGGCACGTAGTGGATGGTGGAGGCCAGCCGCCCGCCGTCGGCCAGCAGGGCGGCGACCGCCGGCCCGTCGCCCGCCAGATGCAGCGCGGCGGCCACCCCGCCCGGCGCGATCGCGCCCACCTGCGCCGGCAGATCGGCGTGGTCGACGGCCCAGGTGGCGCCCAGCCCGGTGACGAAAGCGGCTTCGGCTCCAGGCCGGGCGGTGGCGATCACCCTGGCGCCGCGCGCGGCGGCCAGCTGGATGGCGAACGCGCCCACACCGCCGGTCGCGCCCGAGATCAGTACGGTCTCGCCCGGTGCCGGGGCGACGGCGTCCACGGCGTTGACCGCGGCCGTCCCGGCCAGGCCCAGCACGCCCGCGCGGGTGTGGCCGAGCCCCTCGGGGATCCTGGCCAGGCCGTACCGCTCGCTCACCACCACATATTCGGCGAAGCCGCCCTGGCCCAGGGTCGGGCGCATGACCACGCCGAACACGTCCGCACCCGGCGTCAGGCTGCTCACGCCCGCGCCGACGGCCGCCACGGTGCCGGCGAAGTCCTTGCCGAGCACGACGGGGAACTCGTAGTCGTACACGCCCTTGAGATAGCCGCCCAGCACGCCCAGGTCGAAACCGTTGACCGAGGAGGCCAGCACCCGGACCAGCACCTCGCCGGGACCCGGTTCCGGCACGGGCAGGTCGGCGGCGGCCAGGTCGGCGC
This sequence comes from Nonomuraea sp. JJY05, assembly GCF_043496855.1. Lineage (NCBI taxonomy): Bacteria > Bacillati > Actinomycetota > Actinomycetes > Streptosporangiales > Streptosporangiaceae > Nonomuraea > Nonomuraea sp. JJY05. The sequence goes on from NZ_JBIEIS010000003.1 coordinate 312,670, forward strand.
CGAAGCCGGTAAAAGCCATGGCACGCATGATGATCACTCCGTTTCCGTGGAAGCTGTGGTGGCCTGCCGCCAGGAGGCGCGCAGGACGGCGCGGCCCTGATGGGCGGCGGGGAGCACAGCACTTTCTGTGCGCTGGTTACTTCTTGTGCGCGCATCGAGTCTCATCCACAATGCCGTCATGGCGGAAGAAGGCACTTTGACCCGCGTAAGGCACACCGATGTGCGTGAAACGCTCGGTGAGCACCACCCGACCTGCCGGCTGCGCGACGTCCTCGACCGGGTCGGGGACAAATGGAGCGTGCTGGTGATGGACCTGCTCGGCGGCGGCCCCATGCGCTACTCCGAGCTGCAGCGCGCCATCGAGGGCGTCTCCCAGCGCATGCTCACCCTGACCCTGCGCAGCCTGGAGCGCGACGGCCTGGTGGAGCGCACCGTCACCCCCACCTCGCCGCCCCGGGTGGACTACGCCCTGACCCCGGTCGGTCGGACGCTCTCGTCGCAGGTCGCCGGGCTCATCGAATGGGCCGGGCGGCACCGCGAGTACGTGGCCGCCTCCCGCCTGCGCTACGACGCCTCCTGACCGGCCGAGCCGTCGCCGCCGGGGTCCCTGCGGCGGCGCTGCTCCCCTCGCCGGCCGACGGAACCCGGCCGCGCATCGTGCGGCGCCTGGCCGGGCTCGCGCTCGACAGCGCCCTCGGCCGGTCCTGGGCCGACCCGATCGCCGCCCTCGTCATCGCCGCGGTCGCGGTCAAGGAAGGGGCGCGCGGCCTGCGCGGAGACGCCTGCTGCGCCGTGCCTGCCGGTGTCGCATCGGACGGCTGCCTCTCATAGGCCCGCCCGGCCCCAAGGCCGCTCAAAGCGATTTGGGGAAAGGTTGACCCGGGTGGGCGCGTTGGCGTGACCGTGGGGGAAGGGGTTACGTATTCAAACCTCCACGCGGTATGGGGAAGGTGGTGTGGGACATGGGTGAAAGTCCACTCCATCCGAAACTGGACATGGGTCAGCACCCTGACATAGCAGCCCTGCGAGCTCAATACGACATGGCTGCGCAGAGCCCCTCAGGGCAGGCCGTCGGTGGACTGACGTTCCTGAGCGGTCTCTATCTCGCCATCTCGCCATGGGTGGTGGGATTCTTCGGGCGCTCGACCCTGACCGTCAACAATCTGATCACCGGTATCGCCCTGGCGCTGCTGGCGGCCGGGATAGCCTCGGCGTACGGCCGGATCCACGGGCTGGCGTTCGTCGTACCGATCATCGGGGTTTGGACGATCATCGCCCCATGGGTGCTGCCCCCACACGGAGCCAGCGCCGGCACGATCGTCAACAACGTCATCACGGGGATCGTCATCGTCGCCTGCGGCCTGGCCTGCGTCATGCTCGGCACGATGTCCCTGCGTAGGCGTTGACGCTTCCGGGCGGATCACCGGTCCGCATCGAGAAGCGGCGCGCCGCCGACTGCGTCCCGTCTCCTGGAGGAGAAGGGGACGCAGTCGGCTGTCCGGCACCTGTGAGTTGTCCGAAAAGCGTGATCCGATGCTTGAGCATGATCCATCCTTGGCCGTGCAAGACGGCCCCGCCGAGGCGGGGCCCGTACCGCAAGGCAAGGGAGTTTCATGGCCAACCGATCTCGGACGTTATCGGGGGCGGCGGCGGGCATCGCCATGCTGGCGACAGTCGTTGTGACCCCGGCGCAGGCGTCCGCCGCCGCCCCCGCCAGCGTGACGTTCGCCGCGGCGGAGGACGTGTTCGTCAGCCAGGCCGAGCCGGCCAAGAGCTTCGCGACCGCGACCTGGATGAGCGTCTGCGGCACCGCGTGTGGCAGTGCCACCGCGGGGCAGCGCGCCGCACTGGCCCGTTTCAAGGTCACCGGCATCCCGCAGGACGCCGAGGACGTGAAGGTCACGCTGGACGTGGTCTCGGCCAGAACGACGGACACCACCGTCTCCGTCCGCCCGGTGACGGGCGCCTGGACCGAGGCCGCCACCACCTGGAACACCCGTCCGGCGCTAAGCGCGCCGGTCATCGCCTCGCACACCGGCTTCACCACTGGCGCGACGGCCAGGCTGGACGTCTCCTCGGCCGTCAAAGGCGACGGTACGTACGCGTTCGCCCTCACCGGGACCGACTCCACCACGACCGTCCTGATGTCGTCGCGCGAGAGCGGGAACCGGGGACCGAAACTCACCGTCACCTACACGGACGGCACCGGCGACGAGCAGACCGACGGGCCGCTGCCCTTCACCCTGCCGGGCACGGCGGCGCTGCGGGCCTCGGCCAAGAAGGTGTTCGCGCACTACTTCAGCCCCTATCCGATCTCCCTCGACAACCAGGCTCCGGCCGGCGACTACTACGCCAGGAACTACCTCAAGCCGGACGGCGAGAGCGGCAAGCACGCCGCCTACGGCGGGCTGCTGCGCGACCGGCCGCTCGGACGTGACCCGATCACGGGTGACTACGCGCTGGCCGATCTCAAGACCGAGGTGAGGCAGGCCATCGCCGCGGGACTGGACGGCTTCACCGTCGACATCCTCTCCGTGACCAGCGCGCAGTGGACGCGGGCGCAGAACCTCGTCAAGGCGGCCGAGTCCGTGGACCCCGGCTTCAAGATCGTGCTCATGCCGGACATGAACGGTCTGTCCTCGGTGGACAGCGCCGCCTTCGCCACCGCCATGGCCAAGCTCGCCGCGTCGAAGTCGGCCTACCGGCTCGCCGACGGCCGCCTCGTGGTCGCGCCCTTCAAGGCCGAAGGCCGCACCGCCGCCTGGTGGTCGGACTGGATGAAGACCATGGAGACGCAGCACGACATCAAGGTCGCGCTGGTGCCCACGTTCGTCGACTTCAACAAGCACCGCGACGCCTTCGCCTCGATCAGCTACGGCTTCTCCAACTGGGGCAGCCGCAGCCCCGCGGCCAACGCCGGCCTGAAGACGAACATCGACCGCGCCCACGGCATGGGCAAGATCTGGATGCAGCCGGTGTCCGTCCAGGACGAGCGTCCCAACCAGAGCGTGTTCGACGAGGCGGGCAACACCGAGAACCTGCGGGCCACCTGGAAGGGGGCCATCGACGGCAAGGCGGAGTGGGTGCAGCTCACCACCTGGAACGACTACTCGGAGAACACCCAGTTCGCCCCCTCCAGGAACGCCGGCTGGACCTATCTGGATATCAACGCCTATTACCTGACCTGCTACAAGCTCGGCTGCCCGAAGATCACCAATGACACGGCGTACCTGACCCACCGGATCCAGCCGGTCGCGGCCGCGCCGGAGTACGCGCAGACCAAGCTCATGAAGCTGCGCGACGGCAGCACCGCGGCCCGCGACACCGTCGAGGTGCTCACCATGCTGACCGCGGCGGGCAAGGTGTCCGTCACGGTCGGCGGCACGACGCAGACCTACGACGCGCCCGCGGGGGTGTCCGCCAAGACGTTCCCGCTGAAGGCGGGCACCGCTTCGGCCTCGGTCACCAGGAGCTCGGCCGTGGTGGCGAAGGTGGTCTCGCCGTACGCGATCAGCACGACGCCGTACGTGCAGGACCTGCACTACCGCGCGGCCTCCAGCGAACGCTGACGCGCCGCGTCGGATCCCCGCGTCGGATCCCCGCGTCGGATCCCCGCGTCGGATCCCCGCGTCGGATCCCCGGGCCGGGTGCCCCGGGGGTCCGGCGCGTTCACGGCCGGCGCCTCGCCACTCCACCTGGTAGCCGTGGGCGCTGGGCGCGATCACCACCACGACTCCCGCGACCGCCGCCACGACGCAGATCGACAGCTGCCGATCCGCCTGCCGTCCAGGACGACCTCGCCGGACTCCGGGCGGATGATCCCGGCCAGGCAGTGCGGCAACGTCGACTTGCCCGACCCGCTCGGGCCGGTGACCGCGAGGACGGCGTCTCTACGGTGTTCAGCCACCGGGCCAGCTCGTCCCGGCCGCTGCCGATGATCGCGGACAGGGTCCGCGAGGCCGTCGCGGCGGGGCGGGCGGCGGGCGACGAGGACTGGATCAGGGTCGAGATCGCCAAGCAGCTCGCGGGTGACGGGCAGGCGGTCATCGACCGGTTCCTGACGGGGCACCCGTACGCATGCCGTACGGCGGGCCATGGAGATGCGCGACACCGGCGCCTACCTGGACGTCCTCGGCGTGCCCGCCGAGATGACCCGCGCGGCCGAGCAGACCCTCCTCCGCCTGTCCACCAGCTGACGAGTCCTTTTGCCGGTGGGCGACGGCAGATCCGGTCTTTTGTCGGTGGGCGATGACATGATCCGGCCATGACGACCTTCGCGCCACCGCCGGACACGGCAGCCTGGCGGCACCTCGACGCGCGCACCGGCTTCGAGGTGGTCCACTTCCGGCCGCTGCCGGACGGGCACCGCGCCGAGGGGTGCACGACGGCGGTCGAGGAGGGGCTTGCCTGGATCGTCGATTACGTCATCGAGCTCGACGCGAGCTGGGCCACCCGCTCGGCCCGGCTCACGAGCCGTTCCGCCGAGTGCAGGCGCGAGATCCGCCTGGAGAGCGACGGCGCGGGCCGCTGGCGCGTGGACGGCGCGCCGGCGTCCTGGCTGGACGGCTGTCTCGACGTCGACCTCGAGTCGTCGGCTCTGACCAACGCGTTCCCCGTGCACCGGATGCGCCTCGGCGTGGGCGCCGCCTCGCCGGCTCCCGCCGCCTTCGTCCGGGCCGCCGACCTGGCCGTCGAGCGGCTCGATCAGCGCTATGCCCGGCTGCCCGACGAGGAGGGGCGGCAGCGCTACGACTACGCGGCGCCGGTCTTCGACGTCGCCTGCCACCTGGTCTACGACGGGTCCGGCCTCGTCCTCGACTACCCGGGCCTCGCCGTCCGGGCCGCCTGAGCTCCTTGAGGGCTCCGGGCTTCGGCTCGGCTGCGGGCGGATCGGGCGCCGCCGCACGGGCTCACCCTCGCCTGCCCGTGCCGGGACGGGTGTCGGTGGCGGTGCGCGACGGTGGCAATGGGCGGCGGTGGCAATGGGCGGCGGTTAGACGGCGGTTGACTGCCAGCCGGAGCCGGACGGTGGCGGCCGGATCGGGGCGGCGGTGACGGGCTGCCGGCCTGGCGGCGGTGGCCTGCTCCCGGTCGTGGCCTGCTTCCCGCCGTAGCCCGCTCCCGGTCGTGGGTTTCGTGGGTTTGGTCGTCGATCGCCCTGAGGTCAGGAATCGGGGCGGTTCGCTGTCTCGCGCAGGCCGAGGATCTTGGTGAGCTCGTCCGGCTGCGTCAGCTGCGCAGGCGGCGCGCTCTTCTCGCCCGGGACCGGCTCCTCCGACTCCTCCAGCGCGGCGGAGCCCTGCCCCCCGCGGTCGAAGAAGCGCAGCACCTCCACCGGCAGCGGCATCACCAGCGTGGAGGTCTTCTCGGCCGCCACCTCGACGACCGTCTGCAGGAGCCGCAGCTGCAGGGCGCTCGGCGTGTGCGCCATGATCGCGGAGGCGTCGGCGAGTTTCTGGGCGGCCTGGAACTCGCCGTCCGCGGTGATCACCCGGGCCCGGCGCTCCCGCTCGGCCTCGGCCTGGCGGGCCACGGAGCGCTTCATGGACTCGGGAAGCGTGACGTCCTTGATCTCCACGCGGTCGATGTGGATGCCCCAGCCGAGCGCCGGGCTGTCGATCATGAGTGCGAGGCCCTTGTTCAGCTCCTCGCGGTTGGAGAGCAGATCGTCCAGCTCGCTCTTGCCGATGATGGAGCGCAGCGACGTCTGCGCCACCTGTTCCACGGCGAACAGGTAGTTCTGCACGTCGACGGCCGCCCGCAGCGGGTCCTGCACCCGGAAGTAGGCGACGGCATCGACCTGGACCGACACGTTGTCACGGGTGATGCCCTCCTGCGTGGGCACCGGCATCGTGACGATCTGCACGTTCACCTTCTTCATCCGGTCCACCATCGGGATGAGAAAGGCGATTCCCGGCCGGCGGATCTCCTTCTGCGCCCGGCCGAAGCGGAACACGATGCCGCGCTCGACCTGATTGATGATCCTGACGCCCCCGAACCCGGTCAATATGGCGATGGTCGCGAGGAAACCCAGGATGATGTCGGTGACCATAATGGCCTCCCTCCCACACTTCGAGCCTACTGAGCTGGGCGGACGGCTGGTCAACGGCACCCACGACCCGTTCGAGCGCGCGCTCGGGGCCGGACGGCGTCGACGAGGTGGTCCCTGCGGGAGCCACCGAGATCCGTGAGAGCGAGAACGCCGTCCACGCCCACGACTTCCAACCACGAGGGGTGGTGTCGCGGACGGGGAAAGACCGTGCCGGTGGCCCCGAAACAGCTAGAAATCTACTTTGTAAAGGGCGGATCCGGCTGAGCCGGCGCGGGCGAATCTGGTAAACGTCGATGCGGTGCGCCCGGCTCGAGTTGCGGTTCTCGGCCAATACCTGATATGGCCCGGCAAACCTTTGAATCGAACTTCAACATAGCGGATTCATCGCTATTGACCGCGGGGCGGGCGCACTTGCCACTAGGTTGCTGAGAGCGGAGACGGGGCGCAGGATCGGCGCGGGTGCGGGCGGTCCCGGGCAAGAGCGTCTCGCGCCCGCGAGGGTGTGCTGTGCGCCGGAGGAGGCGGGATGACGGCCGCGGGTGTCCGATGCCGAAGATATCGCCGCTTGTTGATGGCTTATCACTGGTGAGAAGGGCAGAAGGGATCTCGTGCAGGTCTTTGGGCGAGCCTCGCGCAGGTCGGGTCCTGGTATGTTCCCTGCCCGGCCATGCGGCGGCGCTTCGCCGATGAATGCCGGGCACGAGAGGCGCGAAAACCGCGGCACAACAGCGAAAGGCGTTGTAGTGCGGGACGCGATCGCGAAGTTCGATTGTGTCAGCACGGCGCCGCAAGGAGGTGCGTGATCTGCTGAAGGGAGCTACAGTACCTGCAACCATTACGTAATCGGAGCAGCATCATGGCGAAGCGCATTGTTGAGTCCTTTGTCGATGACATCGACGGCAGTGACGCCGAGGGGACCACAAGGTTCGCTCTCGACGGCACCAGCTACGAGATCGACCTGTCGGGCTCCAACCGGGAGAAGCTGGAGAAGGCTCTCGCTCCCTTTATCACCAAGGCTCGCGCGGTCCGCGCCGAGCGAGGTGTTCGCGGCCGGCGCGGTGGCGCCGGCACCTCACGGGCCGTCACCCGTGAGAAGTCGACTGAGATCAGGCGGTGGGCCAAGGCTCAGGGGCTGCCGGTGAGCGAGCGGGGCCGTATCGCCGCCACGGTCGTGGAGCAGTACGAGGCGGCCCACTAGGTCTTTCCGGACGAGAGCAGGGGCGGCCGGGGTCTGGCCGGCCGCCCGGCTCGGTCATCGACCGTCGTCCAGCGCGGCGTACAGCGTCTCGACCAGGGAGCGGACCCGGAAGTCGCCGCCCTCCAGCAGTTCGGAGCCGCGGTTGGGGACGTAGCCGAAGGCGAGGCCGCGGGCCGGGTCGGCGAAGGCGAACGAGCCGGTGGCGCCGCCCTGGCCGAACAGCCCGGTGACGTGCCCGGGCGCGGGCCAGAACGGGCCGCCGGGCACGGCGAAGCCGATGCCCCAGGCGGTGTGCACCCGCAGGGTCTGGTCGATCCCGTCGGCCTGCGGGGTGCGGATCCGGTCGACGAGTTCGGGCCCGAGCAGCCGGATGCCGTCGACCTCGCCGATCAGGGCGGCGAAGTAGCGGGCCAGGGAGTGGGCGGAGGCGACGCCGTCCATCGAGGGGCTCTCCACCTGGTACGTACGGGGGTCGTTGGTGCTGTCCCAGCCGATGGCGACGCTGCCGTAGAAGGCGCGGTAGGACAGGGTGGCGGGGTCGTTGAGCGCTTTGGTGAATTCGGCGAGTTCGGGGACCTCCATGCCGAGCCGCATGGCCTCGGCGTCGGGGACGACCATGGTGGCCATGCGCGGCACGGCGCTGTCGGGGACGCGGACGTAGCAGTCGAGGCCGAGCGGGCCGGTGATCTCGCGTTCGAGGAATTCGCTCAGCGTGTGCCCAGAGACGCGGCGGACGATCTCCCCGGCGAGGTGGCCGATGCTGACGCCGTGGTAGCCGTGGGCGGTGCCCGGGGGCCATTCGGGGGCGGCGGCCGCGAGGGCGTCGGTGATGGGGGTCCAGTCGCGGAGGTCCTCCCAGGTGATGGGGTGGGTGTCCAGGGTGGGCAGGCCGGCGCGGTGGCTGAGCAGCGTCCGTACGGTGATCTCGCCCTTGCCGTTCTGGGCGAACTCCGGCCAGTAGCGGGCCACGGGGGCCTCCAGGTCCACCTCGCCGCGTTCGGCCAGCACCAGCGCGGCGCCCGTGGCGAACGTCTTGCAGGTGGAGGCGATGGGGGCAATGGTGTCGCGCCGCCAGGGTCTGCGGGTCTCCTGGTCGGCGTATCCGCCCCATAGATCCACGACGGGGCTGCCGTGCCGGTAGACGGTGAGCCCGGCGCCGACCTCGCCTCCGTGGGTGAAGTTCCGTTCGAACGACTCGCGCACCGCCTGGAATCCGTCGGCGGTGGTTCCTTCGAGCTGGGCCATCGTCACGCTCCTCGCATCAGAGCCGACCTACCGGTCGGTCGGGCGGCCGGAACGCTAGCCTACCGACCGGACGGTTGGCAACCGGGGTATGCTTTCAGCCCGAACCGAGAAAGGCACAGCGATTGGCGCCGAACGAGACCTCCGACACCCGGCTGCGCATCATCGAGGCAGCGCGGGAGCTGTTCACCGCGCAGACCTACCGTGCGGCCAGCATGCGGGACGTCGCCGAACGGGTCGGCATCAGCAAGCCCTCCCTTTACCACCACTTCCGCAGCAAGGGCGAGATACTCGACTGCCTGGTGAGGCCCCCGATCGACCAGCTCGACTCGACGATCCGGGAAGCCGCCGCGGCGCCCACCCCCGCCGAGGTGCGGCAGCGCGTGCTCGGCGGCTGCGTCGACGTCATGCTCGGCCACCGCGAGACGATGGTGCTGCTGCTGCGCGACGCCTCCGTCTACGGCGAGGAGACCACCGAGCTCATGTCGCGCGTGGTGAGCATCACCAGCCGGGCCGTCGAGCTGCTGGCCGGCCCCGATCCGGACTGGCGCCGCCGCGTACGGGCCGCCCAGGCCTTCGCCGCGGCCACCGACCCGATCAGCCATCTTCCGGATGTCCCGGCCGACGAACTCCGGGACGAGCTGCTGCGCGGCGCGAGCGCGATCATTTCGCCGTGACGGCGGCGACGGCCCGGCGGCGACGGGAGAGCCCCGCCGGCCGCGCCTGAAGGAGCCGCGCCTGAAGGAGCCGCGCCTAAAGGAGCAGCGAGCGTCCCAGGTCGACGATGAACCGGGCGAGCCGAACCCGCTTGCGGAACAGGGCGTGCAGCTCGGGGGTCGGGGCCTGGCCCAGGAGTTCGAAGGGGATCGCGGTCCAGGCGCTGCGCAGCACGAGGGTGGCGGCGTAGCCGAAGGAGACCTCGGCGGGGTCCGCGAGGCCGGCCACCGCGGCGGTGTACGCGGCCTCGATCGCCTCGTGGACGGCGGGCAGGTCCGCCGGGTCGAGGTCGCCGGTGTGGGCCCGGCCGACGAGGAGCTGGCCGAGGTCGAAGCCCACGGCCCCCGGGTACGGCCAGCTCCAGTCGATGGCCACGAACTCCGCCGAGCCGTCGGCCGGGATCAGCAGGTTGGCGGGGCTGGCGTCGCCGTGGACGAGGGTGTGGGGGAGGCGGTCCAGGGCGTCCAGCAGCGGGTCGATGCGGTCGGCGAGGGCCAGCAGGTCGGCCTGCAGCAGGGGGTCGGCGTTCGCGGCGAGCAGCGGGTGCCGCCACGTCGCCGGGTCGCGCAGGGTGGGCAGGAACAGGTTGGCGAGCGGGCCCGCGCAGTAGTAGCGCAGGCCGCGGTTGAGGGGTTCGCGCGGCGCTGACGTACGGCCCGCGAGCGGGTGTGCGGCGGCCAGGTCGCCGAGCCGGCGGGCGGCGGCGCGGTAGCGGTCGAGGTCCCATGCGGCGGGCGCGACCCGCACGTCCTCCAGCCACATGACGAGCCGGTCGTCGCCCAGGTCGTCCAGCCGGTACATCCGGGGCAGCCGCAGCCCGCCGGGGAGCCGGGGGCGGGCCAGGTAGACGTCCGCGTCGGCCCGCCAGGGGAAGTGCGCGAGCGCGGTGGCCCGCAGCGGCTCGGGGATGTCCGCGTACCCGGGCGAGTGCCTGATCTCGTGGATCGCCTTGACGAAGAACGACCAGGTCACGCCGCCGGTCGTGGTGCCGCGCACGCGGTGGAGCGAGGTCGTCGACAGCGCTCCGGGACCGGAGTCGAGGAGGTCGACGTGCTGGTCGGCGATCTCGGCGAGGGGGTCGCCGAGGCTCTCCCGTACGAGGTCGGTCAGGCCTGTGGTCAGCGCCATGGTCATGGCCCCAAGCATGCAGGGCGGGACAATGCGCTCGCATGAGCATGGCCTACTCAAATACGCTTTCGCCGTGGCAGGCTCCTGGCCGTTCATCGGGCGTACGGCGCAGCTGGCGGAGATCAGGTCCGCCGCCAAGGGCGTCGTCGTGGCCGGTCCGCCGGGCACCGGCAAGAGCCGGCTGGCGGCGCAGGCCGTGCACGGTCTCGACGGGGTCGCCTGGGCGCGGGCCACGGCGGCCGCCGCGGAGGTCCCGCTGGGCGCCTTCGCCCCGCTGCTGCCCGCCACGCCGCCCGCCGGCAACCCGCTGGGCTGGGCGGCCGCCGCGCTGCGCGTGCCGGTGCTGGTGGTGGACGACGCCCACCTGCTCGACCCGGTCTCGGCCGCACTCGTCCACCACCTCGTGACCTGGGACGGCACCCGGGTGATCGCGACGCTGCGCAGCCGGACGCCCGTGCCGGACGCGGTGCTCGCGCTGTGGAAGGACGACCTGGTGCCGCGGCTGGAGCTGGAGCCGTTCTCCCTGGAGGAGACGGCGGCCGTCCTGGAGGCCGCGCTGGGCGGCCGGGTGGAGGCGGCGACCGTGGCCCGGCTGTGGCGCGTCAGCCAGGGCAATGCCCTCTACCTGCGCGAACTCGTGCTGTCCGGGATGCTCGTCGCCGACGGGGGAGTGTGGCGGTGGAGCGGGCCGCTGACGATCACGCCCACGCTGCGCGAGACCATCGCGGGCCGCATCGGCGAGGTGAACGCGCGGGAGCGCGAGGCGCTGGAGCTGCTGGCGTACGGCGAGCCGCTCGGCGCCGACCTGCTGGCCGCCCTCGGGTCGCTCGACGCCGTCCAGCACCTGGAGGACCGGCAGCTCGTCACGGTGCAGCCGGACGGCCGGCGGCTCCAGGTGCGGCTCGCGCACCCGCTGTACGGCGAGGTCATCAGGGACGGCTGCGGGGTGCTGCGCGCCCGCACGATGGTGCGCCGCCTGGCGCAGGCGGTCTCGGAGGCCGGGCTGCGGCGGCGCGAGGACGTGCTCAGGGTGGCGGTCTGGCGGCTGGACGGCGGCCTGCCGGGCGATCCCGGGCTGCTGCTGGCCGGCTGCGAGCGCGCCAGGGTCATCCGGGACCTGGAGCTGGCCGTACGGCTCGGGCGCGCGGCCGTGGCCGCGGGCGGCGGGACACCCGCGCTGGCCGCACTGGGCACCGTGCTGTTCTACACCGACCGGTACGCCGAGGCCGAGGAGGTGTTCGCCACCGCCTGGGCGGCGGAGATGGGGGAGGGGGCCCGCACCGACCTCGGCGTGCAGCGGGCGATGAACCTGGCCGTCGGGCTCGGGGACGTCGCACGGGCGCGAGCCGTCCTCGAGGAGACCAGCGGGCTCGTCCACGAGGTTCAGGCTCGGCAGGCGACTCTCATCATGCGGGCCGTCCTGGCCGTCCTGGTCGGCGACCCCGCTGTCGCCGAGGACCTGATGGCGCGGGCGCGGGACCTGGGCCCGTTCAGCCCGCACGGCGCGAGGATGATCAGCGGGGCCGAGGCGGCGGTGCTGGTGGCGCAGGGGCGGGCCGCGGAATGCCTGGCCCGCGTGGCGGAGATCGGCGCCGGGCTGGTGAAGGAGCCGAACGAGATGCGCAGCCTGTCGGCGGCCTTGACCGGCCACGCCACGCACGCCGCGCTGCTGCTCGGCGATCTGGACACCGCCGAGCGGCTCGCCGGGCAGGGGTACGGCCTGGAGGGCCCGTTCCGTGCCTGGACGCGGGCGAACCTGGAGTTCGGCATGTGGACGGCCCGCGTGCTGCGGCTGCGCGGCCGGGTCGCCGACGCCCTCGCGTGGGCCCGCGACACCGCCGCGCGGCTGCCCGGCCGCAGCGTGCAGGCGGGGTCGTGCCTGGGCGAGCTCGCGCACGCGTACGCGCTGCTCGGCGAGGTCGCCGCGGCCGAGCAGGCGCTGGAGCGGGCGGAGGCGACGGGGGCGCCGATCGGCCCGTCCGTCGTCGTGCCCCTGCGCCTGGCCCGGGCGTGGACCCTGGCCGGTCGTGGCGACGCGGCCGGGGCCGTCGAGCTCTGCCTGGAGAGCGCCGAGGGCGCGCTGCCGTGCGACGTGCCGTTCCTGCTGCACGACGTCGTCCGGCTGGGCCGCGCCGACCTGGTGTCCGCGCGGCTGGCCGCGCTCGACGTGGACGGCCCGCTGGTGGCGCTGTTCGCGCGGCACGCCGCCGCCCGCGACGGCGCGCAGCTCGACGCGGTCTCGGAGGGCTTCGAGCGGCTCGGCCTGCTGCTGTACGCGGCCGAGGCGGCGGCGCAGGCGGCGGCCCGCTACCGCGAGGCCGGGCTGGCGCGCGGGACGCGGGCGGCGCAGACCCGGGCCTGGCGGCTCTCGCAGCACTGCCAGGGCGCCCGTACGCTCGCGCTGATGGACCTCGACGTGCCCAGCCTGACGCCCAGGCAGCGCGAGATCGCGGTGCTGGCCGCCCAGGGGCTGACCAACCGCGAGATCGCCGAGCGGCTCGTGGTGTCCGTCCGCACCGTGGCCAACACCCTGTACGCGGTCTATGACAAGACCGGGGTCAACGACCGCGCCGCCCTGGCCGCCCTCCTGAACCGGCTGGCCGGTTGACCGGTGGTCAGCGCAGGATCGTGGTCACGACCTGCAGGACGAGCACGACCAGCAGCACCGCGGCCAGGACGAGCCAGCGGGGATCGAGCCAGGCGGACCGGACGGCCTCGGCGGGGGCGTCCGGGTCCAGCAGGTCGCGCAGGATCGGGTTGACCTCGTCGTCGGGCAGCAGCCGCTCCAGTTCGGGCACCAGGGCGTGCAGCCGGGAGCGCACGTCGGCCGGCGGGCGCGTCCGCGCCCAGGCGTGGACGTCCCGCAGGATGCCGCGGGCCGCCCCGGCGGTGGTCGCCTCCGCCAGCTCCGCCAGGAAGTAGTCGAAGGCGTCGCGCACCGCGACGGGCTGCGCCTCCGGGCGGGCCGGCGGCGCAGCCGGCGCGCGGGTTCCCGAGGCGGGCGGCCCCTCCTGCGACACGGGCGCGGGGCCCGGTGCGGGCCGTCCGGCGGGCACGCGGGTCCGGGGTCCGGATGCCACCGCGGACGCGGGGGCCGGCGGGGGAGCGGGTGCCGGTTCTGAGGGTTCGGGAGGGGGAGGCGTCCAGGGTTCGGGAGGGGAAGGCGTCCGGGGCTCGGAAGGGGGAGGCGTCCGGGGCTCGGCCGGTACGGGTTTCGGCGGCTCGCGCAGGGCGGCCCTGAGCAGCTCGACTCGCTCCTCCAGCGCCGTCCCGTCGTTGATCCGCAGCCGTTTGACCAGGTCCGGCAGGCGCCGGCCCGCGTACGCGTCGACGACCATGGCCGCCATCTCGCCGTACAGGTCGCTCTGGTCGGGAGCCCGCAGATCCACGCGCCGCCGGTGCGAGGCCCGCGACGACGGCCCCGGCCACTGCTGCAGGAAGATGACCTCGGCCCCCTGCTTGAGGTCGTCGCTCTCGTAGGTGGAGAACGTCTCCGGATAGCGCCCGAGCACCAGGTCGAGGATGTCCACCAGCCCCCACAGCTGCACGACGGCCTCCCCCTGGGCCACCACCGACAGCGGCTCCCGGTGCCCGCGCAGCGCTTCGCAGACGATCGGCGCGAGCGCCGGCGCCTCGGCGCGGGCGCGCCGGTCGAGTGCCGCGCTGGAGTCGGCGTAGGGGCGCAGCAGCACGGCCAGGTCGAGCGGCTCCGGGTCGGCGGGCAGCAGCGAGCTCCAGCCGGGCGCGAGCGCGAGCGCCTGGCGGACGTTCGGCATCGCCGAGGCGTTGGCGGCGGAGCCGCCCAGGTACGCCTGGACCCGGATGGTCCGCCTGCTGTCGGAGCCGCCGGTGCGCGTGCGCGAGAGCACCACCACGCGACCGTCCACCATGAGCCGGCAGACGCTGACGCCGGGCGCGGGCCCGGGGTCGAGCCAGGGCCCGAGCTGGTGGTACCAGCCGCGGGTGTCCTCCAGGGAGGAACGCACGGGACCGAGGCCGGTGCGGCGCTCGTCCCACTCGAACAGGATCCAGTCGACGCTGGAGTAACGCCCCATCAGAGCCCCACCTCCGGATAGCCGCGCAGGACACCGGTCATCGCGAGGAGCGAGATCAGGGGCGCCAGCACGCGTCGCGGCCGCACGCCCCTGGGGAAGCGCCCGTCGACCGGGGCCGAGCCCGTCGCCGAGACGAAATGCAGGCTGCATCTGTGGCATTTGTCGTAAGGGCTGAGCCACGCCTGCGCGCCTTGCCGGTGCAGGAAGGCGTAGACGTCGCGGCTCTCCCGCAGGACGTCCACCTGGTCCAGCCGGTCGGGCTCGTCGTACAGCCAGGTGTCCACCGGCGCCTCGAAGCGCACCGCGTCGCTCTTGGTGACCGCGATGACGGCGGGGATGTCCAGCCGCCCGCCGCTCTTGGGCAGCCGGTCGAGCACGGCGCGGAAGGACTCGTCGCCCATCCTGGCCGACCTGGTGGCGGCGTCGATCACGAAGAGCAACCCGCCGACGGCCGGCACGAACCTGGTCGCCTCGTGGGTGGAGCTGCGCAGCAGCTCGCCGGCGATGTCGAAGAAGGCCACCGCGGTGGTGTGCCGGCCGTCGTTGACCAGCAGCGCGTCGGCCGGTTCGGCGGTGGCCCGGTGGGTGGTGCGCGAGAGCGCGGTCCGCTCCACCATCAGCGGGTGCACGTACGTGTTGACGTACTCGGCGTGCCGCTCGATGTCCACCGCGTCCGCGGTCAGCCCGTACGGCCGCAGCCCGCCCTGCTCGATGGCGCCGATCATCGAGGCCAGCAGGTGGGTCTTGCCCGTCTCCGGCCCGCCGACCAGCCCGATCACCAGCGGGCGGCCGTGCCGTACGTAGGTGTAGGGCAGGTGGTGTTCGAGGCTCGGGTCGGCCACGGGCGCCGGGCAGCGGACGTGGGCGGCGCGCAGCAGATCCTCGCGGCGGGCCCCGGTCGCGTGCTCCAGGGAGAGCGGCTGGTAGTGGCCCGCCGGGGTGCGTTCGTAGAGCTCGTCCTCGCTCCAGGCGAACTCGTGCAGGCAGATCGGGCAGAGGATCATCGGATCACCATCCAGACGACCACGACGAGGGCGGCCAGCACGGCCAGCGGGAGCCAGCGGGCCCACCACTTCTGCGGCTGCTCCCGCGGCACCTGCTCGATCCGGGTGACGGGCGGAGGTGGTTCCGCGTCCGGCTCGCGCTTGGCTTCGCGGGCCCGGTCGAAGGCGACGCGGCCCTCCTCCAGCCGCAGGTCCTGTTCGGCGGGGATGGAGCGCATCGGGTCCGGCTCGCGCAGCCGGTCGAGCACCTCCAGCGCCGACGGCGGCTGCCCGGAGAAGACGTCGTGGATGGGCTGCAGCGCGGGGGCGGCGGCGAGGTCGGGGCGGTCGGCGACCTCGCGGCCGGTGACCGTGCGGTAGATCACCATGCCGGCGCTCCAGAGGTCGTCGGCGGTGGAGGCGCGGCCGGTGCCCGCGCGCTGCTCCGGCGCGGCGTAGGGGGCCTCGCCCAGCCGCAGCCGGCGGTTGCCGACGAGCGTGGCCTGGCTGAGGTCGGTCAGCTGTACGGCTGTGCCGTCCCAGCGCACGGTGCCCGGGTCGATGCGCCGGTGGACGATGTCGCAGGCCGACAGGATGCGCACGGCGCGGAAGAGGCTCGCCTGCAGGGCCCGCTGCTCGGCGATCAGCAGCGCGCCGGCGAAGCGGGTGACCGGCTCGCCCCGGTGGTCGGAGAGCAGCACGAAGGGCTCCTCCTCGTCCAGGCTGTAGCCCATCAGCCGGGGCAGCTCGACGGGGTAGGCCCGCCGCAGCCGGGCGAGCAGCCTGGCGCCCATCCGGGCCTCGTTCTCCAGCAGCTCGTAGAGGTGGTCGCGGTCGCGCCCCTCCGCGCGGGGCACCCGCCGCTGCACGATCTTGGCGCCCTGGACGACGAGCGTCAGCCGGCGCTCGAAGGGGTCGTGGTCCGGCTCCGCCTCCACTTCCCAGGTCACGCGGTCGCCGTCGGGAGTGAAGAAGGTCAGCGGCTCAGGTTCCATCCTCGCTCCAGTTCTCCTCGACCGTCCCGGGGCGCAGCGGCACCAGGCGCAGGGTGCCGGCGTACTGTCCTGACCGGGTCCACACGACGTCGGGCGGGTTTCCCTGCCCGCGCACGGCCCTGGGCGCGAAGCGCACCGCGTACGCCTGCCGCAGCAGCATCGCCAGATCGCGGTCGCCGCACAGTTGCAGCATCTGGCCGTTCGCCTGGGCCCGCAGCGCGCGCACGACCTGCTGGGACTGCCGCCAGACCGCGTCGACGAGCTCCTGGCGGCCGGTGTCGCCGGTGCCGAAGTCGGGGCGTTCCTGGACGCCCCGATGGGTCAGGTGGTAGCGGTACTGCCGCAGCGTCTCGTCGACCCGGCGGTCCAGCCCCACCTGCGCGTCCCGGTAGGCGCCCTGTTCGAGGGAGGTCCAGGCGGGCTCCAGCCAGCTCGTGACCGCGTCGACGAGGTCGCCGGTGATGACCTCGCGCAGCTGGCCGCCGCGGTCGCGCAATCGTACGGTGACCTCCTCGTCGAGCGCCGGGCTGGCGGCGGCCTGGCCGGTCTCGGCCTTGCTCCAGTCGGTCAGCGTCCAGGAGACCTGCTGGCAGATCTCGTTCAGCGCCGCCGCCAGCGTGCGGGAGGCGTCGGAGGTGTGCATGCGGGCCTGGCCGAGCATCCACTCGCTGGCCGCGACCCGTTCGAGCATCGAGCGCAGGTCGTCGAGGGCGGTCCTGGCCGGCCCGAGCGAGAGCTGCTCGCGCCACCACGCCCGCGAGCGCCGCCAGAGGACGAAGCGGGGCAGGAACGCAGCGGGGAACTCGGCGGGCGCGTGCAGCGCGTTGAGCAGCTCGTCCGGGCAGGCCCGCCAGAGATCGCCGACGAAGGCGCGGCTGCCGATGGGCGCGCTGTGGTCGGCCAGCAGGCGGAAGCGGGAGACCATCCGCAGCACGCTCTTGCGCTCGGCCAGGGCCGCCTCCAGGTCGGCGCGCAGCTCGCCGACGATCTGGGCGTGGCCCATGTCGGCGGGGACGGCGAACCTGATCCCGTGCGCGGCCAGCTGCTCGGCGGCGTTCTCGCCGGTGTGGTCGATCTCCTCGAAGAGCCGCGCGACGGTGTCGCGGAACTGGGCGAGCGCCTGCCCGGCGGCGATCACCTTGTCGACGGTCGCGGCCCGGGCCCGGGCGTTGTGGAAGTAGCCGAGGTCGTCCAGGGCTCGGGCCGCCTGGTCGATCCGTTCGGCGGCGCCCCGGTAGAGCCGGTCCAGCGGGCCCTCGGGAATGAGCGCGTCGAGGAGGTCGGCGGGCAGGTCGACGGTGCCGCTGAGCACCGGGAGCGCGGTGGCCAGCGGCGAGCTGAAGGTGGCCGTGTCCTGCTGGACGGGCCCGTCGAAGCGTTCGGCCACCTCGCGGAAGGCCTGGCCGAGCACCTCGGGGTCGATCCGGCCGGCCACGATGCGCCAGCCGGGCGAGGCGGTGCCGTACGGGATGTCGCCCAGGCTGTTGACCACTTCGTCGAAGACCTCCGGCAGGGTGAGCAGGTCGATCAGGATGGCCTCCGCGCTCACCCCGGGCCCGTGGGCCGCCTCACCCGTGTCGGCGTTCCACAGGATGCCGCTGGGGTCGCTCACCCAGAGCACCCTGCGGCTCTCCCCGCCCAGTACGGGGGGCAGACGCAGGTCGGGGCCCACCGCAAGGACGAGCACCGACCTGACCAGGCGCGAGCTGAAGACGTCCTGGAGCACCTGCTGCGCGCCGGCCAGGCGCTCGGTGTCGGCCACCACCAGGACCCGGGCGCCGAGCCGCTCCAGCTCACCCTTGCGCAGGTCGAGCACGACGACCATGCTCACTCCCCGAGGAGCGCGTCCAGGTCGCGCAGGTTGTAGGCGACAGCCTCGGCGACCCGCTCGAACGGCAGGTCCAGGGCGGCGGGCAGGGTGTGCGCCCAGAAGGTGATCAGCTGGTCGGCCCGGTTGCGCGCGCCCGACGGCAGCTTGGGCACCATGATCTCCAGCAGGCCGAGCTGGTCGGCGGACATGCCGGTGACGAGGTGGTAGAGCGGGTCGGGCACGCTGGGGGCGCCGGCCAGGCCCTTCGGGGTGGCGTTCATGAGCTGCTCGCTGACCAGGCTGCGGAACTCCTCGTCGCCGCCGATCACCCACTGCTCGTAGGCCCGCAGCATGCTCGGCCACGAGGAGGCCTTGCCGTACCCGGTCAGCGGGAGCGTCATCGAGCCGCCCTCGACGTCGATCCGGATCCGCGCCGGCGAGCTCAGCTCGCCCTCCACCACGCTGACCCGGCCGTTCCACAGCAGGCAGAGCAGCCGGTGCAGGATCCGGACCCGGTGCTCCTCGGTCGTGGCCAGGTAGCCGAAGTCGTAGCCGAGCCGCTGGCGCCACTTCAGGTGGTCCTGCGGCCGCTCGTCGCGCAGCGCGTCGGCCCAGCTGTGCAGCACTTCGCGCAGCTCGCGGACCTGGGTCAGGCCCATCGAGGTGCGCAGTTGCACGACGGTCACCGAGTCGGCGTCGATGTTGCGGTAGTCGGGCTCGCCCGGCAGGTCGATCCGGTCCTTGAGGAACCGTTCGAGGGCGGGGTCCTTGGCCGGCGCCGGATAGGAGACCAGCACCTTCAGGTCGCCGGTGCCGTCGGGCGTGAAGCCGCCCGGCACCAGGTCGGCCAGCTTGAGCTGGAACTGCCGTACGTGCGGGTCGTCGCCGCCGCCCGAGGCGGCCTGGGCGAGGATGTCGGCCAGGGAGGGCAGCAGCGGCTGTTCGCCCAGCGCGGCGGCCTCGTCCTGGTCCTTGAACAGCTTCTTGACCTCCAGCTTGAGCCGGTCGCGCACCCAGGTGAGCGCGTCGGCCGGTTTGCCCGTCCGCCAGGCCAGGTCGTAGGCGTGCCGCCAGCCGTCCGGGCCGATCAGCGCGTTGGCCACGGCGGCCTCGCCGTCGGTGGGGCGCAGCAGCTGGCGGGAGACGAAGACGTCGACGAAGCGGCGGACGACGGCGTCGTAGAAGGACTCCGCGCCCGCGGGCGGCAGCAGGTGGTAGACGCCCACGCGGGTCTCGTAGAGCTCGCCGGCCCGGCGCGCGAAGCGCTCGGCGTCGGCCTCGGCGTGCTCGGCGAAGACCTGCGTGAACTCGCGCACCTCGCGGATGAGCTGCTTGCGGCGCGGCTCCCAGCGGGGCATCTGGTCGGCCCACGCCCGATGCCAGAGCCCCTGGCTGCGCCACAGGTACCAGGTGTCCTGGTCGGCGATCGACGCCTGGACCTCGGGGTCGGTCCACTGCACCTTGCGCAGCAGCCGGTCCCGCATCGGTCGCGGCTGCGGCGGGGCCTCGGTCATGTTGTCGTACGGCTTGCGCGGCTGCGCCCTGCGGTGGTCCAGGAGCCCGGCGAAGCCCAGCCGGTCGGCCTCGTGCACGTCGCCGGGCAGGCCGACCACCACCCGCCGCAGCCGGAACGGGTCGACCTGGCCGAGCGCTTCGAGCGCGCCGCGGCGCACGTCCATCTCCTGGGCCAGGGTCGGCACGACGCGGTTGAGCTGCCGTTCGAGCGAGGCCAGGTTGTCCTCCATCGCCCGCATCCGGTTGGCCAGCGACTTCTGGATCTCGGCCGCGCCGGTGGCGGGGCGGACGTCCGGCAGCGGCAGCGGCTCGCGGGTGTTGAGCGGCTCGAGGTTGGTGGTGGTGAACATGCGCCGGATCTCGTCGACGTTGCTCTCGGCGGCGCCCGGCGGCACGGCTTCGAGCTGCGTCACCGCGCGGGCCAGCAGCCGGGAGCTGACCAGGTCGGCCAGCTCCTCCACGGGGACGGTCATGGAGGAGACGAAGGCCGTCGAAACGCCCCGGTTGCCGATGCCGGAGGCCGCCGCCACCTCGCGTTCCACGGCCCGGTTGATGAAGTCGTCGGCGAAGGAGGACTCGCCGCGGTCCTCCATGCCGCCGCCGTCGCCCGAGGCGCGCGGCTGGGTGCCGGCCAGCGAGACGATCAGGGAGGCGATCGAGCGGTGCAGGTCGTCCCGCTCGACGCCGGGCGGCATGGTGAACAGGAACGCCGTCTGCACGGTGCCGGTGGCCAGCCGCACCTCGCCCTTGGCCGGGTAGCGCACGCCGAGCTCGCCGGCGATGCCCTGCTCGTCGACCTGCGTGCCGGCGTGCGGCGCGTTCTGGTCGTCGACCAGCCGGAACAGGTCCAGCAGGCCGGCTCCGGCATTGAGGCGGGCCCGGCGGCCGCCGCCCTTGCCCTCGGCGAAGGCCGACGGCATGACGACCAGCGGGTAGATCCGCGCCCTGATGTGATTGCGGGCGAAGGCGTCGCCGATCAGGTGCAGGTAGTCGTAGAAGATGCCGCTGCCGGTGCCGCCCGCCACCGAGAAGGCCACGAAGACGTCGCAGCTGCGTCTCAGCCGGCCGCCCAGCGCGGCCAGCTCGCTGCCCGAATTGCTGATCGCGCCGATGGCGTCGTCGATGCCCTGCACCACCGGCCCGGGGCCGTGCCGCATCCGCTCGAACAGCGCCGCCCTGGCCACCGTGGGCAGCTGCCCGGCGCCGCGCATCAGCGGGGCGACCAGCGGCTCCTGCTCGCGCGGCGGCAACCAGTCCTTGACGTGATCGCTCGACGTGGCCCGCAGGCTGCGGGCCACCTCCGGATAGGAGTCGAATTTCGGCCCCACGTCGTGGATCAGGTGGGCGGTCCGGCCGGCCGCCGGGAACTCCCGCTCGGTCGGCACCACCCGGCGCCGGGTGCGGGTCAGCTCGGCCTCGTTGAGGTCGACATAGACGAACTGCAGGCAGGAGGGCAATTCGTAGGGTTGGTAGTTCTGCCAGCTGAAGTTCCTGATCAGGTCCATGCCGTCCGGACCGCAGAGCTCGTCCCGCAGCCGCCGCTCCAGCTCCACTCCGACCCGGCAGCCGGTGCCGCCGAGCCCCACGAACATCATCGGGTCGAAGATCCTCATGCGCCCCTCACAACAGGTCGTCGCCTGGCATCGGTCTGTGGGTCCTGCTCTGGTACGGCTCCGGCGAGCCGTACACGGGTTGTTCCGCGCCCTTGACCCGGGCGTCGTCGACGCCGAGGAACATGCCGCCGGGCAGCGGGACCGGGCGCCCCGGGCGCAGCGGCTCCAGCTCCTGCCCGGACGGGTCGCGGACCACGACGGTCTGGCCGCCGCCCCGGCGGGCCGCGTAACCGGTGCCGAACGTGCGCACCAGGCGGCCGCCGGAGATCTCGAAGGTGAACTCGGGCCCTTCGCCGAGGGGCGCCTGCATCTTGCTGACGTACGGCTCGCCCGGCCGTTCGAAGAGGTAGAAGGTCAGCTCGCTCGGATCGGCCGCCCGCATCCGCGCGCGCCTCCTGACGAGCAGCAGCGGCACGGCCACCGCCATGATCAGCAGGAGGACCAGGAGGGCTTGGAGCAGCCGCTGCCACAGCGGGGTGGGCGGCTGCACGTCGACGTCGACGAACTCCTCGGCCACCACCTGCCCGGCCGCGTCGACCACCTGGACCGAGCCGCCGACCGGGCCCTTGGGCGCGTCGGCGCCGATCCGCAGCTTGAGGGCGTGCTCGGAGGCGCCCGCCGGCGCCTGGAACCGCTGGACGGACAGGCTCACCGTGCCCGGGACGTCGACGAGCCGCAGGGCGAGCTGGGCGGGCTCGGCGTCGTTGGTCACGCGTACGGTGCCGGCGACCTCCCCACCCGGCTCCACGGTGGCCGCGTCGAGCTGCACCTGGGCGCGGAGCCGGTCGGCGGGTCCGGCGACGCGCGTCGCGTAGGGCCGCTCGTCGCCGGCGACACCCGGACCGGTGACCCTGCCCAGGAAGGACAGAGCGCCGGTGGCCGAGGCCGGGATGGTGACCTGGCCGGAGTATTCGCCGTCGCCCTGGGCCCGGTCCGGGCCGTCACCCGTGTCGCGCAGGTCGATGGGCAGCTCCTGGAAGCCGTCGCCGGACATCCGGGCGGTGAAGCGCAGGCCCTCCAGCGCCGCCGGGTCGGTGATCGTGCCCGTCCTGGTCTGCAGGCGCAGCCGGACGGTCACCTGCTCGCCCGGGCGCGGGCGGGGGTTGCTCAGGGAGATGGAGGCGCGCAGGGCGCCCTGCCAGACGACGGTCGCGCTGACGTCCTGGCGGCTGACGCCCGGCGGCGAGGTCAGCTGGACCCGCCACTTGCCGGGCAGCGGGTTGCGGATGCGCAGCGACTCCACCGGGCCGGCCTCGCCGGCGACCTGGAAGGTGGAGTCGTTCTGCTCGCCCTGCTTGGGCACCTGGTTGCCGTCGGGGTCGAAGTAGGTCACCCGGATGCGCCGGTCGCGCTTGACCACCACGATCGAGCCGTCGGTCGCGATGACCGGGATGTTGACCTGGAGGTCGACGGTGGCGCCCGGGTCGAGCGAGTCCGTGACCGACTGCTCGATGCCCGCGCACCGGGCGTAGGCGAACGCCTCGAGCAGGGATCGCTCCACGTCCGCCGAGCTCGCGACGACCCTCGCGCGGGGCGTGGCCGTCGCTTGGTCGCCGCAGGGCTGCCGCCAGCCGCCGGCGGCGAAGGCGTCGAGGCTCGTCTTGTCGGCCGAGCCGAAGCCCAGCGGCCAGATCTGCACGCGCGCCTTCTCGGCGTCCCGGAGGCTCCGGTCGATCTGCGCCCGGGCGTTGCGGTTGCGCGCCTGGGCGTCGGAGCCGTACTGCGGGCTGTTCCTGACGTCGAGGACGCCGTCGGTCAGCAGGAACACGATCTTCGCCCGCTGCCGGTCGTCGGGCGTGTTCATGATGTCGAGCGCCTGCTCCAGGGCGGCGGCGTGGTCGGTGTCGCCGCCCTCGTTGGCGGCACGGCGGCGCAGCTTCTCCACGCACCGGCTCAGCGACTCGCGGTCCTGGGCCGTCTCCACGCCGGTCAGCGGGCAGGCGATGTCCACGGCCGCCTGGCCTGGGCCGTTGGAGCTGCCGAAGCCGACCACGGCCACCTGCGACTGCGGCGAGAGCTCGCTGAGGGCGATGAGCTGGGTGGCGGCCCGTTCACGGGCGACGTCGGAGCCGGACAGGCTGCCCGACTCGTCGACCAGGACGACGACGCGGACGGGTTTGACGTCAGAGGGCTGCGAAGCCCTCGCGGCTGTCGGTAAGAGCACCACAGCAGCGGTCACGGCCAGGGCGAGAAGGGACCTGAGGGATGAAGTGACGCGCACATTTCCTCACAGTTGCCGTTTTACCTATCCGCAGAACGGAGAGAGGCCACCAGAAGTTTCTGCCGCAGTTATGGACGCGATGCCAGCCTGATTAGTGGGGTCCGAAATTCGACTTCGACGCAGACATATCGCCATCCTAAAGGGAGAAATGGCGGGTCAGGCGGCGAATTGGCGACGTGCGGATGCGTTGGTCACACTGGTCACACTATTCACTTGACTCCCAAAACCGACAAAAGGGAGATTTGCTGTCAGGGGCGGTGGGCGCGGACGATGAGGTCGGCGGCGTCGGTGGCGATGGCGTGGCGCCGTTCGGGCCGCAGCGGCAGCATCCCGTACGCGGTCTCGACCCGTCCTTCGGTGATCACCAGGTGCGAGAACTGGCGTGCCGCCTTGACCGGGTCCGGGATCCGCAGCCGGCCGTCGGCGTCGCAGTCGCGCAGGTAGTCGACCACCGCGTGGTCCGCCGACGCCGAGCTCTCCCGCCAGGTGCGCTGCAGCTCCGGATGGTGCGCCACCTCCGCGATGGTCAGCCGGTGCAGCGCCGACACGTGGGGCGAGAGCGCGATGCCGAGGATCCGCTCGCCGAGCGCGGTGAGGTCCTCGCGGGGATCGCCGCCGAAGACGACGCCCGGCGTGCCCGGGGCGCCCGGCGTGTCCGGCGTGCTCGTGCCCGGGGCGCCCGGCGTGTCCGGCGTGCTCGTGCCCGGGGCGCCCGGCGTGCCGCCCGTGTCCGGGGTGCCGCCCGTGCCCGGGGTGCCGCCCGTACCCAGGGCGCCGTCCGCGACCGGCGTGGCGCTCACCGCCGACCTGGCCTCCTGGATCGCGGCGAGGAACAGCTGCTCCTTGTCCCCGAAGTGGCCGTACACCGTCTGCTTGCCCACCCCCGCCACCGCGGCGATGGCGTCCACGCTCGTCCGGGCGTACCCCTGGTCGGTGAACACCTTGATCGCGGCGTCGAGGATGGCCCGGCGCTTGGCCGGGGAGCGTCGCGGGCCGTGCTCGGCCATGGTCTGTACCCACTTCCTTCGGTTGGGGACTAGTCTACGAGACGAGACGGTCTAGTCTAGTTTAGGAGTGACGATGGACGCCGACGTCATCGTGGTCGGGGCCGGGCCCGTGGGGCTACTGCTCGCCGCCGAGTTACGGCTCGCCGGAGCCAGGTCGCTGGTGCTGGAACGGCTGGCCGAGCCGAGCGCCGAGCCCAAGGCGCGCGGGATCGGCCCGCTGGCCGCCGAGGCGCTGCGCCGCCGCGGGCTGGGCGGGGCCCTGGACGCGTACCGGGATCAGGGGCTTGCCGAAAAGGCGCGCGACCACGGCAGCGAGAAGGGCCACTTCGCCCAGATCTTCAAGATCGATCCGGCTCTGCAGGAGGAGCCGGACCGGGTCGGCGCGCTGATCTGGCAGCGGGACCTCGAACGGGTCCTCGCCGAACATCTCGCCTCGATCGGCGGGGGAGAGGGCGGAGTGTCGCGTGAGTGCGAGGTCGTCGCCCTGACCCAGGACGACTCCGGCGTCACCGTCACCGTCGCCACCCCGGCCGGGGAGCGGCGTCTGTCCGCGCCGTACCTGGTCGGCTGCGACGGAGGCCGCTCGACGGTGCGCAGGCTGGCCGGGTTCGACTTCCCCGGCACCGAGCCCACGAGCGTCGTACGGCGCGTCCTGACCGACGCCCCCGGCCTCGACCGGCTCCCCGCGCCGGGCTGGACCCCCGCCGGCAGGCTGATGCGGGCGCCCGGGATGGTGGCCACGATCGAGTTCGACGGGTTCCCCGAGGATCGCGGGCTGCCGCTGACCGCCGAGGAGATGCGCCAGAGCCTGCTCAGGGTGACGGGCGTGGACGTCGAGATCGCGCCGGTGCGCGGCCCGCTGCGGTTCACCGACGGCGCGCGCCAGGCGGCCACGTACCGGATCGGCCGGGTCCTGCTGGCGGGCGACGCCGCCCACGTCCACTCGCCGAACGGCGGCCAGGGGCTCAACCTCGGCCTCATGGACGCCGTCAACCTGGGCTGGAAGCTCGCCGCCACCGTCGCCGGGCGCGCCCCCGAGGGCCTGCTCGACACCTACACCGCCGAACGTCACCCCGTCGGCGCCGCCGTCCTGCACAACACGCGCGCCCAGTCCGCGCTGTCGCTGCCGGGGGCGCACGTGGCGGCCATGCGCGACATCGTGTCGGACCTGCTCGACCTGCCGGACGTCAACCGCTACTTCGGCCGGATGCTGAACGGGCTCGGCACCCGGTACGAGTTCCCCTACCCCGCCACGCACCCGCTGACCGGTCGCGCCTGCCCGGACCTGCGGCTGCTGACGAGTTCGGGGGAGACCCGCACGATCTCGGGGCTGTGCGGCGGCGGGCGGGCGCTGCTCGTCCATGCGCCGTCGCAACCGGAGGTCGCCGAGGTGGCGGGGCCGTGGCTCGGGGAGCTGGAGGTGGTGGAGGCGACCGTCAAGGATCGCGACGATCTGACGGCGGCGCTCGTCCGGCCGGACGGGACGGTCGCGTGGGCATCCGACCCCGGTCCCGCTACCAGTCGCGGTTCCGGTTCCGGTTCCGCCGACACGGTCACGCTGGCGGCCGCCCTGCGCACGTGGCTGTCGCCCGCATGAGGCCCTGACCTCCCCGTTCCCCGGCCGCCGCCCCGCTCCCTGGTCGCCCCCGCTTCCTGGCCGCCGCCGCACGCTTGACTGGGCGTGTCGGGTGGCTTTGGGGGGGTGATGTCAAGATTGCCCTAGTTTCTCTACTTTGCTCCCTGTCACTACGATTTCCGCGTGTCTCCTGAGCAACACAACACGACAGCCGTCTTCGTCACCCAGACCGGACGGCGTCGAAGGCTGATCACGATCGGCTCGATCGCCGCGAGCGTCCTGGCTCTCGCGCTGCTCGCCGTCGTGATCGCCGGAATGTTCTCCAGCACGACGCTCTCGGTGAACGGCTGGCCGGGCGATCGCCGAGGAGCGTCGGACGGCACGGCTTCGCCGGACCGCTCGCCGACGCCTTCGCCGAAGCGGTCCGAGCGGCCGACCCCCTCCATGACGCGCCCGGAGACGACACGCCCGCCGTCGCGCCGGCCGACCCCCAGAGCCACCGGCCAGGTCCGGCCGTCGGCGACGTCCGGGCAGAGCTCGCCGCAGTCGGCGCGGCCCACGCCGCGGCCCAGCACGGATGCGGCGCCGAGCACCGACCCCGCCACGGACCCCGCAGCCGACCCCACGACGAGCCCCGCGGACAGCGAGCCGCCCGGCCAGACCAGGACGCCGCCGGGGCTCGATCCGAACCGGACGAAGGGCCCGAAGAAGTGAACGGCCCGCCCCGGAACGACAAGCTGGTCTGGCCGTCCGCGCCGCTCCCGGCCTGGCAGGACCACACTGCCCGGCAGCAGGACGAACGACCGTACATCCCGCCCGCGCCGACCGCGAGACCCCCGGCCGACCCCAAGGGGCACTGGTTCCCGCTCGCCGTATGCATGCTGCTGGCCGGCGCCGCGCTCGTTCTCAACGGGTACGTGACCAACGTCGTCGGAGAGACGCACGCGCCCCCGCCCTCCACCGACCGCCCGTCCCCGGAGCTGGAGAAGGTACGGCGCGGCGGCCCCGTACTCAACATCACGGCGAACGGGCCCTCCAGCGCGCGCCTGCCGGGCAGGACCATCGCGCTGACGTTCGACGACGGCCCCGACCCGGCGTGGACCCCGCAGGTGCTCGACATGCTCAAGAAGTACGGCGCCAAGGCGACCTTCTTCACCGTCGGCTCCAAAGTGGCGAAATACCCCGAGCTGGCGCGGCGCATCGTCGCCGAGGGGCACGAACTGGGCAACCACACCTACTCGCACGCCGACCTCGCGGCGCTGCCCGGCTGGCGGTTCAAACTGGAGCTGTCGCTGACGCAGCGGGCGCTGGCCGGAGCGACCGGGCTGCACACGACGCTGGCCCGCCCGCCGTACTCCTCGACCCCCGCGGCGATCTCCGGGCCGCAGTGGGCGAGCATGAAGGCCCTGGCGGCCGAGGGCTACCTCGTCACGCTGACGGACCTCGACACCAGGGACTGGAGCCGCCCCGGGACGGCGAACATCGCGGCGTCCTCCCTGCCGGCCAGGGGCAGGGGCGCCGTCGTCATGATGCACGACTCGGGTGGCGACCGGCGGCAGACCGTCGAGGCCGTCGGGGCCGTCCTGCGGGAGCTGGCCGGCAAGGGCTACCGCGCCGTCACGGTGACCAAGGCGCTCGGCATGCCCTCGGCGCACCAGCCGGCCGGCGGCGCCGAACAGTTCGCCGGCTCCGCGCTCAACCTGGCCCAGCGTGCCTCGGAGACGTTCGCCGATGTGCTGGCCTGGGTGCTGCTGGCCGCGGGAGCGCTCACGCTGGGGCGGCTCGGCTTCTTCGCCGGGCTCGCCTGGGTGCACGCAGCGCGCAACAGGGGTGGCAGGCGGCGGAAGGGGCGCGCGCCCGTGTGGTCCGCGCCCCCGCCGGTGACCGTGATCGTGCCCGCCTACAACGAGGCGGCCGGGATCCAGGCCACGGTGCGGTCGCTGGTCGACACCACGTACCAGGGCCCGCTCGAGATCCTCGTCGTCGACGACGGCTCGACCGACGACACCGCCGCGCTGGCGCAGGCGCTGGGGCTGCCCGGCGTACGGGTGATCCGCCGGCCCAACGGCGGCAAGCCGGCCGCGCTCAACACCGGCATCGCCCAGGCCACCCACGAGCTGCTCATCATGGTGGACGGCGACACCGTCTTCGAGCCCGCCACGATCGGCCACCTGGTCCGCCAGCTCGCCGACCCCGCGGTCGGCGCGGTGAGCGGCAACACCAAGGTCGGCAACCGGCGCGGCATGATCGGGCGCTGGCAGCACATCGAGTACGTCATCGGCTTCAACCTCGATCGGCGCGCCTTCGAGCTGCTCGACTGCATGGCCACCGTACCCGGCGCGATCGGGGCGTTCCGGCGTTCGGCGCTCGTGGCGCTGGGCGGGGTGAGCGCGGACACGCTGGCGGAGGACACCGACCTCACGATGGCGCTGTGCCGGGCCGGATGGCGCGTGGTCTACGAGGAGAAGGCGCTGGCCTGGACCGAGGCGCCCACCTCGCTCGGCCAGCTGTGGAAGCAGCGCTACCGCTGGTGCTACGGGACCATGCAGGCGATGTGGAAGCATCGGCGCGCCGTTCTCGGGCCCGGCCCGTTCGGTCGCCGCTGTCTCGGTTATCTGACGCTGTTCCAGGTGCTGCTGCCCCTGCTGGCCCCCGTCGTCGACCTCATGGCGATCTACAACACGGTCCTGGGCGATCCTCTCCCGGTCGTCGCGGTATGGGCCGGTTTCGTGGTGGTGCAGGCGCTGACGGGCTGGTACGCACTCCGCCTGGACGGCGAACGCGCCTCCGCGCTCTGGGTGCTGCCGCTCCAGCAGTTCGTCTACCGCCAGCTCATGTACCTCGTGGTCATCCAGTCTCTGGCGACGGCCCTGCTGGGCGTGCGGCTGCGCTGGCACACCGTACGGCGTGAGGGCACGTTCAACGACTCCGGGCACGCGGCGCCGGCCGTGCACGGGATCGCCGGCGCCGAACGGCTCGCGGACGCGCGGTAGGGCGTGGGCCGACCGGCCGAGCGGCCTGTCAGGCGCCCGGCAGGGGTTCGAGCATGCGGTGCGGTCGCCGTAGGGCGCGGCTGACCGGGTCGTCCCGGAAGAGGTCGGCGTCGGGGCCGGGGCGTACCTCGATCTCGGCCAGCTCGGGGCGGACGCCGCAGGCGGGGCAGATGCCGTAGCCGTCGATCCGGGTGTCGCAGGGCACGTGGCAGAAGATCCGGCGCGGCTTGGCCGACAGGTGGCGTTCGCCCCAGCTGCTCAGGACGAGGACGGCCGGCCAGAGCTCCTGCCCCATCTCGGTCAGGACGTACTCCTCGCGCGGCGGCGAGTCCTGGTAACGGTGGCGGCGCAGGACCCCGGCGGCCACGAGCGTGGTGAGGCGCTGGGACAGCACGGCCCGCGGGATGTCCAGGTGGGCCAGGAAGTCGCCGTAGCGGCGCACGCCGTACAGGGCGTCGCGGATGACGAGCATCGTCCAGCGCTCGCCGACCAGCTCCAGGGAGCGGGCGAGCGAGCAGTCCTGGCCGTCGTAGTTCTTGCCGAGCGCCATGACCCCCAGGGTAATTCATTCATTGAACCTTGGCGTGTTAGCGTGTGCCTCCATAGTTCAATGAATGAACCAAGGAGACGCCGTGACACTCACCAGATCGGCTCCCGCCCCGACGGCCCCGCAGGCGGCGGGCACGGTGGCCGTGGCGGCGTGCGCCGCCGCGCTGCTCGCATTGATCAACTACACGGTGCCGATGGTCACGCTGTCCCAGGCCGCCGCCGACCTCGGCTCGGGGCCCACCGGTCCCGCCTGGATGCTGAACTCGATCTCGCTCGGCCTGTCCGCGCTCCTGCTGGTCGCGGGCGGGCTCGCCGACGACCACGGGCGCAGGCGCGCCTACGTCGCCGGCACCTGGGCGCTGGCCGCCGGAGCCCTGCTGGCGGCGCTCTCCACGAACACCGCGATGTTCGTCGTGGCCAGGCTGGTGCAGGGCGGGGCGAGCGCGGCCATGCTGGCGGGCAGCCTGGGCATGCTCGGCCACGCCTACCCGGGCGGACCGGACCGCGTCCGGGTGACCGGCCGCTACGGCGCGATGCTGGGCCTGGGCATCGCCCTGGGCCCGCTGCTGTCCGGCTCGATCGCCGCCGCCTGGAGCTGGCGCGGCGTGCACGTCCTGATCGCCGTCGCCGGAGCGGTCCTGGCCGTGGCGGCCGGCCGGGCGCTGCCTGAGTCGCGCAGCGACCGCCGCCGGCCGCACGACCTGCCCGGCGCGATCACCCTGGCGCTCGGCACGGCCGCGCTGCTCACCGGGGTCACCGAGGGCCGGCTGGGCTGGAACCGGCCCGTCGTGTACGCGTCGTTCGCCGCCGCGGTCGTGCTGCTGGCCGCGTTCGCGCTGATCGAGAACCGCCGCCGCGAGCCCCTCATCGATCTCGGCCTGCTGCGCCGGCCGCTCTTCCTGGTGGCCACCTCGGGCGCGTTCGTCACCGGGATCGCCGTCATCGGGATGATGAGCTACCTGCCCACCGTGCTCCAGGTGACCCGCTCGCTCACCCCGCTCACCAGCGCCGTGCTGTTCTCGCTGTGGTCGGGCATGTCGTTCCTGGCCTCGCTGCTGGCCCGGCACCTGCGCGTCCACTCGGGCGTCCGCCTCGCGCTCGGCCTGCTCATGTCCGCCGCCGGAGCCCTGCTCACGCTCGGGGTCGCGGACGCGGCCCCCTGGGCGCGGGTCGTCGCCGGCCTGGTGGTGGGCGGTGTCGGCAGCGGGCTCATCAACGCCTCGCTGACCCATCTGGCCATCGAGAGCGTGCCGATCGCCAGGGCGAGCATGGGTTCGGGCGCCAACAACACCGCCCGCTACGTCGGCTCGTCCCTGGGCGTGGCCGCCATGGCCACCACGATCGGCGCGCTCGGCTGGCAGCACGGCACCGACGTCACCACGCTCGCCTACGCCGTCATCGCCGCCCTCGCCGCCGCCCTCACCCTCACCCTCGGCCGCTCCCGCGCATGAGCGCCCAGCGGGCCGCGCCGTCGGAGCGTTGCCGGGCTCAGGAGAGGCCGCGCCGTCAGGGGATGGTCCCGCCGTCGATGCGTGACGGCGTTCAGGGGACGAGGACGAGGCGGCCGCGCAGGCCGCCCTTGGCGAGGCGGTGGTGGGCGGCGGCGACCTGGTCCAAGGGCAGGGTCTCGGCGACGCGGAGGGTGAGGGAGCCGGCCTCGACCAGCGCGACCAGGTCCGCGAGGCGGGCGCCGTCGGCGCGGATCCAGTGGTCGAACACCCGGGTGCCGCGCAACGGCAGCGGCGCCCCGCCCGCGACCAGCGCGGCGAAGGCGCCGCCCGAGCGGACGGCGTCCAGGGCCGCCGCCCCGGCCACCGCGGCGTCCAGCGCCCCGTCCACGCCGCCCGGCACGAGCTCGCGTACGGCCTCGCCCAGCCGCGCCGTACGCGGCACGAACCACTCGGCGCCGAACCCGCGCACCAGCGGCTCGTCCTCGGCACCGGCCACCGCGACCACCCGCAGCCCGCGGGCGGCGGCCAGCTGAACGGCGAACCCGCCCACGGCCCCGGCCGCGCCGGTGACCAGCAGCGTGCGCCCGGCGGCCGGCTCCAGCCGGTCGAGCGCCTGCAGAGCGGTGAGCCCGTTGAGCGGCAACGTCGCGGCCGCCACCGGCGAATGGTCCGACGGCGCGCGGGTGATCGCGTCCGCGTCGAGGACGACGTACTCGGCCTGGGCGCCGAGCGACACGTCGAGGCGGTCCTTCAGGCCGATCACCCGCTCGCCCGGCACGACGCCGCTCACGCCGGGGCCCACCTCGTCCACGGTCCCGGCCACGTCCCAGCCGATGCCGATCACGTCGCGGGCCGGCAGCAGGCCCGCCTCGGTGAGCGCCCCGGACCGGGTGGCCAGATCGACGGGATTGACCGTCGCCGCCTCGACCCGGATGCGGACCTGGCGCTCCCGTACCGCGGGCACCGGCACGTCCGCGATCTCCAGTGCCTCGGGCCCACCGAAAGCGTGAATGACGACTGCGCGCATCGATAACTCCCTCATCAGGTGTCGCTGCGACGACCCTACGGAGAGCTACTCTCCATCGGGAAGTACGCACTTCAAGGTGCGTACCGCACGCGGACGAGCGCGGCCCCCGTACGCGGACGGGGAGCGGTTCGCCGGCGGCTTCCGGCCGCGGCTGACCGTCGCGGGCAAGGGCCACTACCGCGTACGGGTGCACTACCGCGAACCCGGCGCCCTTCAGCACCTGCTGATCATGGTCTACCCCAGGCGCGGCGACCACGGTCGCCGTCCTGAAGGGCGGATGACGTACAACCGCCGGTTGTCCGTCGGGCGTGTCGGTTGTTTGTTTCCCGGGCGCTCCCGGGTGTTGGATCGCCTCCGGCAAAAGGGGGCGGAATGGCAGAAGACGCCGGGCTGGGGCGGGATTTCGAGTGGTTGTGGCGGGCCTTCGCGGTCAGCAGCCTGGGGACGTGGCTGGCGCTGGACGCGATGCCGCTGATCGCCGTCCTCGCCCTCGACGTCAGCGCGACCCAGGTGTCCTGGATCTCGGCGGCCGGCGGGGCGGCGGGCGCCCTGCTCGCGGTCCCGCTGGGGCCCTGGGTCGAGTTCCGGTCCAAGCGGCCGCTGATGATCCGTGCCGACCTGCTGCGCTTCCTCGTTCTGCTGACCGTGCCCGTCGCCTACGGACTGGGGGTGCTGAGCTACGTACAGCTGCTGGTGGTGGCCATGGTGGTCGCCGCGGCCGACATCGTGTTCGTCGGGGCCAGCGGCGCGCATCTGAGGGCCCTAGTCCCCGATCGGCACCTGACGCGGGCCAACGGGCGGTTCGAGACCGTCACGTGGATCTCGACGGCGATCGGCCCGCCGGCGGGCGGCGCGCTCGTCGGGATGCTGGGGCCCGTCGTCACGACCGTCCTGAACGCCACCAGCTACCTGCTGTCCGCACTGGGCCTGCGCGCGATCTCCACGCCCGAGCCCGCGCCGCCCGTGCGCGGCGCCGGCGCGTCGCGCCTGGCCGAGGTCGTCGAGGGCTGGCGCGTCATCGCCACGGACCGCGCGCTGCGCCGGCTGTTCGCCAACACCGCGCTCGTCTCCGCGCTCATCATGGCGACTCAGCCGCTGCTGACATACCTGATGCTGAACGACCTGGGCTTCACGCCCCTGCAGTACGGGCTCTGCTTCGGCATTCCCTGCCTGGGCGGCCTGGCGGGCTCCCGGTTGTCCGCCCCGCTGGTCCGGCGCCTCGGGCAGCGCCGGATCCTGCTCGGCTTCGGCGTGGCCAGGGCCCTGTGGCTCGTCGGCCTCGCCTTCGTGGGGCCCGGCACGGGCGGGCTCCTCGTCGTGATCGCGGTCGAGCTGGCGATGATCTTCTGTATGGGGGTCTTCAACCCGGTCTACGTCACCTACCGGTTGCGCAGCGCCCCGAACGACGCGCTGGCCCGCGTCCTCACCGCCTGGACCATCAGCGGGCGCGCGGTCACCGCCGCCGCCACGGCCCTGTGGGGCGGGCTGGCCTGGTTGACGAGCGTACGCACCGCGATCGCGGTGGCCGGGATCCTGCTGATCGCCACGGGCGCCCTCCTGCCCTGGCGGGAGCGCGCGATGGCCGATCACTCCTGAATGGGGGAGTATTCGCAAGCGACCCGGTGCCCGTATCTCCGTCTTCACCCGCCTGGCCCCGCCAGGGCGCCGTCTTCCCGGTGCCCGAGCACCCCTGACACCCTGTTCGGAGCTTTGCCGATCAAGGCGTGGTGATCCCGCGTCGAGCGACC
The DNA here is from genome assembly GCF_043496855.1 of Nonomuraea sp. JJY05. NCBI lineage: Bacteria > Bacillati > Actinomycetota > Actinomycetes > Streptosporangiales > Streptosporangiaceae > Nonomuraea > Nonomuraea sp. JJY05. The sequence goes on from NZ_JBIEIS010000003.1 coordinate 346,550, forward strand.
TCAGGCGCGGTGCGAGCCGCGCCTGCGCGACCCCTCGACCTCACGCATACCGACGATCCCCGAGATCGCCGAGAGGCTCCCCGGCCTGGAGCTGAGCCGTACCGCCATCGGCTTCCACATCGGCTACCTGGCCGAGAAGAAGCTGCACGTCAAAAGCCCGCAGGGCGGTGAGGGCAAGGCCGACTGGCAGCGCCACGCGCTGGTGTCGCTGGCGCTGAGGTTCGACCTCGTGACCAGCGAGCACCTGGCCCTGCTGCCGATGCCCGGCCGCTGAGCGTCAGCCGGGCCGGAACGCCCTGACCGCCAGGACGGACGGGACGGGGCGCTCCTGCGGCTCGTACACGCGCCCGATGGCCAGCCCGGCGTCGACGAAGGCGTTCAGCAGGTCGGACAGCGGCACGTGGCTCATCCCGACCCGGTCCCGGACCCCGCCCTTGCGCCACCACGGCGAGCGCTTGTGCCACCCCTTGATCCGGTACGTGGGGTGGATGATCACCGCGCCGTCCTCGCGCGATTCGATGTGGGGGCCGTTGAAGCACGGGTGCACCCCGTAGAACAGCAGCAGGCCGCCGGGGCGCAGGACCCTGGCCGCCTCCCGCAGCAACCCGGCGAAGTCGGGGATGTCGGTCGAGACCCACATCGCCGTGACGGTGCCGAACGTGCCCGTGGCGAACGGCAGGGCCGTGGCGTCGCCCCGGAGGAGGGGAGCGGGGTCCCGGCGGCGGGCCAGGCGCAACTGGTCGCCGGAGCGGTCGAGGCCGACGACGGTCCGGCCGGTGGAGCGGATGGCGTCGAGATAGAGGCCGGTGCCGCAGCCGACGTCCAGGCACGGTCCCTCGCCGGGGCCGAGGAGGTCGACGATGTCGTGCGTGGTGACGTGGGCGCTGGAGCCGATGTACTCGTCGTACCACTCGGCCTGGCCGTCATAACGCGCGGTCATGATCTATCCATACCTGCCGTGGCGGCGGGCCGGCGCGTCCTTGCAAGGGCCGTCAAGGAAAATTACTCGCCAAAGCTATACAAACCGGACTTAACGTCATAATCTCGACATGCCCCAGCCCGGGGAGCTGGCTGGGGCACCAAAACTTCACGGTGCCCGGCCATGCGCCCGCTCTGTCGGGTTCGGCGCCGGCGGCGTCCTCACCGGACCGGTCGCGCCTTGGGTGCCGCGCGGAGAGCCTGTCCAGGTTCACCACCACCAGCGGCGGCCCCAAGCGCACTGCCGTCCTCTACCGGCCGGTCACCACCGCCGGGGATTCGACGGCTACGGCACACGCCAAGCTTCCGATCGTTCTCACTCTGCACGGCAGTCAGAGCAACTCCGACGAGCAGCTGCTGCTCAGCCGCCTGGAGCAATCCTCTGATTGGTCCGACGGCGCGTCAGCACGCGAGTGGTGCTGCCGTCGTCTTCCGCTATGTCCCGGACGTGCTCGAAGCCGATCCTGTTCAGCACAGCCAGCGAGGCATTGTTCGACGCCGCTACGGTGGCGTACACCTCGGTGAGCCCCAGGGTGTCGAAGCCATAGGAGACGATCGCCTCGGCCAGTTCTCTCCCCAGCCCCGATCCCCACACATCAGGGGCCAGCGCGTAGATGATCTCGTAGCCGTGGACCACGTCGGTCGGCTTGATCTCAGCGTGTCCGATCAAGAGACCGTTCCGGCGAACGGCCCAGACGTCGAACAGATCCTGGGCATAGACCTTCGTGAAGATCCGTCCGAACAGGGCACGGTCCTCCGCCTCGGTAGCAGGGCCATCGCCCATCCACTGCGAAATCCTCCGGTCCTGGAACAAGGTGACGAAGTCTTCCTGGTCTTCGGGGGTGTACGGCTCCAGGAGCAGGCGCTCAGTGCGCAGAGTCGGGGTCATAGGCGGCGAAGCTACCCGCGCGCCGCTCTCCCGACAAATCTTTATACTGGCTGAAATTCGGCGCAGGCCCTCTCACTCCCGCCAAAGCCATTATCTGCGGCGAGCCACTGAAGGGTGTTGCAGAGGGCGAGGTTATGCATGTGTGCGACGGCGTGGTGGAGACCGGCTCCCTTCTGTCGGCAGTCGCGCAAAATCTTGTAGTTCTTCATCCGGGCGAAGGCGTACTCGATGGGGGCGCGGATGTGCCGATGTTCGGCGTTGTCGTCCTCCTGGGCCCGCAGCAGGGGCCTTCCTGCCCGTCTTCGGTGCGGGGACGACCAGGCCGGTGTTGAGGTAGGCGCCATCGGCCAGAGTCGTGACACCCTCGCAAAGGGCCGGCAGGCCGGAATCCCGCCACACGTGCGCGTCGGCCTTGCTGCCCGGCCCCGGCCGACTTGTCGCGACGACGACCCGGGTGTCGGCATCGATGATGACCTGCACGTTCGCCGAGAACCGATAGTTCCGGCCAGAAGCGCCGACACCGCGGCCACGCACCGGGATCGGGGTGCCATCCACGATCCACAGCCGTCGGGCGGCCTCGGCCGGCCGCCGTGCGGGCTCCAGCGCCGGCAGCAGGCCGAGGCGCTGGATGACCCGGCACACGATGGCCCGGGCAGATCCCGAACAACGGCGCCGCCACTCCGCAGCCTGCACGTCCCGGCGCCGAGGACGCCCGCGCACCATCTCCTCTATCCACCTGCTGGTGCTGCGCCTGGCTCGGGAGAGCCCCTCCTGGGGATACCGGCGCATCCACGGCGAGCCGGCCGCGCTCGGTATTACGGTCGCCGCCTCCACCGTGTGGGAAACCTTGAAGGTTCACGGCATCGAGCCGGCCCCTGAGCGGCAGCACACCTCCTGGTCCGGCTTCCTTCGCAGCCAGGCGGATGCGCTGCTGGCCCGTGACTTCTTCGAGGTCCGCGCCTTGACCGGGGCACGGCTGTACGTCATGGCCGTCATCGAGCACGCCACCCGGCGTGTCCGGATCCTCGGCGCCACCGTGCACCCCACCGGCCAGTGGGTCACCCAGCTCGGACGGAACCTCATCATGGACCTGCAAGAGGCGGGCAGCACCACCAGATTCCTCATTCGTGACGCGATGCGAAGCTCTCTGCGGCCTTCGACGTCGTATTCGCCGATGCCGGGATTCGAGTCGTCACGACTGGTATCCGAATTCTCCGGATGAACGCGGTCATGGAGCGGTGGATCCAGACCTGCCGGCGTGAGCTGCTGGACCGCACCCTGATCCGGAACCAGCGCCACTTGCTTCATGCCCTACGCGAGTTCGAGACGTTTCACAACGGTCACCGGCCCCACCGGGCCCTCCGGCAGGCCGCCCCGCTCCGACCGCTCCCTGGCCCGGGCGCCGGCCGAGCCCAGATCGCTCAGCTCGACGTCTGTCGACATGATCGTCTGGCGGTGTCCTCAGGGCGTGCCGACATGCCGCTTGACCTGGATGGATGAATTTTCGGCACCCGCGGTGCCGGCGGTGATCCGGCACCGCGAAGGGCCACGCCGTCAAGGGCAGGGCGTTCACAGGAAGGCGCTGATCTGGGTGGCGAACTCCTCCGGATCGACGATTCGCACGCCCAGGCTCTCGGCCTTGGCCCGCTTGGACCCGGCCTTGTCGCCGGCCACCAGCAGCGATGTCTTAGCCGAGACGCTGGAGGACGCCTTGCCGCCCGCGCGCTCGATCAGCTCGTTCATCTGGCTGCGGCTCAGCGCCTCCAGCGCTCCGCTCATCGCGCCGGTCACCACGACGGACATCCCAGCCAGCGGCAGCTCGAACGCGCCGTCGGCCTGCGCGGCACCGGGCTCGGCGGGTGGTGTCCAGCCCGGCTCCGTCATGGTGACGCCGGCCTTGACCAGCTTGTCGATGAGGGCGGCGAGCTCGACCAGCTCGGCCACCACCACCGGGGCCTTCTCTGGGCCGATGCCCTCGACCGCCTGGATCGCCATGGCGTCTGCGGCGCGGATGGCCTGCATGCTGCCGAAGTGCCTGGCGATGCGGCGGCTCATGGACCGGCCGGTGCCGCGCACACCGAGCGCGCAGAACACCCGGCTGAGCGGCCGGCCCTTGGCCTGCTCGATGGCGGCCAGCAGGTTGTCGGTGCTGGTCTCGCCCATGCGCTCCAGGCCGAGCAGTTGCTCGCGGGTCAGGAAGAACAGGTCGGCGAAGTCGGTGATGAGGTCGGCGTCGAGCATCTGCGTGATGCGGTTTTCGGCCAGCCCCTCGATGTCGAGCTGGTCGCGGCCCACGGCGTAGACGATGGAGGCGATCGCGCGGCAGCCGCGGCCGCGCACGCACCGCCACCGCTCCTGCGACTTGTCGATGGCGCCCCCGCACTCAGTGCAGACCTGCGGGATCTCGATGGGACGCTCGTCGCCGGTGCGCAGGTGCACCACAGGCGCCTCGACCCTGGGGATCACGTCGCCCGCCTTGTAGACGGTGACGCTGTCGCCGAGCATCAGCCCGCGCCGGGTGATGTCGGCGACGTTGTGCAGGGTGGCGTAGGTGACGATGCTGCCGTCCAGCTCGACCGGCTCCAGCACGGCGCGCGGGGCGATGACGCCGGTGCGGCCGACGTTCCACTCCACGGCCAGCAGTTTGGTGATCTTCTCGGTGGCGGGCAGCTTGTAGGCGATGGCCCAGCGGGGTGCGCGGGAGCTGAACCCGGCCTCGGCCTGGTCGGCCGCGAGGTCGCACTTGATCACGATGCCGTCGATGCCGAACGGCAGCTCGGCGCGGACCGCCGCGATCTCCTCCACCCGCTCCTGCACGCGCTCGACGCTGTCGGCCACGATCCCGGCGACCGGTGTGGCGGCCGTGGTCTGCACGCCCTGCGCGGCCACCCAGTCCATGATCTGGCTGTGCGGCAGCTCCCGCAGGCGCACCGCCAGGTCAGAGCCGTCGTCAGAAGATGGCAACACCCCATAAGCGAAGAATGTCAGCTCGCACACGTACGGCCGGTCCTGCGCGCGCAGGGTGCCCGCGGCGGCGCTGCGCGGGTTGGCGAACGTGGTGCCGTCGTGCGCCTGCCGCTTGGCACAGGCCTCCTCGAACTGGGAGGCGGTCATCATGACCTCGCCGCGCAGCTCCACCGTGACCGCGTCGGCCAGCCGGTCGGGCAGGCCGACGATGGTGCCGATGGCGTGCGAGACGTCCTCGCCGGCGCTGCCGTCACCGCGCGTGACCAGCTGGGCCAGACGGCCGTGCCGGTAGCGGGCCGAGATCGCCAGGCCGTCGAGCTTGGGCTCCACGCTCCACGCCGCCACCGGGCGGCCCAGCCGGCGCTCCAGCGAGGCCGCCCAGTCGGCGAGCTGCTCGGCGCCGAACACGTTGTCCAGGCTGAGCATGGGCACCGTGTGCGGCACGTCGCCCACCACGGCCCCGCCGGCCACCTTGCCGGTCGGCGAGGACGGCAGCACCGCCTCGGGGTGCGCCTCCTCGTACGCCTGGATGCCGCGGACGAGCCGGTCGTAGGCGTCGTCGTCAAGCGTGGAGGTGCCGTCGGCGTAATAGGCCGCGGCGGAGTCGACGGCGAGCTGAACGGCCTCGGCGTAGGCCGTGTCATCGGCGAGGACGGTGAAGGGGGGCGTCTCGGTCATGGCACCACCATGCCGGTAGCCACCGACAATTCCGAGACCCAGAATCCTTCCAAACCGGCGATCGGGCTGTGGCGCCTCGGACGCCGGCCCGGCACGGAACGGCGGTCATGGCGGCGCGGCGGCCGCCAGGCTGCCCCGCCCCCAACACCGAGCCCGAAAAGGGCTCCTCATGCGCACAATGAAGTTCTTCTGGTCTGCGGTAGTGACACGGTGCAGCAGCATGTTGGCAAGTCACCGAAAATCCACACCGAGTTGAAGTGGGTGCGTTCCGAGACCCCGGAGATGTCGTCAGGCTGGGGCTGAGACTGACGACATCCGATTGGAACAACCGACCGCGACGCAGGTTACGAGCGCGAGGGACGTCACTGGAAACGGGCCCTACACGTACGGCTGCGTGAGCTGCCGCACAGCCAGATCATGGACTGGGTGGCCGCGCAGGGCGTGCGGACCACGGCCGCCACGCCGGTCGCCGGGATCGTGGCCGACAGCGTCGAGCGCGTGCAGGAGCGGGTGGTGGAGATCGCGGCGGTCCGCGCGTCACCGGCTCGATGACCGGGCCGCTGGCGGCGCTGTCGCGCAACGAGGTCGACGAACTGATCGAGCGGGCGGGCGGCAAGGCGTCCTCCAGCGTGTCGGCCAAGACGTCGCTGCTGGTGGCGGGGGAGAAGGCGGGCTCCAAGTCACCAGGGACGCTTCGACGTCGTCGGCGCGCTCGTCTCAGCCGCCCCCGCCGGGTGATCGCTCACCGCCGGCCCTCGGATGGATCATCGGCTGCCAGGGGTGCCCCCTGCCGGGACTGTTGGAGCGGCCAGCGGCTGATCTGCCCAGCAGTGCTCTCGGTTCACCCGGCTGACCACAGCGCTCCACGATGAGCGCTTCTCCCCACCGCCGACAGGGTGACGACAGCTTCCGGAAAGTGCCATGGGGCAAAGTCGAAATGTCCCTTGAACCCGATGTGATCGGCGTTCGCCTCTGTCTCTCTACATGGAGGAGCCATTCATGCTCACCAGAACGATCGGTAGGGTGGCGGCCACCGCTGACCGTTTTCTCGAATTGGTGGTCCCCAAGGCCAAGGCTTATGCGGACGAGTGCCAGGAGGAATCGGCGTGCTTTGATTACGGTTACCTGATGGTCAGGACGTGCTGTGACCGATCCGGCGTGGTCCGGTGCACCAACTGGACCATGCGCTGCGGGCCTCGCTGCTGCTGAAGGCGTGCCTTGCGCCGTCGCCACATGTGGCGGGTGACGGCGCAGGGCGTGTTCAGGCCGCGGCCGGCAGGTGACGGTGTCGCCATTTCCGGCATCGGGATGTCGAAACGACATCGGGATTCCGCGGTCGTTTTCGTCATGGCCCGTCGCGTCGGCGAGCCATTCCCCTTTCATCCGGAAACGGAAGCCGGCATGCCGCACATCGTTGATGGTCTGGTTCTGACGCTCTGTGTGCTGACCTTGCTGTCGGCATATGGAGCCATCCAATCCTTACGGCCGAGTCCGGGTGCTCCACCAAAGCTCGCGGCGAGAGCGGTCGCCGGCGGCTTCACGGTGGTGAGCGTGGAGAGCGAGAGCCGTCGGGCGCGGGCCGGCGGATTCCACGTGACCGAATTGCCTGCCGGTTCTCCGGTGTGATGGGCATGCCGACCATGGATTCCAACCGTGGCCTGTCGGCGCTGGCGGCCGGGGCCCGGGCGGCGGCGAGTCTCGCGTGGCGGGCCGCGCCGGGCAACCTTGTCATGGGCGCGGCGTGCGCGTTGCTCTCAGGAACGTTGCCGGTCGTGGTGGCGTGGTTCACCAAGGCGATCATCGACCGGCTCGCGTCACCGAGTCCTGGGCAAGACGTGCTGACGGTCGCGCTGGGGCTGGTGTCGGGGATGTTGCTGGTCGCGGTGGTGCCGCGGGTCTCGCAGTACGCACGGGTGGAGTCGGATCGAGCGGTGGCGGCGCTCGCCCAGGAGCGCCTGTTCACCGCGGTGGATCGCTTTGGCGGTTTGGCGCGCTTCGAGGACCCGGGCTTCCTGGACCGGCTACGGCTGGCTCAACAGTCCGGCGGGCACGCTCCAGGACAGATCGTCTACAGCATCTTCGACTTCGTCGGCGGTGTCATGACAGTGAGCGGCCTCCTTGGGTCACTGCTCGTGCTCAGCCCGCCGATGACGGTCGTGGTCGCCGTCGCGGCCGTGCCGGTGCTTGTGGCCGAGTTGCGGCTGTCGCGTCGGCATGTGGCGATGTTGTGGGGCATCAGCGCGGTAGAGCGGCGGGAGTACTTCTACGCGTCCCTGCTGTCAAGCGTGCAGGCAGCCAAGGAGATCCGGCTGTTCGGCTCTGGCGCCTTCCTGCGTCGCCGCATGCTGAAGGAGCGCCGTACGGCCGACGCGGAGCGCCGCCGCATCGACCAGAGGGAGCTCCGGGTGCACAGCGGCCTGGCTCTGCTGTCCGCGGGAACGGCGGGAGCGGGACTGCTGTGGGCCGTCATGCTGGCCTCCCGCGGGCAGCTCAGCCTGGGCGACGTGTCACTGTTCATCGCGGTGGTGGCCGGAGTCCAAGGGGCGGTTTCCAGGGTGACGTCGGTGACCGCGATGGCGCATCAGCAACTGCTGATGTTCGATCACTACCTGGCGGTGCTGGGAGCCGAGCCTGACCTGGCCGTCCCGCGCAGCCCCGTGGCGCTGCCGGGTCTGCGGCGCGGCATCGAGTTGCGCGATGTCTGGTTCCGCTATTCCGATGACCATCCGTGGGTGCTGCGCGGTGTCAACCTGTTCATACCGCACGGGCGCGCCACCGCGTTGGTGGGGCGCAACGGGTCCGGCAAGAGCACGCTGGTGAAACTGCTGTGCCGCTTCTACGACCCCGTCAAGGGACAGATCCTTTGGGACGGCGTCGACCTGCGCGAGGTGCCGGTCGAGAAACTGCGGGCCAGGATCGGAGCGGTCTTCCAGGACTTCGTCTGCTACGACATGAGCGCCACCGAGAACATCGCCCTGGGTGATGTCACGGCGATCGAAGACCCGGCCAGGATCGAGCGAGCCGCCGCCGCGGCCGGCATCCATGAGCAACTGGCGCGGCTGCCACGCGGCTACCGGACTCTGCTGACCCGCACGTTCCCCGGAGACGCGGACGAGCATGACCCGGAGACCGGCGTGGTGCTGTCGGGCGGGCAGTGGCAGCGGCTGAGCCTGGCCCGAGCCATGCTCCGGGACGAGCCCGACCTCCTCATCCTGGACGAGCCCAGCTCCGGGCTCGATGCGGAGGCCGAGCACGAAATTCACACCAGGCTCCGTGAACGGAGAGCCGGTCGTACCTCTCTGCTCATCTCCCACCGGCTCGGCGCCATCCGCGACGCGGACCTCATCGTCGTGCTGTCCGAGGGCGAGATAGCCGAGTACGGCACGCACGACGAACTGATGGATCACGCGGGGACGTACGAAACCCTGTTCCAGCTCCAGGCGGCCGGCTACACCTCCAGCCAGTCGCGCGCTGAAGAGCCGACGCCATGAGCGCGCCTCACCGGGCGGCTGAGACGCGAGGTCTGCGCCTGCCGTTCGGTCCATCGCCACGCCCCGAGTCCGGCTGACGGGCGGCGTTTCCTGCACCGCTCGTGCCAACCCGGCCTGGTCCCGCGACCGCCGGACAATACCTGCAAAGGGGAAGACCGCTCCGGCGCCCTGGTCGCGGGGTGCGACCGCAACGAGCGCGCGGCATGATCGTGCCCACGCCCCCGGTCTGCCTTCTATCGGGCCTTCCGCACGCGGGTGGTCTCGGTGCCGAGGGGAGTGCCGTCGGCGCTGGTCGGCGCGAGTTCCGGCACAGGGGTGCCGTGCTGGTCGACAAGGGTGGAGTGGGTCTCGCCGGGGGCGAAGGCGTGGCGTTCGCCCCACTGCCGCAGGGTGAGGATGACGGGGAAGAGGTCGCGGCCGGCGTCGGTGAGCACGTATTCCTGGCGGCGGCCCGAGGGCGCGGTGCGCTGGGCGAGGAGCCCGTGAGCGGTGAGCTTGCGCAGGCGGTCGGTGAGGATGTTGCGGGCGATGCCGGTCCGTCGCTGGAACTCGGTGAACGACCTTGCCCCGTCCATCGCGTCGCGGATGACGAGCAGGCTCCACCTGTCGCCGACGAGGTCGAGCGTGCGGGCGACCGGGCACTCGGGGTCGGTCCAGGCGGGACCGGGGGCGCTCATGGTGGTGCTCGACATGACACCTCCCGATGGGTTGCGGATTGAAACCATCATGCAGTAGAACCGAATTGGTTGCAATCTGCTACTGATTGGGGTTGGAGCGCGATGGACGGGTGGCGGCGGTTGCTGCTCGCGGTGGTGTGCGGTGTCGCGGTGGCGAGCATCTACGCCGCGCAGCCGGTTCTGGAGCCGATGGGAGGCGAGCTCGGTGTGCCGGCGGAGCTCACGGGGTGGATCGTCGCGACCGGCCAGGTCGGCTATCTGGCAGGGCTGGTGCTGCTGGTGCCGCTCGGCGATGTGGTCGACAGGCGCAGGCTCATCGCCGTGCACCTGGCGCTCACGGCGGCGGGCATGATCCTGACAGCCTCGGCGTCGGCCGCATGGGTGGCGTTCGTGGGGCTTGCGGCGGCCGGCGTGTTCGCGGTCGTGGTGCAGACCGCGGTGGCCTACGCCGCGTCGGTCTCGCCGTCCGCCGAACGTGGACGGACCATCGGTGTCGTGACCTCGGGCGTGGTGGTCGGCATCCTGGGCGCGCGGGTCGTCACCGGCGCGCTCGCCGGGGTGTGGGGCTGGCGGAGCGTCTACGCCGTGCTCGCGGTGCTGTCACTCGGGCTCGCGTCCCTCGTCCTCGTCGCACTGCCGGCAGAGGAGCGCCCCGACCGGCCTGCGGGGTACCGGCGAGCCGTCGTCTCGCTCGGCGGGCTGTTCGGGCAGCGCGTCTTCCTGACGCGCGGGCTCATCGCGTTCTTCCTGTTCGCCTCGTTCGGGACCCTGTGGAGCGGACTGTCCCTGCCGCTGGCGGACACGCCGTGGCAGCTGAGCGAGAGCCAGATCGGGCTCTTCGGCATCGCCGGACTCGCCGGCGCACTCGGCGCGGCCCGCGCGGGACGGTGGGCGGACGCGGGACGGGCGGCTCCGGTCACCGGCCTCGCGCTCACCCTGCTCATCCTCTCGTGGGCAGCGATCGCGCAGCTGCCGTGGTCGCTCTGGCTCCTCATCGCCGGAATCGTGGTTCTCGACTTCGCGGTCCAGGTCGTGCATGTGAGCAACCAGCACCTGCTCACCGCCGCCCATCCGGATCGCACCAGCGGCGTCATCGGCGGCTACATGGTCTTCTACTCGCTCGGCTCCGCCCTCGGCGCGGCCGCGACCACCGCGGTCTTCACCGCCCACGGCTGGGCGGGTTCCGGTCTCCTCGGGGCCGGATTCGCGGCCTGCGCGCTGGTCGTCTGGGCGACCGACAGGCGACTGCTCCTCGGCGGCGCCGACCTCCGGTCCGAGAAGGCAGGCACGCGATGACCGCACCTGACCCGTTCGCCGAAGCCGAGACCCCGGTCAGAAGACGTTCTTAAGGAAGGGCAGCAGGGCCTCGGCCGTACGCTCAGGAAATTCCGACATCGGGTAGTGGCCCGCGCCGTCGATCACGACGGCCTGCCCGCGCAGCAGTGACGCCTGGGTCCGCGCCTCGGCCGCCGGGTCGGGGAAGTCGGGGTCCCTGGCGCCCATCAGGACCAGGGCCGGGCAGCGGACCTGGTCGATGGCCCGTTCGGCGTCGAGTTCGCGGTTGAGGAGCATGGCGCGCATCGCCTCGCGCCGTTTCGGGTCACGCAGCATGGCCACCAGCTTGACGCGGTGTCCGGCCAGGTCAGCGGGCTTGGCGGTAGGGTGCGCCATGGCGTAGTAGAGGCTCCACAGCCGCGGGGAGGCGGCGATCAGCCTCAGCAGCGCGCGGACGGCGACGTTGAGGGGGATGGCTCGCATGAAGCCGTCGATCGGGACGATGCCGGCCACCCGCTCCGGCGCCTGGGCGGCGGCGTGGACGATGCCGCCGCCGGCGTAGGAGTTGCCGAGCAGGACGGCGCCGGGCGCGTCCAGCTCCTCCAGCAGGGCCACGACGTCGCCGCCCACCGCGGACTGGGAGTAGTCCTCCCATCCCGCCGAGGACTCCCCGTGGCCGCGCAGGTCTGTCGTCACCACCCGGTAGCCCGCCTCCATGAGCAGCGGACGCAGCGACCGGTAGGCCTCGCGGGTGTCGCCCAGGCCGGGTACGCACACGACCAGCGGCCCTTCGCCGGCGGAGTCGTAGGCCAGGCGACCGCCCGGGACATCAACGAACATGTCAGCGCCTTCCTTAGCTGAGGACGTCTACGATCAGCCCGAGTGCGAGCAGCAGGGCCATGACGCCGCCGGAGACCATCGCGCGCCAGGTGATCGCGGCGCGTTCCCGTACCGAGCGGAAGTACAGGACCGCGCCGACCACCAGCAGGACGCCCTCGACGGCGGCCGTGGCCCACGGGACCTGCCACAGCCCGAGGCCGAGCAGCGGCAGGCCGCCGGCGTTGCCAGGCAGCAGGGGCAGGTCGGCGCGGTGGACGAGCAGGTCGAGCAGCCAGTGGCTGAACACCACCGCGCCCAGCACCCACCCGGCCTTGCGGCCCCACCGCCAGGCGGCCAGGCCGCCGTACAGTGCCGACAGCAGCAACGCGCCCAGCAGCGAGTGGGTGTATTGCGCGTCGATCAGGGCCTCGCCGTAGGTGCCCGGGGCGACGGCCTGGAAGGACTCGATCCCGCCCGCCAGGTACAGGACCACGAAGACCACGTCGAGGAACTGCGTGGCGAGCATGAGCGACCACAGCGGGACGCGCGGCTGGGCGGCCTTGACCGCGGCGGCCAGCCCGAAGTGTCCGACGAACATTTCAGCGTCCTCCCTTGGGCGTCCGGGTGGCCCAGTGGTCGAGCCCGCCGCACACCACGACGAACAACAGCAAAAAGAGCAGGAAATCCACGTTTCTCCTTACGTCTGCGCGCTCGGCGATACGACGTTAGGGATGCGGAGCGTCTGCCCGGTATCGGACGATTGTCTGGTGGTGGGAGGCGCTACGTTCTGACGGTGCTGTTGGGGGCGGGAGAGGGAGCTGGTGGCGGACGGGGCTAGCGCGAATGGGCCTTCGCGTAGTCGTCCCGCGCCTTCTCGCACACGTGGACCTCCGCTCCCGGGCGGCAGTCCGTGTAGACGGCCGTCGCCGGGCGGCAGAGGTCGCTGGTCGAGCCGATGCTGTACGCGTGCCTGCAGTTCCGGTACTGGACGTCACCTTCTATGCAGAAGCGCCGAGCGATCTTCGTGCCGTTGACGCTTCGCCCCTGGCAGGCGCGGTAGACCGGGGCGGCATCGGAGCAGATGTGCCCGCCGCCCCGATAGATGCAGGCGGTGTACATCGCGGACCTGTCGCACCGGAGCTTCGACCTGCCCAGGAACCGGCAGTACCGGTAGGCGTCCCCGACGGGCTCCGCGCTCTTGGCGCACGGGTCCGGCCATCCGGCCACGCCGGCACGGCGGCAGTCGGCCACGAAAGCCCGCTGATCGCCGTCGAGGGCCCGGCTGCCACGGCACCGGCCGCCGGCGAAGCCGGATGCCGCGCAGCGCTCGTACTTCGTCTCTTCCCTCTCGCAGCTCTTCTCGTCGGGGGCGTCCTCGCAGGACATCACCTGTTCCGGCGCCTTGCTCTCCCGGGGGCTCACGGTCACGGGTGCCACCGCAGCTGGGGATTCGGGTTCCGGGGTCGCCCCGTCCGTGCCGTGACCCAGATATGCGGAACCCACGGCCACGGCCACGGCCGTGACCGTGAGGACGATGTATCCCAGAGCTCTCCGGAGACGGCTTTCGATTGGCATCTCTTGTCTTTCTGGACAATCCGGTCGATCGCCAGGGTAGTCGCTCCCATAGGGGAGCACGGTGATGGTCCAGGCCAGGGCTTATTTTCGGGCGGCCGAAAACAGGGGCTTGTAAACGGAAATAGCAAGCGCCCGGACCCCGAACATAAGGTGGACCCCTGCCATTCCTATGTGAAAGGGTGACGATGGCCGAGACATTGTTCAATGAGGACTATTTGCGTGACCCGCATCGAGTATTCGCGCGGCTCCGCGAAGAACGCCCCGTCTACTGCACCGCGACCCCGCAGGGCGTACGGGTCTGGGTCGTGAGCCGGTACGAGGATGTCAAGGCGGCCTGCACCGACCCGCGCCTCAGCAAGGACTTCACGAACAACCCGGACATGATCAAGTCGAACGAGCTGGAGGGCGGCGACAGCAGCGGCTACGAGGCCGTGGTGCCCCACAACATGCTCTTCGTCGACCCGCCCGACCACGCGCGCCTGCGCCGGCTGGTGGGCAAGGTGTTCACGGCGGGCCGCGTCCAGGCGTTGCGCCCCCGTGTCGAGCAGATCAGCGCGAGCCTCCTCGACAAGGTGGGCCCGGAGTTCGACCTGCTGCACGACTACGCCGTGCCCCTGCCCGCCATGGTGATCGGGGAGCTGCTCGGCATCCCCGAGAACGACTGGCCGCAGCTCATCAAGTGGTCCAACACCACCATCGAGGGCGCCGTACTGGATCCGCAGGAGGTCGTGCGGGCCGCCACCGAGTTCATCACCTACCTCGCCGAGCTCTGCGAGGCCAGGCGGGCCGAGCCGGCCGATGACCTGTTCAGCGCCATGGTGCAGGCCCAGGACGAGGAGGGCGCGCTGAGTGGGCGGGAGCTCGTCGACACCGCGTTCCTGCTCACGGTCGCCGGCCACGAGACGACCGTGCACCTGATCTGCAATGGGATGCTCGCGCTCCTGCGCCACCCCGACCAGCACGCCAAGCTCCGCGAGGACCCCGGCCTGCTGCCGGCGGCGGTCGAGGAGTTCCTCCGTTACGACGGGCCGGTCAGCACGTCCACCCTCAGGTTCACCAAGGAGCCCGTGACCATCGGCGGCACGGAGATCCCGGCGAATCAGCTCGTGCTGGTGTCCTTCCTGTCGGCCAACCGGGACACTGCGCAGTTCGCCGACGCCGACCGCCTCGACGTCACCCGGGCGCCTGGCCAGCACGTCGCGTTCGGCCACGGCATCCACTACTGCCTCGGCGCCCCGCTGGCCAGGACCGAAGGCGCGGTGGCCTTCCGCCACCTGCTGGAGCGCTTCCCCGGCCTGCGGCTCGCCGTCCCCGAGGAGCGGCTTGCCTGGCGTCCGGGGCTGCTCATGCACGGCCTGACCAGCCTCCCCGTACGGAGCTCATGAAGCGACGCCCGGCCGCCTTCGCGGATTCGACGCTTTTGCCCGGGTGGTGGATCATGGGGAGCCGAGTGGGTGAAAGGTGCTGCGCGTGCGTTACCGTCTGCTGGGCCGGACCGGTCTCAGGGTCTCCGAGCTGTTCCTCGGCGCGATGACCTACCGCGAGGTGTCGCCGGAGGCGCGGCGCATCTTCGACCTGTACGCCGAGTCCGGCGGCAACGTCGTCGACACGGCCTCCATGTACGGCGAGAGCGAGAACGTCGTCGGCGAGCTGCTCCAGGGACGCCGTGACCGTTTCGTCCTGGCCACCAAGTACACCGGCACCCGCGACCGCACCGATCCCAACGCCGCCGGCAACCACCGCAAGAACCTCGTCCTGTCGCTGGAGCAGAGCCTGCGCCGGCTGTGTACCGACTACGTCGACCTCTTCTGGGTGCACGTCTGGGACCGGCACACCCCGATCGAGGAGACGATGCGCGCCCTGGACGACGCGGTCCAGGCCGGGAAGATCCTCTACGCCGGCATCTCGGACGCCCCGGCCTGGCTGGCCAGCCGGGCCAACACGCTGGCGGAGTGGCGCGGATGGACGCCGTTCGCGGGGTTGCAGGTGCCGTACAGCCTGCTGCGGCGGGACGTGGAGCGGGAGCTGCTGCCGATGGCGCAGGCGTACGGGATGAGCGTGGCGGCGTGGGGGACGCTCGAGCGCGGCGTGCTGGCGGGCAGGTACAACGAGCCCGGCGCGCCGGCCTCCCGCGTGTCGCCCGACTCCCTGAGCGAGCGGGACCGGGCCGCGGCGCGCGCGGTCGTGGAGGTGGCCGGCGAGCTGGGCGTCACGGCCTCGCAGGTGGCGCTCGCCTGGGTGCTCGGGCGTGGAGTGCATCCGATCGTCGGGGCGAGCAGCGCGGAACAGCTCAAGGACAACCTGGGGGCCTCGGGGGTCGTGCTGCCCGAGGAGGCGGTGCGGCGGCTGGAGTCGGCGGTGGAGTTCGAGCTCGGCTTCCCGCGTGACTTCGTCGAGGAGGTGGACCGGAGCCCGGCCATCTACGGCGACGCCGTCCACCTGCTGGACGGCCGCTGACCCACAAACCCTTCCGCCCACCGGCCCGTCGATCAGGGTGCCGGGGTGGCGGTGGGGAGGAGCGTACGGGCCAGGCGGTAGGCCTCGGTGAGGTCGTCGCCCCGGTAGTCCAGGGCGGCGAGGTCGGCGAGGTGGTGGTCGGCGTTGACGGCGACCGTGTGCGGCAGGTGGCGGAACAGGGGCGCGTCCGACATCGAGTCGCCGTAGGCCAGGCACTGGTCGCGGCCGAGCCCCAGCCGGGCACGGGTGCTGTCGGCGATGCGGACCTTGTCGGCGGGCGTCAGGACGCCGGAGGGGTCCAGGGGCGCGGCGAAGGGCAGGGGCGGGAAGCTGGAGGCGGCGACCTCGTCGAAGCCCAGCTCCAGCAGGTGGCGGGCGAAGAAGTCCGGGGCCATGGTGATGACCAGGGAGTGTTCGCCGCGGGCGCGGATGTCGGCGCAGACCTCGGCGATGCCGCCGAGCCAGGGGGCGGCGGCGTAGGCGGCGGCCACGACCTGGGGGGTGAGGTCGGCCCAGAGGCCGGGGAGGGCGGCGGAGAAGCCGCGGGTGTCGAGCTCGCCGGCGGCGAAGCGGGCCTCCATCTCGAGGAGCCGTGGCGTGGTGCCGGTGTGGCGGGCGATCTCGAGGCTGGCGGTGGATCCGGCCAGGAGGGTGCCGTCCATGTCGAAGATATGCAGGATGCCCATGGTTGTCCGATTATGTCAGGGCATCCCGCTCGGAGATCAGACGGTGTGCAGCTTGCGGAGGGCACGGGAGATGCCGTCGAGCGCGGCGTCGAGATAGTCCGCCTGCAGGCCGTGCGTGATCCTCAGGTGGTGCTCGACGCCGAAGTGCGCGCCGGCGCCGACGAGGACGTCACCGTGCTCGCGGATCGCGTGGGCGACCTCGACGCTGGAGTGGGGCAGGTGGTAGCGGACGAAGCCCAGCGCGGTGGCGTGCGGCGGGACGATGGACAGCAGCCCGTCGCTCCCGTCGATCCACTCCTGCAGGCGCGCGTAGCCCTCGCGGATCAGGGCGCGGTTGCGGGTGAGCAGGCGATCTACGGTCGCCGGGCGCAGCGCGATCTCG
This sequence comes from Nonomuraea sp. JJY05, assembly GCF_043496855.1. Taxonomy (NCBI): domain Bacteria; kingdom Bacillati; phylum Actinomycetota; class Actinomycetes; order Streptosporangiales; family Streptosporangiaceae; genus Nonomuraea; species Nonomuraea sp. JJY05. Next base: position 363,424 of record NZ_JBIEIS010000003.1, read on the forward strand.
GCCAGGTGCATGGACAGGCTGGCGGCGGAGATGGTGGCGTACTCGTGACGCCGCCAGGCCGCCTCCGTGAGCTCGGGCGGGGCGACCAGCCAGCCCAGGCGCAGGCCGGGCAGGCCGAAGGCCTTCGAGAGGCTGCCGACGCACACGACCTTGTCGTAGCGGCCCCAGAAGCTCGGGGTCACCTCGTCGGTGAGGCGTTCGGTGCCGCGGTAGACCTCGTCGGCGAGGATCCAGGCGCCGACGCGATCGGCGGCGGCGACGACGGCGTCCATCTCGGACGGGGTGAGGATGGTGCCGACCGGGTTGTTGGGGTTGGTGACGGCGACGAGCTTGGTGCCCGGACGGACGGCGCGGTCCAGGGCGTCGAGGTCGGGCCGCCACCCGCGGCCGGGGTCGAGGGGGAACGGGTCGACCTCGGCGCCGGCGTTCAGCGCGCAGCCGCGGACCTGACGGTAACCGGGCTCCATGACGACCACGTGGTCGCCCGGGCCGACGAGGCTGGCGACGGTGACGGCGTTCGCCTCGGCGGCGCCCACGGTGACCAGGACGTTGCCGGCGGCGGCGCCGTGCCAGCCGGCGATCAGGGCGCGCAGGGCGTCGGTCCCGCCGACCGGCGGGTAGTGCAGGTCGGCGGCCAGCAGTCGATCGAGAGCTGCGGAGTCGTCGCCGATGAGCTCGCCCAGGGCGACCGGGTGGCAGCCGCTGTCGGCGAGGTTGTGGGCGACGGTGTGCTCGTAGCGGGACTGCCACTCTTCGAGCTCGAACGGGGTGAAGGACATCACGGCCTCTCAGAGGGTGAGCAGCAGGCGGGCGACGGCGAGGTCCTCGATGCCGAGGCCGACCGAGCGGAAGAAGACCGGCCGGTCGCCGGTGGGGGCGGGGCAGGCCCCGGTGAGGAGTTCGGGGAGGTCGCCGCGCAGGTCTCCGGCGGACCACAGCCCCTGCTCGGCGGCGATGGCCATCTCGCCGGCCGTGGCGGTGACGGTGGGCCGGTGGTCGCCGTAGACGTCCATGGCGGCCAGGGCCTGAGGGGCGATCTCGTGCGCGCGCGGGGCGTTGGTGCTGATGGAGGTGACCACCGTGCCCGGCCGCAGCCCGGCGACGTCGATCACGGGCTGGGCGGCCGAGGTGCACAGCAGCACGACGTCCGCGCCGGCCACGGCCTCCTCGGCGCTGCCGGCCACGCTCACGCCTTCAGGGACGGCGGACGCGCTCACGCCTTCAGGAGCGGCGGACGCGGCCACCCTCTCGGGGGCGGCGGAGGCGGCCAGCGAGGGGGAGTACATCCGTACCGAGGTGAAATCGCGTACGGCGCGGGCGTAGCGCAGGTGCGCGCGGGCGACGGGGCCGGATCCGATGACGGCCAGCGTGGCCGCGCCGGGCGGGGCGAGCTCGTCCACGGCGAGGACGCTGGTGGCCGCGGTGCGCTCCACCGTGAGCGCGCCGGCGTCGCACAGCAGCAGGGGGCGGCCGGTCCGCGTGCTCAGCAGCAGCGTCCAGGCGGTGACGACGGCCTTGCCCCCGGGCTGGGGCAGGTACGGCGAGACCTTGACGCCGTAGGCGTCGCCCTGCGCCGCCTGGTAGGCGATGACGTCGCCGCCGCCCGCCAGCAGGGTGACGGTCTGGGGCGGCTGCGCCGCCTTCCCCTCGGCGAGTTCGGTGAACGCCGCCCGGAGCGCGTCGAGCACGCGCGCGGCGGGCAGCTCTGGCAGGATCTCCAGTACGGGTACTTTGGTGCTCATAATGGGAAATATAATGCGCATTGCGGGAGGCGACGTGTCAACACCACCCATGGACTTCATCGAGCGCCTCGGCCGCGAGGTGCGCCGCCGCCGCCGGGAAGCGGGCCTGACCGTGCAGGAGCTGGCCGAGCGCGCCGGGCTCAGCCGCCGCATGCTCACCCAGATCGAGCAGGGCACGGCCAATCCCAGCCTGGTCACCGTCGACAAGATCGCCCGCGGTCTGGGCATCGACTTCGCGACGCTGACCGGGCCGTCGGGAGCCGACCCGCTGCACGTCTCGGAGCCGGTCGAGGTCTGGCGCAGCCCCGCGGGCAGCCGGGCCCTCCTGCACGTGGCCAGCGCTCGCCGGGGCGGCCCCGAGCTGTGGGAATGGACCCTCCAGCCCGGGGACCGCTACCAGGCCCAGCCCGATCCCCGAGGCTCGGAGGAGCTGATCCTGGTCACCGCCGGCACCCTGATCCTGGACGTCGAGGGCCGGTCGGTGAGCCTGGCCGCCGGGGCCTCCGCCCGGCTGGCCAGCGACCGCCTGTACGGGTACGCGGCCCCCGGCGACGGCGCCGCCTCCTTCGTCCGCGTCGTGGAGCTGGGCCGCCACCAGGCGTGAAGCCGGTTGGCAGGCATGAAGCCTGTTACCAGGCGTAGGCCTCCGGGGCGGGGCCGGGGCCGGGGAAGATGTCGTCCAGCGTCGCCAGCTGCTCGGCGTCCAGATCGACCTCCAGGGCCCGCTGCGCCAGGAACAGGTGCTCGTCGGTACGCGCGCCGACGATCGGCGCCGTGACCTCCGGCTGGTGCAGCAGCCACGCCAGGCCGATCACGGCGGGATGCTCCCCGAAGGCGTCACACGTCTTCTCGTAGCGCTCCACCTGCGCGCGATGGCCCTGGATCGCCGACGCGGCGCGGCCGCTCCTGCCCCGGGCGGCGTCCTGCTTGCGCAGCAGGCCGCCGAGCAGCCCGCCGTGCAGCGGGCTGTACGGCAGGAAGCCCATCCCCAGCGCCCGGCAGGCGGGCAGCACCTCGAGCTCGACGGAGCGCTGCGCCAGGCTGTAGATGCTCTGCTCCGAGACGAAGCCGAGCAGCCCCTGCCGCTCCGCCGTGTGCTGCCCCTGCATGATGTGCCAGGCCGCGTGGTTGCTGGTGCCGAAGTACAGGACCTTCCCCTGCTGGCGCAGCAGGGACAGCGCCTCCCAGATCTCCTCCCACGGGGTCAGGCGGTCGACGTGGTGGAGCTGGTAGAGGTCCACGTGGTCGGTCCGGAGCCGCTTCAGCGACGCCTCGCACGCCCGGACGAGGTGCCGGGCCGAGAGCCGGATGTCGTTGACCCCCGGACCCATGGCGCCGTAAGCCTTGGTGGCCAGGACGATCTCGTCGCGGCGGGACGGCGTCGCGGCCAGCCACCGGCCGATGATCTCCTCGGTCCGCCCCTTCTCCGGTTCGAGGCCGTAGACCTGCTTGTTGGCGTCCGCGCCGTACACGTCGGCGGTGTCGACGAGGTTGATGCCGCCGGCCACCGCGAGGTCGAGGATGCGGTGCGCGCTCTCCTCGCCGGTGACGGGGCCGAAGTTCATGGTCCCGAGGGCCAGCCGGCTGACGCGCAGGCCCGACCGGCCCAGCTGTACGTAGTTCATCACGCGTCCTTGAAGCGTTCTGGAGAGAACTTCTCGATGTCGAATTCGGTCCGGCCGTCGAGCGCGAGCTGGGCGCAGATCAGGCCCACCGCCGCGCAGTGCTTGAACCCGTGGCCGGAGAAGCCGCCGGCGAACACCACGCGGTCGGTGCCGCCCACGGTGCCGATGATGAAGTCGCCGTCGGGCGTCTTGGAGTTCATGCAGGCCGTGGCGTGGGCGACGCGGGGGTCGAGCCCGGGGAAGGCCCGCCGGCAGAATTCCTCCGTGGGCGCCAGGTCCTGCGGGGACGGGGGCTCCCAGTTGTCCTCCGGGCGCTCCAGCCAGCGCTTCTTCACCGTGCCGCCGACCCCGACCTTCACGCCCTGGCCGTCGACGTCGGGGATCCCCCACCCGTCGAGGTCCCGGCTCTCCCTGACGAACACGGGGAAGCTGCCGGGCCGGTAGTCGCCCTGGTCCTGCCGGGCCTTGAACCAGGCCAGGCACGAGCGCTGCGTCCGCAGCGGCAGCCCGACCCCGGGCAGCAGGTCCAGCCCCCACGCGCCGGAGGCGAGCACCACCCTCCTCGCGGTGAACGTCTCCTCGCCGGTGACGACCTCGACGTGCCCGTCGGCGACATGCAGAGCGCGTACGGCACTCCCGGTGCGGATCCGGGCGCCCGCGCGCCGCGCCGCCTCGGCGGCGGCGGTGACGCACGCCTCGGGGTGGAGGACCCCGGCGCCCGGCTCGTACACGGCCACGTCGTCGTCGAACGCCGCGTGCTGCGGGAACCGCTTCCCGAGCTCGTCCGGTTCGAGGTATTCATAGGTCACCTCGCCCGCGGCCGCGCTGGTCAGCGCGTCCTCGATCAGCGGCCCGCCTCGCGTGCCGATCACGATCCCGCCGGACGGGGTGAACAGGGAGGCGCCGCTCTCCCGTTCCAGCCCCCGGACCAGGTCGAGGGTACGGCGGGCCAGCGGCACGTACTCCTTGCCCTCGAACAGGATCTGCCGGTAGATGCGGGACCCTCCGTGCGAGGAACCCCGCGAGTGGGCCAGCGGGAACTGCTCGATCCCGACGACCGAGGCGCCCCGCGCCGCCGCCTGCCAGGCCGTCATCGACCCCATGGCGCCGAGCCCGATCACGATCACGTCAAGCATGTGTGCTCCATTTCTGACGTCACAGCACCTTGGACAGGAACGCCTGCGTTCTCTGGTGCCGCGGGTTGCCCAGGACCTCCCTCGGGGGCCCCGACTCGACGATCAGGCCGTCGTCCATGAACACGAGGGTGTCCCCGACCTCCCGGGCGAAGCCCATCTCGTGCGTGACGACGATCATGGTCATCCCGTCGTGGGCGAGCTGCCGCATCACGTCCAGGACCTCGCCGACCAGCTCGGGGTCCAGCGCCGACGTCGGCTCGTCGAACAGCATCAGCTTCGGCCGCATGGCCAGCGCGCGGGCGATGGCGACGCGCTGCTGCTGGCCGCCGGACAGCTGCCCGGGATAGCTGTGCAGCTTGCCGGCGAGGCCCACCCGGCGCAGCAGCTCCTCCGCGTACTCGGTGGCGGCGGGACGCGGCTCCTTCTTCACCAGGCACGGGCCGAGGGTGACGTTCTCCAGCGTGGTGAAGTGGGGGAACAGGTTGAAGTTCTGGAACACCATGCCGATTCGCGCCCGCTGGCGGCACACCTCCTTCTCGTGCAGCTCGTAGAGCGAGTCCCCGCTCTGGCGGTAGCCGATGAGCTCGCCGTCGACCCACAGCCGGCCGCGGTTGATCGTCTCCAGGTGGTTGATGCAGCGCAGGAACGTGCTCTTGCCGGAGCCGGACGGGCCGACCAGGCAGAGCACCTGCCCTTCGTCGAGGGTGAGGTCGATGCCCTTGAGGACCTCGTGGCGCCCGTAGCTCTTGTGCACGCCCTGGGCCTCGACCAACGTGTTGCCGGACATCAGCGTGCCTCCCCTGATACGGTCCGCCGTCGCGAGAAGAGGTTGTGGCGCAGCCGGGAGCCGTACGACGCGCCGGTGTCCGAGCCGGAGGAGAAGCGGCGTTCGATCCTGGTCTGCAGCGCGGTCAGGATCGAGGTGGCCAGCAGATACCAGATGCTCGCGACGATGAGCAGCGGGATGGTCTGGAAGTTGCGCCCGTAGATGATCTGCACGCTGTAGAGCAGCTCCGGGATGGCCAGCATGCTGATCAGCGAGCTGGTCTTGAGCATCGCGATGGTGTTGTTGCCGGTCGGCGGGATGATGACGCGCATCGCCTGGGGAAGGATGATCTTGCGCATCGTCATGCCGCGCGACATGCCGAGCGAGCTCGCCGCCTCGATCTGCCCTTTGGGGATCGACATGATCCCGGCGCGCACGATCTCCGCCATGTAGGCGCCCTCGTTCAGCGCCAGGCCGAGCACGCCGGCGATGAACGGCGTGATCAGGACGTTCGCGTCCAGCGTCGCGAACATCGGCCCGAACGGCACGCCGAGCCCGATGACCGGGTAGAGGGCGCTGAGGTTGAACCAGAAGATCAGCTGCACCAGGAGCGGGGTGCCGCGGAAGAACCAGATGTAGGCCCCGCTCGTCCACGACAGCACCCGGTTGGGCGAGCCGCGCATCACCGCGAGGACGACCCCCAGGGCGATGCCGATCACCATGGCGATGGCGGTGAACTCCAGGGTGAGCAGGAGACCGTGCAGCACCGTTCCGTCGAACAGGTACTTGGCGACGATCTCCCACCGGTAGCGCGGGTTGGTGAGCAGCGAGTTGACCAGCATCGCCACGAGCACCAGCACGACGCCGGTGGCGACCCACCGCCACGGGTGCCGGGCCGGGATCGCCTTGATCTCCGCGGGCTCGGTCCGCCCGGGCGAGGTCTGCCGGGTGGTGTCCGTCGCCATGTCAGGTCACCGCGGGGAAGGGCGGTCGGGGAGTGCGCATGGGCTAGGCACATCCTTCCTTGATCGGCTGCGGGAAGATCTCGTCACCGTCGCCGACCTGCTCGGGCTTGGTGAAGATCTCCGACTTCTCGATCGCGCCGTCGACGACGCCCCACTTCTCGGCGATGCGCTTGTAGTGCCCCTCCGAGATCAGCTTCGTCATCGCCTTCTGCAGGACCTCGTTGAGCGCGGCGTTGCGCTTGGGGACCGCGATGCCGGCCAGGCTGTGCGGGGTCCGGTACGTGCCGGTGACGCAGAGCGCGCCCTCCGACTGCTTCGCGGCCCACTCCACGGCCGGCTTGTCCGCGCTCACCACGTCCGCGCGGCCGCTGGACAGCGTCAGCACGACCTGGTTCTGGTCGGGGATGCGGATGATCTGGACCGGCTTCTTGCCTGCGCCCGCGCAGTACTTCTCGGCCTTCTCCAGCCGCTCGACCTGCGTCGTCCCGCTCTGGACGGCCACCCGCAGGCCGCAGACGGTGTCCTTGAAGTCGTTGGTCTTGATCCCGCTGCCCTTCTTCACCAGGAATCCGCCGCCGCTGAGGTAGTTCGAGACGAAGCCGACGACCCCGAGCCGGTCCCGCTCGATCCCGAACCCGGCGATCCCGATGTCGTACCGGCCCGCCTCGAGGCCCGGGATGATGTTGTCGAAGGAGGTGTTCTTCCACTCGACCTTCAGCCCGAGGACCTGCCCGAGCGCGTCGCCGGTGTCGATGTCGAAGCCGACCAGGGTCTTGTTGTCCTCGGCGAAGAACTCCAGGGGCGCGTAGGGGGCGTTGGTGCCGATGATGAGGGAGCCGCGGTCGCGGATCTCCGCCGGGACCGCGGCGGCCAGCTCGGCGTCCTTGGCGATCGCGGCCGAGGAGGCCCCGGCGGCCGGGGAGCCCGACGCGCCGGCCGTGGCCGCGGTGTCCGCGGTGCCGGAGCCGCTTCCGCAGGCGGCGAGGGGGAGGAGGAGGGCGCCGGCGAGGACCGCCGCGCGGGCGTGCTTGCCGCGGTTGGAGTGAATGCGCATGTGCCACCAGCCTTGCTTTTCCAGGAGGTCAGGGCTCGACTACCTGGTGTCGGACATTCTTGCTGCACGGAGCGGCAGCTCCGCGACGACCCCCGTACGGCATTCGAGGTCACCCCCGGCCAGACCCAGCTCGGCGACGCGGATGACCGACGCCTGGCCGGCCGTGGGCACCGCTTCGCCGAAGCTGTCCGTTCCTGTCTGGACGTAGTACGTGATGCAGGCCTTGCCGGCGCCGACGGGCAGCACGTTCGGCTGGCGCGCCGTCTCGCCCGGGACCACGAGCGGGCCGCGCGGCTCCCAGGTGAGCGCGTCGCCGGACCGGTAGGCCACCAGCCCGTCGCGGCTCTCCGCCAGCATCCAGATCGCGCCGCCCAGCTCGAAGAGCGACGGGCCCTCGTGCCAGTCCTCCAGGGCCTGGTCGGCGACCTTCCACTCGTACAGGTCAGCGCTCGTGGCCCGCCAGATCGAGCCGCCCCGCGCCTCGTCCTTGAACCACAGCCCCCAGCCGCCCGCGGGCATGGGGAACACGTACGGATCCACGGCGTGGTCCGTGCCGAGGTCCAGCCTGGAGACGTGCTCCCAGTCCCACAGGTCGCGGCTCGTCAGATGGTGCACCTGGCGGTGCCACGGGCTGGGCCGGCCGTGCGTGTCCCACGCCGGGTCGTCCGGCACGCCCCGGATGAAGGTCACGAACATGTGGTACGCGCCGTCGTGCCAGACCACGTCCGGGCCCCAGAACGTGTTGATCCCGCGCTCGACCGGCAGCGCGAGCGTCCCCCGGTAGAGCCAGCTCCGGCCGCCGTCGGCCGAGCTCGCCACGCCCACCTGGCTGCCGTGGCAGCGGCCGATCCGCGGCGGCCCGCCGATCTTGGTGTTGGCCCGGCGGTGCGCGAACAGGCACCACCACGAGGCTTCCTCGTGGTTCCAGACGAGGACGGGGTCCGTGGCCCCGTCGTGGATGGGATCGACGATGGTCACGGCGGTCATGACCTGGCCTCCTGAACCGCGTGGGCGTGCCCGTGCTCGACGGCCGACTCGACGGCCGGCTGCAGGGATCCCCGCAGGTTGTCCTGGACGGCCGCGGCGTTCCAGGTCAGCCCGTCGACGCACCGGTCGGCGAACACCTCCGACACCCGCCCGAGCCGCCGCAGGCCGCGCAGCAGCTCCGCGGTCACCACCGGAGCCATGGCGGTGACCTCGAGCTCAGGGGCGGCGCTCGCCAGGTGCACGGCGTGGGCGCCGCCCTGGAGCTGGAAGGACACCTGCATGACTAGCTCGGGGATGACCGGGTTGACCTTGCCCGGCATGATCGACGAGCCCGCCTGCACGGGCGGCAGGCTGACCTCCCCGAATCCGCCGACCGGGCCCGAGGCGAGGAGCCTGAGGTCGCCGGCGATGCGGGCGGCGGCCCGGCCGGCCCGGGCCATCGCGTCGGCCACCCAGGCCAGGCCCTCCAGGGACGAGATGCCCTCGGACAGGTTGGCCGACGGCAGGAGGTCCAGCCCGCTCTCCTCGGCCAGGCGCCGGATCGCCAGCTCGCGGTATCCCTCCGGCGCTCCGAGCCCGGTGCCGATCGCGGTCGCGCCGAGCGGCACGTACCGCAGCGCCTCGGCCGCGCCCTCCAGGGCGGCGGCCAGCACCGACGTCGCCTGGCCCTCGTGCACGAGGGCCGCGGGCACGGGAACCGCGTCCTGCAGGCAGGTACGGCCCAGCCGCATGAGGGACTCGTACTGCCTGCCCTTGCGGTTCAGCGACTCGGCCAGGACCCGCAGGGAGCGGGCCGTGGAGCGGGCCGTCACCAGCACCGCGATGTTCAGCGCCGTCGGCATCACGTCGTTGGTCGACTGGGACCGGTTCACGTGGTCGTGCGGGTCCACCCGGCGCCCGAGCAGGGCGGAGGCCCGGCCGGCCAGCACCTCGTTCATGTTCATGTTGGTCGAGGTGCCGCCGCCGCCCTGGACGACCTCGAGCGGGAAGTGCTCGTGCAGACCTCCCTCCACGACCTCCCGGGCGGCGGTCATGACGGCCTGCGCGATGTCGGAGTCGAGGACTCCGAGCTTGTCGTTGGTCCACGCCGCGGCGCTCTTGACCTGGGCCAGCGCGGCCAGCAGCGCGGGGTACTCGCGCAGGGTCTCGCCGCCGAGGCGGAAGTTCTCGCCGGCCCTGGCCGTGTGGATGCCATAGAGGACGTCGGCGGACAGCGTGAGCGGCCCCAGAAGATCATGCTCCACTCGCGTGGAGGACTCCGGCCGATCCACAGCATCACCCCTCACTTGAAAGGTTGCCTGGTAGGTTGCCAGCCAGACTTTCTTGCCAAATCGGGTGTGTCAAGAGAGGGAAATGTAAATTAGGTCGCACTTGTCCCGGCAAAGGCGCCGCGAACCTGCCAGGCAACCTGACTGCACGCCGTCATGCGCAGGCACGACGAAGACCCGCCTGTCGCTACAGGCGGGTCGGATGCGCGGGGCCGTGGGTCAGCCGTCGGTGGAGGCGGCCCCCAGGATCTCGCTGCGGTAGGTCAGGAGGTGCCGGCGCCACACCTCCGCCGCCTCGGCGGCATTGCCCTCCCGGATGTGCCTGATGACCGTGCGGGACTCCTCGACGTGACCGTCGCGGGCGCTGACCTCGGCCAGCGCGCGGCGCCGCAGCTCCTGCCACAACGGCCCCTCGACGTGCCGCAACGACTCTTCGAGGGCCTGTTCGAGCAGGGGGTTGCGGGCGGCGCGGGCGATGGCCCGGTGCACGGGCAGGTCGCTCGCGTAGGCCCCGGTCTCGGCGTACTCGGCCTCCAGCTTGGCCAGCGTGGACTCGAGCAGCTCGAGATCCTCCGGGTAGCGCTTCTCCGCGGCCAGCGCGGCCAGGGAGGGCTCGATCGCGAGCCTGGCCTCGAACACCTGCGGCGGCAGCACCTCCACGCCCCAGGTCGCCACGGTGGCGGCGGTGCCGGTGACCACCGTGCCCCTGCCCTTGTGGGACTTGGCCAGCCCGGCGAGCTCCAGGGCGGCGAGCGCCTCCCTGATGGTGGGTCTGCTCACCGCGAAGTTCTGCGCCAGCTCGCGCTCGGAAGGCAGCTTGTCGCCGGGCTTGAGCTGCTCGTCGCGGATCGCCGCGACGATCTGGTCGGCGACTTGGACGGCCGCGCTCCTCTTGACCACCGGAGTCACCGAGAACCCGGCGCTGCCACTCGTCACTACTCGATGCTCCTCTTTTGTGACCATTTGTGCGCTCGTTCGCATGATATCAAGCGGCTAGGCAACCTGACACGCTGACCAACGCCTACCGTCATACGGAGCTCAGCATGGCGTCTCGTCGAGGTCAACCACCGTAGCCGTGGTGAGGCCGATGCCCAAGCGGGCTTGGGCCGGGCATGACCCGCCCGTCCACCGCTGGCGCAGGGTTTGCGTGCGCACTGCCATGACGTTGCCCACCACGGGTAGCAATAAGCCGAGGCCTGCGAGGGCGCGCACGGGTGACGAGGTTTGTGGAAGCTATGGGGGCGATGGCGCGGTCACGTGCGGGGAATCTGCCACTGGAGCTCACGAGCTTCGTCGGTCGCAGGAACGAGATCGCCGAGGGCAAGCGCTTGCTCACCGCCGGTCGGCTCCTGACGCTCACCGGCGTCGGCGGAGTGGGCAAGACGCGGCTGGCGCGGCGGATCGCCGCAGAGATGTCCCGGGAGTTCGGCGACGGGGTCTGGCTGGTCGACCTGGCCCCGCTGGTGGCGGGCGCGCTGCTCACCGAGACGGTCGCCGACGCCGTCGGATGCCCCCGGCAGGATCCGGCCTCCCTCGCCGAGTACCTGCACGACAAACGGCTGCTGCTGGTGCTGGACAACTGCGAGCACCTGCTGCCCCAGGTCTCCGCGCTGGCCGGCGACCTGCTCGCGATGGCCCGCGAACTGCGCATCCTGGCCACCAGCCGGCAGGCGCTGCGCGTCCCGGGGGAGCTGGTCATCGAGGTGCCGCCGCTGAAGGTGCCCGGGGCGGCCGAGATGTCGCTGGACGGCGCCCTGGAGAACGAGGCGGTGCGCCTGTTCGAGGACCGGGCCGCCGCGGCCGTGCACGAGTTCAGGGTCACCGACGCCAACAGCGCGGCGGTGGCGCGGCTGTGCCGGCGACTCGACGGCATCCCCCTGGCCATCGAGCTCGCGGCGGTGAGAGTGCTGGTCCTGTCCGTGGAGCAGATCCTGGAGCGCCTCGACGACCGCTTCCGGCTGCTGACGACCGGGCCCACCACCGCGCCGCCGCGCCAGAAGACGCTCCGGGCGCTGGTGGACTGGAGCTATGACCTCTGCTCCGAGGAGGAGCGGACGCTGTGGGAGCGGCTGTCGGTCTTCTCCGGCGGCTGCGGCCTGGACGCGATCGAGCACGTGTGCTCGGAGGACGGGATCGCCCCCGAAAGCCTCATGGACCTGCTGACCCAGCTGGTGGACAAGTCGATCATGCAGCGCCGGGGGCTGGGCTCCGACGTGCGCTTCGAGATGCTCGACACGCTGCGCCAGTACGGATGGAAGCGGCTGGTCGCCTCCGGCCAGGACCAGGTCCTGCGGCTGCGCCACCGCGACTGGTGCCGCCGGCTGGCGGCACGGTCGGAGGACGAGTGGTTCGGCGAGCACCAGATGGACTGGCTCGGGCGTCTCATCCAGGAGCAGGGCAACGTGCGCTCCGCGCTGGAGTTCTGCCTGGGCGAGCCGGGCGAGGCGTGGGCCGCGCTCGAGATCGCCGCCGCGATGTGGAGTCACCGGCTCTCGTGGAGCTCCCCGAGCGAGGGCCACCACTGGCTGGAACGGGCGCTGGCGCAGGAGTCCGACGCCAGCGCCGGGCGGGCCAAGGCCCTGTGGGTCGACGCGTGGCTCGTCCTGCTGCGGGGCGACCCGCAGGCCGCCAAACCGCTGCTGGAGGAGTGCCAGGCGCTGGCCGAGCGGCTCGGGGACGAGGCCCAGCTCGCCGGCGCGCTGCACATCACCGGGTTCGCCGCGTTGCTGGCCGGCGACTTCACCCGGGCCATGGAGCTCCTGGACGAGGCGCTGACCCGCCGCCGGGCCCTCGGCCATCGGGGACACGCGTGGGTGGCCCTCTTCCAGCTGGCCATGACCGCCGTCCTCATGGACGATCCGCGGTCCACGGCGCTCTGCGAGGAGGTGCTGGAGACGGCCGAGCGCGCGAACGCCGAATGGTCGATCTCGTACGCGCTGTGGGTCGCGGCCCTCGACCGGCGGCGCCAGGGCGCGCCGCGGGAGGCCGTGACCATGATGCGGGACGCCGTGCGGCTCAAGCTGCGCTGCAACGACCACCTCGGCCTGGCCCAGTGCCTGGAGGGACTGGCCTGGATCCTGGCCGACGACGAGCAGTACGAGGAGGCTGCCCGGATGCTGGGCGCCGCCCACATGGTCTGGCAGTCGATCGGGACGTCGCTGCCCGGGCTCGGGCACCTGGCCGGCGCCCACGACCGGTGCGAGTCCGAGGTGCGGCGGCATCTCACGGAGCGGGCGTTCAAGGCGGCCTTCGACCGCGGCGCGGAGCTCACCCCCGAGCAGGCCGCCGCGTACGCGCTGGACGAAAAGCCCGCGGGGCGCGCGGAGAGCGCCGCCCCGCCCGAGTCCGGCGTCACGTCCATCCTGACCCGCAGGGAGCGGGAGATCGCCGATCTGGTCGCGAAGGGGCTGAGCAACAAGCAGATCGCCGAGACCCTGGTCATCGCCCAGCGCACCGCCGAGTGCCACGTCGAGAACGTCCTGCGCAAGCTGAACTTCTCGTCCAGGTCGCAGATCGTCAAGGCGTGGGAATCGCGCCGGCCCGATGGCGAGTGACCCGCGCCCCCGGCCGGCGACGGCGGCGGACCCGGATCCGCTCGTCCGGATCCGGGGGCTGCGCAAGCGCTTCGGCGGCATCCACGCGCTGCGGGGAGTGGATCTCGACCTCCGCCGCGGCGACGTCCTCGCCCTGCTCGGCGCCAACGGCGCCGGCAAGTCGACGCTGATCAAGATCCTGGCCGGCGTCCACCACGCCGACGGGGGAGAGGTCCTCGTGGCCGGCCATCCGCTGGGCAGCCAGGCCGCCTCCGCCGGCATGGCGTTCATCCATCAGGACCTCGGCCTCGTGGAGTGGATGACCGTCGCGGAGAACATCGCCCTCGGCATGGGATACGCCCGGCGCGGCGGCCTCATCTCCTGGCGCGAGGTACGCCGCCGCTGCGTGGACGCCCTGCGGATCGTCGCCTCCCGCCTCGACCCGGACGAGCCGATCGCCCGGCTGACGCGGGCGGAGCGCTCGCTGGTCGCCATCGCCCGCGCGCTGGCCACGCACGCGCGGATCATCGTGCTGGACGAGCCGACCGCCTCCCTGTCCGCCGCCGAGTGCGAACACCTCTTCGACGTCCTGCGCGCGCTCCGGGACCGGGGCCACGGGATCCTGTACGTCAGCCACCGGCTGGACGAGGTCCACCGGATCGCCGACCGGGTGGCGGTCCTGCGCGACGGGCGCCTCGTCAGCCAGGGGCCGCTCGCCGGCCGCGACCCGGCCGACCTCGTGCGCGACATCGTGGGGCGAGAGGAAAGGCCCCACCGGCGCCGGGTCCGCCGGCCGGGAGAGGTCCTGCTGAGCCTGGACGGCGTGCGCGCCGGCCGGGCCGGCCCCGTCGGGTTCGACCTGCGGTCCGGCGAGGCGCTCGGCCTGGTGGGGCTCACGGGAGCCGGGCACGTGGACCTCGGCCGCGCGCTGGCCGGCGCGTACCCCATGCCGGCGGGCCGTGTGCTGCTCGCCGGCAGCCCGTACCGGCCGGCCTCGGTCGCGGCGGCCGTCGGCGCCGGGGTCGGTTTCGTGCCCGGCAACCGGCAGGAGGAGGGGGCCGCCGCCGACCTGAGCGTCCGGGAGAACCTGCTGGCCAACCCCGGCGCGCGCGGCCGATCGCCGCTGAGCCCGCTGAGCCCGCGCCGCGAGCGGGCCGAGACGGCGGCGATCGTCGAGCGCCTGCGCGTCCGCCCGGCCGACCCGGAGGCGCCGTTCGCCGTGCTGTCCGGCGGAAACCAGCAGAAGGTGCTGATCGGCCGCTGGCTCGGGGCCCGCCGCCGGCTCCTGATCCTCGAGGAGCCCACGGCCGGCGTCGACGTCGGCGCCAAGCCCGAGATCCACCTGCTGCTCGACGAGGCGCTGGCGGCCGGGGCCGCCGCGCTCCTGGTCTCCGCCGACTTCGAGGAGGTCGCGAACCTGTGCGACCGGGCGCTCGTGTTCGCGCGCGGAACGGTGGCCGCCGAGCTGGGCGGCGACGCCCTCACCGTCGCCGCCCTCACCCGGGCGGCCACGGCCACCCCTGGGACGGACCGTTGCTGACGAACGAGCCGACGCCCCGCAGAAAGCCCTCCGCCGGCCGGTTGATCGGCGGGTACGGGCTGCTCGCGCTGGCCGTCGTCCTGTTCGGCGCGTTCGCGCTCGCCCTGCCGGACACGTTCCCCACCATGGCCAACCTGACCGCGATCGTCTCCGCCTATTCGATCATCGCGGTCCTGGCGCTGGGCGCGATGATCCCCATCATCACCGGGAACTTCGACCTGTCCCTCGGCTACGGCCTGGGCCTGTGGCACGTCATGACGCTGCTGCTGATCGTGAACGCCGGCTGGCGCTGGCCCGAGGCGTGCCTGGCCGTGCTCGCCGGCGGGCTGGCGGTCGGCGCGGTCAACGGCCTGCTGGTGGAGTTCGCGCGCATCGACTCGTTCATCGCGACCCTCGGCACCGGCAGCATCCTGTACGCCGTCACGGGCTGGGTGACCCAGGGCGCCCGGATCTTCCCGGGCCCGCAGGGCCTGCCCGAGGGGCTCACCGGCCTGTACGACTCGACGCTCCTCGGCATGCCGACGCCCGCGTTCTACGTGCTCGCCCTGGCCGCCGCGCTGTGGCTGGTGCTGGAGCGGCTCCCCGTGGGCCGCTACCTCTACGTCATCGGCTCGAACCCGCGGGCGGCGGAGCTGGTCGGGATCCCGATCCGCCGCTACGTCGTGCTCGCCTTCGCGGGATCCGGCCTGGTGACCGGTTTCGCGGGCGTGCTCCTCGCGGCCCAGCAGCAGATCGGCAACCCGAGCGTCGGCCTGGACTACCTGCTGCCGGCGTTCGTGGCCGCGCTGCTCGGCTCCACCACGATCAAGCCCGGGCGGGCCAACCCCTGGGGCACGGTCGTCGCCATCGCGGTCCTGGCCATCGGGCTGTCGGGCATCAGCCAGCTCGGGGCGGACTTCTGGGTCACTCCGCTGTTCAACGGCGCCACCCTGCTCGTCGCCGTCGGGCTGGCCGGCTACTCCGCGCGGCGCCGCACGCACGCCGGCCGGGTGACGAGCCGGTCATGAACCTCGCCCGCCTGCTGGTGCTCGCCCTGGTCGCCGGCGGCTGCTCGCTCGGCTCCCCGCCCCCCGCCCCCGGTGGGCCGGAGGGGTGCCACGACGTGGTGCACACCGCCAGGCGGGCGGTCGCGGGCGCCGAGGCGACGGACGTGCCCTGGAGCGGTCCCACGAGCGGGCCGCGCGCCGTCCCCGGCAAGAGCATCGTCTTCGTCGCCTCGACCATGACCAACCCCGGCGTGGCCGGCACCGCCGACGCCGTGCGGGCAGCCGCCCGGTCCGTACGGTGGAGCTTCCGCGTGATCGACGGCCAGGGCACTCCCGCCGGGATCCGGGTGGCCCTCGGCGAGGCGGTCGCCCTCCGGCCGTCGGGCATCGTCATCGGCGGGTTCGACCCGGAGTCCGTGGCGCAGCAGGTCAAGCAGGCCAACGCCGCCGGGATCCAGCTCGTGGGATGGCACGCGACCAAGTCGCCGGGCCCCAGCGCGAACCCCCGCCTCTTCACCAACGTCACCAGCCGGGTGGAGGACGTCGCGCGGATCAGCGCGTACTGGATCATCGCCAGGTCGAACGGCCGGGCCGGCGTGGTGATCTTCACCGACTCCTCGATCCCGTTCGCCGAGAACAAGTCCCGGCTCATCAGGCAGACCCTGGCGACCTGCTCCGGCGTCCGGCTCCTCTCCTACGAGAACATCCCGCTCCCCGACGCGGGCACCCGCACGCCGCAGGAGGTCTCGTCCCTGCTGTCCCGCTTCGGGGACCGGTGGACGTACTCGGTGGCCATCAACGACGTCTACTTCGCCGACGCCGCTCCGGCGCTGCGCGCCGCCGGCCGGCCGGGGAAGGGGCCTCCCTACTCCATCGGCGCCGGAGACGGGGACCCATCGGCGTTCCAGCGGATCCGCGCCCGGCAGTTCCAGCACGCGACCGTCCCCGAGCCGCTGAACGCGCAGGGCAGCCAGATCGTCGACGAGCTCAACCGCGCGTTCGCCGGGCACCCGCCGAGCGGGTACGTGACGCCGGTGCACCTGACCACGACGGAGAACGTCAACGGCGCCACGTCGTGGGACCCGCGCGGCTACCGCGAGGCCTACCTGCGGATCTGGCACGGGTAGCCCCGCTCACCAGCCCCGGGCGCGCAGGAAGGCGGCGCAGCGGCCGGTCCAGTCGCCCACGACGGGATCGGCGTCGGCCAGCCCCAGCCCGTGCCGGCCGCTGGGATAGACGTGGACCTCCAGCGGGATCCGGTGCCGGGCGAGCGCCCGGGCCACCTGGAAGGTGTTCTCGACGGGGACCGACTCGTCGTCGGCCGTGTGCCACAGGAACATGGGCGGCGTGGCCGGGCCGACGCGGCCGGGGAGCGACAGCTCGGAGCGTACGGACTCGGGCGCGTCCGCGCCGAGCAGGTTGGCGGCGGAGCCCTGGTGGGCGGCCGGTCCGGTGAGCGCGGCGACGGGGTAGCAGAGCACGGCGAGCCCGGGCCGGGGATCGGCCTGGTCGACGGCGTCGTGCGGGCCCTCCGTCAGCATGGCGCCCGCCTCGGTGGCGAGCAGCCCGGCCAGGTGGCCGCCCGCCGAGAAGCCGAGCACCCCCACGCGGGCCGGGTCCACGCCGGTCTCGGCGGCGTGGTGCCGGACCCAGCGCACCGCCCTGGCGGCGTCGAGCAGCGGCAGCGGGTGGCGGTGCGGCGCGATCCGGTAGCGCAGGACGAACGCCGCGATGCCGAGCGAGTTGAGCCAGCGCGCGACCGGCGCGCCCTCATGGTCGGCGAGGTGGTGGTAGGCGCCGCCCGGGAGGACCACGACGGCCGGGCTGGGGCCGTCGTGCCGTACGGGGAAGGCGGTGATGCTCGCCTCGCCGGTCGTGGGCCACAGGGGGTGCTCGCTCATGCTGTGCCTTTCAGGTTGTCCGACGACGGATGTTAGCGAGCGCCCGATGTGAACGGTTCGGTTAGGTTGGTCGGGTGTGCGACCGGGACCACCCGTTGACCGAGGATGCCGCGCGGCCGCTGAACGGGCTGCGGATCATCGAGCTCTCCAGCTACGTGGCCACGCCGCTGAGCGGGATGACGCTGGCGCAGCTGGGCGCCGACGTGATCAGGGTCGAGCCGATCGGCGGCGCTCCCGACCGCACCCGCTGGCCGCTGGCGGAGAGCGGGACGAGCCTGTACTGGTCCGGCCTCAACAAGGGCAAACGCGCCGTCGAGGTGGACCTGTCCGCCGAGGAGGGACGCCGGCTGATCGCCGAGCTGGTCGTCAGCGGAGGACGGCGCGGCGGGATCGTGATCAGCAACTCCGACCGGCACCCCGAGCTGACCTTCGAGGCGCTGCGTGCCCGCCGCCCCGACGTGATCCACGTGCTGCTCAGCGGCCGCCGCGACGGCGCGACCGCGGTGGACTACACGGTCCAGGCGGCGACCGGATTCCCGCTGCTGACCGGCCCCGAGGACGCCGGGCAGCCGGTGAACGGCGTGGTGCCCGCCTGGGACCTGGCCGCCGGCCTCTACC
This sequence comes from Nonomuraea sp. JJY05, assembly GCF_043496855.1. Taxonomy (NCBI): domain Bacteria; kingdom Bacillati; phylum Actinomycetota; class Actinomycetes; order Streptosporangiales; family Streptosporangiaceae; genus Nonomuraea; species Nonomuraea sp. JJY05. The sequence goes on from NZ_JBIEIS010000003.1 coordinate 381,545, forward strand.
TGGCGGTCGGGTTGCTGGCCGCGGAGCGGCACCGCGTACTCACGGGGGAGGGGCAGCAGGTGCGGGTGGCGCTGGAGGACGTCGCCCTCGCGGCCGCCGGGAGCCTCGGCTACCTCGCCGAGGCGCAGTTGAACGGCACCTCGCGCGAGCGGATCGGCAACCACGTCTACGGCACCTTCGGCCGGGACTTCGCCACCGCCGACGGCGGGCGGCTGATGGTCGTGGCGCTCACCGACCGGCACTGGCGCGACCTCCTCGCCGCCACCGGCCTCACCGGCGTGGTCTCCGCGCTGGCCGCCGCCCTCGGGGTGGACCTCGGCGCGGAGTCCGAGCGCTACCGGCACCGCAGGGTGCTCGGTGACCTGATCGCGAGCTGGTTCGAGACCCGTACGCTCGCCGAGGCAGAACAGGCGCTGCGGGCCACCCGCGTGCTGTGGTCGACGTACCGGAGCTTCACGGAGCTGGCCGCGACGCTGCCCGGGAACCCGCTGATGGGGAAGGTCGCCCAGCCCGGCGTCGGCGAGCACTGGGCGCCGGGATCGCCGCTGGTGATGGCCGGCGAGCAGGCGCCACCGGAGGCGTCGCCGGAGGTCGGCGGGCACACCGACGAGGTGCTGCGCACCGAGCTCGGCCTGTCGGCCGCGGAGCTGGCGGCGCTGCGGGAGAACGGCGTCATCCGGACGACGCAGGGAAGGCCCACGTGAGCTGGCAACCGCACACCCTCACCACCCGGGAGACGGTCGAACCGGGCCCGGTCGCCGCGCTGTCGGCGCTGTTCGACGACGGCACGCCCGCGATCGGCCCGGGAGACCCGCTGCCGCCGCTGTGGCACTGGCTCGCCCTGGCCCGCTGGCCCGTCTCGTCCGTGCTCGGCGCGGACGGCCATCCGGCGCGCGGGTCGTTCCTGCCTCCGGTGGAGCTGCCGCGGCGGATGTTCGCGGGCGGCGAGGTCGCCTTCCACGCCCCGCTCGCGGTGGGCAGCACGGTACGCCGCGAGGCGCGCGTGGAGTCGGTCACCGAGAAGGCGGGGCGCTCGGGCCGGCTGGTCGTCGTGGTCGTCGCCATCCGGCTCTACGACGAGCACGACCGGCTCGCCGTCGAGGAACGGCAGGACCTCATCTACCGGGAGGCCGGGGCCGTCCCGTCCGAGGCCGCTCCGGCCGGGCCCGCGGCGGCCCTGGCCCCCGCCGGCGCGCCATTCGCCAAGGAAGGGGAGCGGGCCTGGCGGTTCGCCACGGACCCGACGCTGCTGATGCGGTTCAGCGCGGCGACCTCCAACCCGCACCGGATCCACTACGACTGGCCGTACGCCACCCGCGTCGAGGGCTACCCCGGCCTGGTGGTGCACGGGCCCCTGATGACGCTCGCCCTGGCGGAGGTCCTGCGCCTGGAGGGGTGCGACGCCCCGGTGGCGCGCATGCGGCACCGGAACCGCAAACCCCTGTTCTGCGGCCGGCCGGCGCTGCTGCGGCGGATCGACGCGGCCACGCTGGGCGTGTTCGGCCAGGGCGACGAGCCTCACAGCACGTTGGCGATCGAGCTCGGGGAAGGCGCCGGCCGTGGGTGAGGCGACGGAGCCCGGCGGCGCGCGGGCCGTGGTGGAGGCGCTGCGGGACGTCGTCGGCAGGGCCGCCGCCCACGTCGCCTCCGCGGACCGGGACCAGGCCGTGGCCTACGACGTGGCGTCCATGTCGGCGGCGGTCGCGGCGGCCGGGGAACTCCTCGACCACGACGCGAACCATGACGCGACTTTCGGCCCGGACCACGGCTCAGATCACGGCGCGGACCACGGCTCAGATCACGGCGCGGGCCCCGGCCCGGACCATGACGCGGGCCACGGCGCGGACCTGGCGCTGCTCTATGCCGCCGACGTCGCCGCCGACCTGGCCGGCCGCCTGACCGGCCGGGAGTCCCTGTGGGGCGTGGACGGGACGGCCCTGGACGGCGTCGCCGCCCACGTCGCCGCGGGACGCGACCCGGCCTTCCTGGAGCGCGTCGCCGAGCGCGTGCTCGCCACCGGTGAAGCGGGGCCGCGCCACCTGTCCGACGAGCTGCAGCTGGTCCGCGCCGCCTTCCGCGAGTTCGCCGCCGACCGCGTCGCCCCCGTCGCCGGCCGCATCCACCGCGACGACGAGGACATCCCCGCCAGCATCATCGACGGGCTCGCCGGCATGGGCTGCTTCGGGCTGTCGATCCCGGCCGAGTACGGCGGCGCCGCCGAGGGCGACGAACTGGCCGCCATGGTGGTCGTGACCGAGGAACTGTCCCGGGCCTCGCTGGGGGCCGCCGGCTCGCTCATCACGCGTCCCGAGATCATCGCCACCGCGATCGCCCGGGGCGGCACCGAGGAGCAGAAACGGCGCTGGCTGCCGATGATCGCCTCGGGGGAGCGGCTGTGCGCCGTGGCGGTCACCGAGCCCGACCACGGCTCCGACGTCGCGCAGATCACCACGAGCGCGACCCGCGACGGCGACGAATGGGTGCTGAACGGCGTCAAGACCTGGTGCACCTTCGCCGGCCGCGCCCACTACCTCCTCGTCCTGGCCCGCACGAGCCCGGCCGGGCACCGGGGCCTTTCGCTCTTCGTGGTGGACAAGCCGTCCTTCACCGGCCACGAATGGCGCCTCACGCAGGAGGGCGGCGGGTCCGTCGAGGGGCGCGCCATCCGTACGCTCGGCTATCGGGGCATGCACTCGTTCGAGGTGCGCTTCGACGGCTGGCGCGTCCCCGCGGCCGACCTGATCGGCGGGGACGGCGGTCTCGGGCGCGGGTTCTACCTGCAGATGCAGGCGTTCGCCAACGCGCGGCTGCAGACCGCCGCCAGGGCCGTCGGGGTCATGCAGTCGGCGCTGGAGCTCGCTGTGGACTACGCGCGGCAGCGGTCGGCCTTCGGCCGGCCGCTCGCGGACTACCAGCTGACCCGCGCCAAGATCGCCAGGATGGCCGGGTCGATCGCCGCCTGCCGGGCCTTCACGTTCGCGGCGGCCCGGGCCGTGACGGCCGGTGACGGCCAGCTGGAGGCCGCGCAGGTGAAGCAGCTCGCCTGCCGGGCGGCCGAATGGGTCACCAGGGAGGCCCAGCAGCTGCACGGCGGCTACGGGTACGCCGAGGAGTACAGCATTTCGCGGCTGTTCGTGGACGCGCGCGTGCTGTCCATCTTCGAGGGCGCCGACGAGGTCCTCGCCCTGCGGGTGATCGCCCGCAGGCTGATGAGGCCCTGACCACGAAATCGGTTGGCGGAGGCGGCGGATCGGCCGGGATCATGGCCCTCATGTCGATCCGTACGGCCCGCGAAGCCGATCTGCCCGCCCTGCTCGCCCTCGCCGTCGCCTTCTACGAGGAGGACGGCTTCACCACGCCGGAAGGCGACCTCAGCGCCAACCTCACCACCTTGATCACCTCGTCCGCGGCCCGGGTCGCGGTGAGCGAGGAGGGCGGCCGGATCGTCGCGTTCGCGATCACCACGACCTCGTTCGGGCTCGAGTCCGGGCTGATCGCCGAGCTCGAAGACCTCTACGTCGTCCCGGAGGCGCGCAGGCGCGGCCAGGCCGACCGGCTGATCGAGGACAGCCGGAGCTGGGCCGCGGAGCTGGGATGTTCCCTCCTGGAGATCGTGATCGCCCCCAACGGCAACGACGTGAGCCATCTCTTCGACTTCTACGGCAAGCGCGGATTCCAGGACGAGGGGCGCCGCCTGCTCAGCCAGCCGCTGTCCAGGACGTGAGACGGCCGGGCTCACGCCCTGGTGGCGACCTGGAGGGGCTTGCGGACACCGGTGACGGCGGCGCGGTCGCGCCACCAGTGCAGGCCGGCGGCGTCGGCCTGCTGTTCGAGGGCGGTGAGGTGGCTGGTGGCGGCCTCGTGGTGGCCGGTGGCGGCGGCGAGCAGGGCGAGGTACCAGTCGACCGGGCCCATGCAGAGCACGGCTGACAGGGCGGAGACGCGGCCGCTGTAGGGGAGCAGGGCGGTGTAGGCGGTGCGGCATTCGTGGGTGCGGCCGAGCGCGGCGACGGCGGCGGCGCGCAGGCAGGTGGCCGACAGCCAGGACCAGTCCCGGGGCGGGGCGGGCCGGGGACCGCCGTTGAGGCGCCGGGCGTGGTCGAGGTGGCCTTCGGCGCACAGGTGCAGGGTGGTGGCGTCGTGGTGGAGGGTGGGATGCACGCCGCGGATGGCGGCGATGAGGGGCGCGGCGTCGGCGATGGCGCCGCGGTGGTAGGACAGGGCGATGCGGCCGGCGGCGACGGTCTGGCGGGCGTGCCGGAGGTCGAGGTGGCGGGCCTGGACGTCGGCGTCGTCGTAGACCTGGTCGGCCTCGTCGAAGCGGCCGTCGAGGGCGAGCCGGTTGGCCTGCCAGAGGGTGTGCTGGAAGCGGGGCCAGGGCAGCGGGTGGCGTTCCAGGAGGGCGTCGCAGCGGGCGGCGGCCTGGTCGGCGGCGGCCACGTCGAACGCCTCCAGGCGGCCGCAGGCCTCCACCATGCCGGCGAGCAGCTCGACCTGCGGGTTGCCGGAGTGTTCCGCCAGGTCGCGTAACTCGCCGGTGAGGTCCGTCAACCCCGCGACGGCCCGGGGCCGGTGCACGCTGAGACGGCGGTCGTCACGGGTGCGGGTACGGGTGAGCGGACGGGGGTCGTCCGCCGGGCGCCGGTCTGCCGGGCGCTGGGCCGTCTGGTGCCGGCCTGTCTGGTGCCGGTCCGCCTGGTACGGGTCGCGCAGCAGCGACAGGGACGGCGTGCCGAGCGCCGTGAGGGCGCGTACCACCAGCCCGGCGCCCGCGTCGGCGCGGTCGGCGGCGCGCAGGGCGGCGGCTGCGGCGCGGCGGGCGGCCTCCCGGTCGCCGGCCGCCTCCAGGGCCTGGACCTGGTGGAGCAGCAGCTCCACGTGCTGGGCGGGGTCGCCGCCCGAGGCGTCGTGGGCGGCCACCGCGTGGCCCCACCACCTGGCCGCCTCCGCGTACGCCAGGCGCAGGCCGGCCTGCTCGGCGGCGGCCACGGCCCAGCGCACGGCCTCGGCGTGCGAGCCCGCCTGGACGGCATGGCAGGCGATGGCGGCCACGTCGGCGGACGGTCGGGCGGCCAGCGCGGCGGCCAGGTCGCGGTGGATCGCGGCCTTCCGCCGGGGCGGCAGGTCCCCGGCCAGCGCCTCCCGCACCAGGTCGTGCACGAACACCAGCCGCCCACTCCCGCCCACGACGAGCAGGCCCGCGCGGGTCGCGCGGTCGAGCAGGTCGTCCGCCTCGACGCCCGCGACCTGCGCCACGATCGCCGGGTCGAACTCCCTGCCGAGCACCGCCGCGACCGCCAGCACGTCGGCGACCTGGGCCTCGAGCTGCGAGCGCACCAGCGCGGCGACCGCCTCCGGGACGGCGTCCGCGGCGTGCCCGCCGGCCCGCAGCCGGAGGCATTCCCGTACGAAGAAGGGGTTGCCGCCGGTGCGGTCGGCCAGCCGTGCCGCGGCCTCGGCGTCGAGCGCCACCCCCATGCCGGCCGCCATGGACCGCACGGCCTCCGGCGCCAGGCCGCGGACGCGCAGGCGCACCAGGTCGTAGCGGGCCAGCCGGCTCAGCGGGTCGTCGAAACCCGGGCGGAAGGCGGCGACCAGCGTGACAGCCGCGCCGCCCAGCCGCATGACGAGATCCCTGAGCAGGTCCAGCGACGCGGAGTCGGCCCGCTGCAGGTCGTCCAGGACGATCACCAGCGGCCGGACGCGCGAGGCGGCGGTCAGCCACCGCGCGACGGCGTGCGCGTCGGCCGGGCGGTCGGCGTCGAGCAGGCCGGCCAGGGTCTGCGGGTCGCCGGGCGGGCAGTGCTGTTCGAGCGTCCGCAGCACCTGGACCCACGGCCACAGCGGCGGCAGCCCTTCGGCGTCGTGGCAGCGCCCCCAGAGCACGAGCTGCCCGAGCCGGGCCGAGCAGTGCTCGGCGAACTCCTCCAGCAGGAACGTCTTGCCGATCCCCGCCTCGCCGCTCACCGCCGCCAGCCGCAGGCCGGTGGCGGCGGCCCGCTCGGGCAGCGCCATCAGCTCGGCGAGCCGGTCGTCCCGGCGAGCCGATCGTCCGAGCCCCGCCGGTCCCAGGCCCGCCGGTCCCATCCCGGGCGGTTCCAGTCCCGCCGGTCCGGGCTGGGCCGGCGCGATCAGGGTGGCCGGGCCGGTGGCCGGCGCCAGGGAGTCGGCCTGGCGGAGGATGTCCTGTTCCAGCGAGCGCAGCTCGGGGCCGGGGTCGAGGCCGAGCTGGTCGGCCAGCAGCCGGGCCGCGCGGCGCAGCACGGCCAGCGCCTCCGCCTGCCGCCCGGTGCGGTAGAGGGACAGGGCGAGCAGGCACCACAGCCGCTCGCGCAGCGGGTTCTCGGCCGTCTCCCCCTCCAGGTCCGTGATCACGGCCTGCGGGCGGCCCAGGTCGAGCAGCGCCCGGGCGCGCCGCTCGAGCGCGACCAGCCGCAGCTCGCGCAGCCGGCCCACCTCGGTGAGGGCCCAGGACTCGTCCCCGAACTCCCCGTACGGCGTGCCCCGCCACAGCCCGAACGCGGCGTCCAGGCAGGCCAGCGCCTCCCCCGGCGACTGGAACTCCGACCGGCCCACCAGCTCCTCGAACCGCGACGCGTCCACGTCGTCGGCGGCCAGCAGGTAACCGGGCGGCCGGCCGATCAGCACCTTGGGCTTGGCCCACGGGCCGCGGTCCGGCTCGATCGCCCGGCGCAGGTTCGACACGTACGAGTGCAGCGACGACAGCGCGCTGGGCGGCGGCCTGTCCCCGTACAGGTCATGGATCAGGGTGTCGGTGGAGACCACGGCCCCCCGCGCGATGAGGAGCCGGGCCAGCACCGCGCGCGGGCGCGCCCCGCCCAGGCCGACGGGCTCCCCGCCGTCGGCACGGACCTCGACAGGTCCCAGAACTCGAAATTCCACAGCACGTCCGGTTCGATTCAGGCGGATCGGGAGAAGAGCGTGGCCGCGGGCCGCAGGGCCATCAGCAGGCCGAGCGTGGCGTACCCGATGACCAGGTGGGTGCCGCCGACCCAGCGGGCCAGCTGCTCGCCGACCAGCACGTAGCAGGGGACGGTCACGACCGCCCAGCTCTCCGCGATGAGCGGCCACCAGCGCAGCACCCCGCGCCAGCGCCCGGTGGTGGCGAGCTTGACGCTGATCGCGGCCATGCCCAGCATCGACAGCGGCCAGCAGATGTCGAGGAAGGCCAGCCAGGTCGCGTCCTTGACGCCGTCCGGCAGGACGCCGTGCAGCAGCGACCAGACGCTGGCGAGGCCGAGCACCGTGGCCTCGATCTTGAGCGCCACCGCGGCGGCCCGCGAGGTGCCGATCGCCCGCGTCTTCATCTGCACCCAGAGCAGGCAGAAGATGCCGAGCTGGAACGCCAGCCCGGTCAGGTCGATGATCCGCTCGCCCACGCCGACGCCTTGCGTGCCGTGGATGAAGATGGCCGTCGCCCAGGTCAGCGAGCCGACCATCAGCCCGATCCCGGCGCGGCGGATCGCGCTCTCGCTCACCGCCGGTGCGGCGCCGGTGTAGTGGGAGGAGTTGAGCACTTGGGTGTCCGTGCGGGCCCGTGCCGGCTCGTTGGTGATGTGGGCGTCCATGGGGTTCCTTCCGGTTTGTTGCGATGCCCCCAACGATGTCGGGCCGCTGTCCCGGGCCGGCAGAGCCGCCGGTCCCTGATCCGGTCCCGAGGCGCCCTGCCGTGTCCCGGGACAGGCTGTCCCGGGACAACGGGACACAGATCCGGCGACAATGCTCAGGTGACAAAAGCCAGCCGCCTGTCCGCGGTCCCGGCGGCGCTCGCGGTCGTGCTCACGGTCGGCACGGTGCTGCTGGACGTCCGCAATTCCGGGACCCCGCTGCCGCCGAACGCGGGGCTCGAAGCCGTGAGCTGGCCGGCCGCGGTGTCGGGCCTGGCCCAGGCGGTGCCCGGCGCGCTGCTGCTGCGGCGGCTGCCCCGGCATCCCGTCGCCTGGGTGCTGACCCTGTCGGGCGTGCACTGGGCGCTGAACGGCTTCTCCGGCGCCTGGTCGGTGTACGCGATCTACACCTCGCCCGGGGCCTTCGGGGCCGCGCCGGCCTACTGGTTCTACGCCCGGTTCGGCGCGGCGCTGCTGGTCGGGCTGCCGCTGCTGATCCTGCTCTTCCCCGACGGGCGGCTGCCCGCCGCCAGGGGCTGGCGGCGGCTGTCGATCGCCGGCCTGGGGCTGGCCTGCTACCTGCCGCTGGTGTGGATATTCGTGCCGGCGTCCGCGACGGCGCGGTTCGAGAACGCCCCGCTGCCCCCGGAGATCCTGCGGCTCGGCCTCGACGCCGTCAGCCTGGAGCTGCCCTACGAGGTGTGGGCGGCCCTGCTCACCCTCGCCCGGGCGGGGGCCGCGGTGAGCCTCATCATCCCCTTCGCGGTCACGGTGCACCGCTACCGGCGGGCGGACGCGGAGCGGCGCGCCCAGATCCGCTGGCTGACCTGGGCCGCGCTGGCCGACATGTTCGTGCTCCTGGTGCCCCTGGAGCAGCTGTCGTCGGTGCTCATGTGCGTCGGCATCGCGCTCACCTCCGCCGCGGTGCTGATCGCGGTGACCGAATACCGCCTGTACGACATCGACCGGCTGCTGCCGGCGACCTTCCTGTACGGGATGCTCGCGGTCCTGGTGGTCGCGATCGACGTGGCCGTGTTCACCGTCGCGGGCAGCGTGCTGGGCGAGCGCGACTCCGCGCTGGCCGCGATCGCGATCGTCTCGGTGGCCTACGCGCCGCTGCGGACGTGGCTGTGGCGGGCGGCGCGGCGGCTGGTGCGCGGGGCGCGCGACGACCCGTACGCGATGGTCTCGACGCTCGCCGAACGGCTGGAGGTCACCACCGAGCCCGACGCGCAGCTCGCCGCGCTGGCCCACACCGTGTCGGAGGCGTTCCGGCTGCCGTACGTACGGGTGGAGATCGAGCGGCCGGGCGGCGTGCGCACCGTGGTCGAGCACGGCGCCCCGCACGGGCCGCAACTGTCGTTGCCGGTCGCCTACCGCGACGAGGCCGTGGGCCGGCTCGTCCTGTGCCGGGCCGACCTGACCGAGCGCGACCAGCGGCTGCTCGGCGACCTCGTCCGCCAGGCCGCCCAGGCGGCGCGGGCCAGCGAGCTCAGCGCCGACCTGCAGCGCATCCGCGCCAGGCTCGTCACCGCGCGCGAGGAGGAGCGCCGCCGGATCCGCCGCGACCTGCACGACGGTCTCGGCCCCAGCCTGGGCGCCGTCGCGCTGCGCATCGAGACCGCCCGCAACCTGGCCGCCACCGCGCCCGCCGAGTCCGACCGCATCCTGGAGCAGACCGCGGCCGAGGTCTCCGTCGTGCTGGCCGACGTCCGCCGCCTGGTGCACGACCTGCGCCCGCCGGCCCTCGACGAACTCGGCGTGCTGCGCGCCGTGGAGCAGCAGGCCGACCGGGTCCGCGCCGGCGGCCTGCAGATCGTCGTGACCGGCGACGACGCGCTCGGCTCGCTGCCCGCCGCGGTGGAGGTGGCCGCGTACCGCATCGTGTCGGAGGCGCTGGCCAACGTGGTGCGGCACGCCGCGGCGACGCACTGCGAGATCATGCTCGGCGTGCGCGGGCGGACTCTGGAGATCACGGTACGCGACGACGGCCGGGGCATCGGTCACGACGTCGAGGCCGGGGTCGGTATGTTGTCCCTGCGCGAGCGGGCGGCCGAGCTCGGCGGGGACTGCCAGGTCACCTGCCCGCCCGGCGGCGGGACGCTCGTGAGCGCGCGACTTCCCCTCGAACAGACCACGGAGGTGGCCGGTGTCCGATGAGACGATCCGAGTGCTGCTCGCCGACGACCATCCGGTCTACCGCGACGGGCTGGCGGCGCTGCTGGCCTCCCTGCCCGGCATCGACGTCGTGGGCACCGCCGCGGACGGCCGGGAGGCCGTCGCCCTGGCCGCCGACCTGCAGCCGGACATCGTGGTCATGGACGTCAGCATGCCGGAGCTGGACGGCATCGAGGCCACCCGCCGGGTCGTCGCCGACAGCCCGCACATCGGGGTGGTCATGCTGACCATGTCGGAGCAGGACGCCACCCTGTTCGCGGCGATGCGCGCCGGGGCACGCGGCTACCTGCTCAAGGGCGCGAACCAGGGCGAGATCGTCCGCGCCATCCAGGCCGTCGCCCACGGCGAGGCCATCTTCGGGCCGTCGATCGCCCGGCGGGTGACCGAGTTCTTCACCGCGCCGCCCACCGAGGACACGGCGTTCCCGCAGCTCACGCCGCGCGAGCGGGAGATCCTCACGCTGATCGCGGCCGGCCGGTCGAATCCGCAGATCGCCTCTGAGCTGTTCCTGTCGCCCAAGACCGTGCGCAACAACGTGTCCAACATCTTCGCCAAGCTGCACGTGGCCGACCGCACCGAGGCCATCATCCGCGCCCGCGACGCGGGCCTCGCCCGCTGAGCCCGCTCGGAAAAGAGGGGGGCGGCAGGGGTTGCGTTCTCCTAAGAGGGCGGCTCCAGGTGCCGCTGGATGGCGGCCATGACGTCCTGGGGCGAGGCCGCGCGGCTGAAGGTGGCGACGACGATCTGGTCGCCCCTGTCCTGGGGCTGCTCCAGGTGGCGGAAGGTGGCGATCACGTACCGCAGCGCGTGGTCGAGGGGGCCGGAGGGATCGTACGTGCCGCCCGCGCGCAGCCATCCCCGCAGCACCTGGTTGTGCGCGGCCACGACGGAGGCGGCCATGAGCTCGGCGCGCAGGCCGGCGTCGGGGGAGTCACCCAGCCATTCGCCGACGAACTCGCGGAACAGCCGCTGGTAGCGGGCCACGCTGGCGATCTCCCTGTCGCGTAGCGCCGGCACCCGGCGGACCAGGCGATAGCGGCGCAGCGACACCTCGGCGTCGTCGACGTAGCGGGCGAGCACGATGCGCACCGCGTCGGTGATGGCGACGATCGCGGTGTCCGCGGTCGAGGCCCGCAGCCGGGCGGCGATCCTCTCCAGCAGGGTGTCGTGATCAGGGAAGATCGCGTCTTCCTTGGAGCGGTAGTAGCGGAAGAACGTGCTGCGGCTCACGCCTGCTCGTGCGGCGATGTCGTCGACGGTGGTCTCGTCGTAGCCGTGCTCGTCGAACAGCGCCACGGCGGCTTCGGCGAGGCGCTGGCTGATGGGCGGTTTCGGCACGTGGTCATTGTCTCGAAAGTTAGGGGTATCCAAGCGAGCGAAACTGAGTATCGTCAATATGAAACTGAGTCTTATCGGTGAGTCCTATCGGCGGTGTGAATGTCAGCGCAGGGCACAGCGGGCAGCCTGGCCCGCCTCAAGGAGCGGTTGGACGAGGCAGTTCACGTGGGCGAGGCCCGGGCGGCGGCCAAGCAGCACGCGAAGGGCAGGCTGACCGCCAGGGAGCGGATCGAGCGGCTGCTGGACGCGGGCTCTTTCGTCGAGCTGGACGCGCTGGCCCGCGGCGGACTCGTGTACGGCGACGGCGTGGTGACCGGCTACGGGACCGTCGACGGCCGCCAGGTGTGCGTCTTCTCGCAGGACTTCACGGTGTCCGGCGGCAGCCTGGGTGAGGTGTACGGGCAGAAGATCTGCAAGGTCATGGACCTGGCCATGAAGAACGGCGTGCCGATCATCGGCATCAACGAGGGCGCCGGGGCGCGCATCCAGGAGGGCGTGGTCTCGCTCGGCCTCTACGGCGAGATCTTCCGCCGCAACATCCGGGCCTCCGGCGTGATCCCGCAGATCTCCCTGATCATGGGCGCGTGCGCGGGCGGCCACGTCTACTCGCCGGCCCTCACCGACTTCACGATCATGGTGGACGAGTCGTCGCACATGTTCGTGACTGGCCCGGACGTCATCAAGACCGTCACCGGCGAGGACGTCACCTTCGAGGAGCTGGGCGGCGGGCGGGTGCACAACAGCCGCAGCGGCATCGCCCACTACCTGGCCCATGACGAGGACGACGCGCTCGACTACGCGCGGGCGCTGCTGTCGTACCTGCCGCAGAACAACCTGGACGAAGCGCCGCATCCCGAATTCGAGGCCGACCTGGAGCTCGGCGCCGACGACCTGGCGCTGGACGCGCTGGTGCCGGACTCGCCGAACCAGCCGTACGACATGCACGAGGTCATCGCGGCCCTGCTGGACGACGGCGAGTTCCTGGAGGTGCAGCCGCTGTTCGCGCCCAACATCGTGGTCGGCTTCGGGCGCGTCGAGGGCCGGTCGGTGGGCGTGGTGGCCAACCAGCCGATACGCCTGGCCGGCACGCTCGACATCGACGCCTCCGAGAAGGCCGCCCGGTTCGTCCGCACCTGCGACGCGTTCAGCATCCCGGTGCTCACGCTCGTGGACGTGCCCGGCTTCCTGCCCGGCACCGAGCAGGAGTGGAACGGCATCATCCGCCGCGGCGCCAAGCTCCTGTACGCCTACGGCGAGGCCACGGTCCCGCTGGTCACGGTGATCACCCGCAAGGCGTACGGCGGGGCGTACGACGTGATGGGCTCCAAGCACCTCGGCGCGGACGTGAACCTGGCCTGGTCCACCGCGCAGATCGCGGTGATGGGCGCCCAGGGCGCGGTCAACATCCTGCACCGCAAGCGGCTGGCCGCCGCCGACGACCCCGACGCGCTCCGGGCCGAGCTGGTGCGCGAGTACGAGGACACCCTCGCCACCCCTTACCTGGCGGCCGAGCGCGGCTACGTGGACGCGGTGATCGCGCCGAGCGAGACCCGGCGCGAGGTCACCCGCGCGCTGCGGCTGCTGCGCGGCAAGCGTGACGCCCTGCCGCCCAAGAAGCACGGGAACATCCCGCTATGAACGTGATCAAGGGTGATCCCTCGCCGGAAGAGCTGGCAGCGCTCGTCGTGGCGCTGCGCGCCCTCGCCCACGACGACGTTCCCGAGCCGCCCGTCAGCAGCTCGCCCGCGCGCCGCCGCGTGCTGCGCCGCCCGTTGGTGACCGGCCCCCGCGGATGGCGGGAGTCGAGCTGGAGTCTTGGAGGATCCCTGTGAGCACGACCTTGCGCAAGGTGCTCGTCGCCAACCGCGGCGAGATCGCCGTCCGGATCGTCCGGGCCTGTCGCGACGCCGGCATCGCCTGCGTGGCGGTCTACGCCGACCAGGACCGCGACGCGCTCTTCGTCCGGATGGCCGACGAGGCGTACGCGCTGGGCGGCGCCACGCCGGGGGAGACGTACCTGTCGATCGAGAAGATCATCGAGGTGGCCCGGCGGTCGGGCGCCGACTCGGTGCACCCCGGCTACGGCTTCCTGGCCGAGAACGCCGGCTTCGCCGAGGCGGTCATCGACGCCGGGCTGGTGTGGATCGGGCCGCCGCCCGCGGCGATCACCGCGCTCGGCGACAAGGTGCAGGCCCGGCACATCGCCCAGAAGGTCGGCGCGCCCCTGGTGGCGGGGACGGCGGACCCGGTCGCCGGGGTGGACGAGGTGCTGGCGTTCGCTGAGGAGCACGGCCTGCCCATCGCGATCAAGGCCGCGTTCGGCGGCGGCGGTCGAGGGCTGAAGGTGGCGCGCACCGCCGAGGAGATCCCCGACCTGTACGACAGCGCCGTGCGCGAGGCCGTGACCGCGTTCGGGCGGGGCGAGTGCTTCGTGGAGCGCTACCTGGACCGGCCCCGCCACGTGGAGACCCAGTGCCTGGCCGACGCGCACGGCAACGTGGTCGTCGTCTCCACCCGCGACTGCTCGCTGCAGCGCCGCCACCAGAAGCTCGTCGAGGAGGCGCCCGCCCCGTTCCTCACCGGCGAGCAGGAGACCCTGCTGCGCGAGAGCTCCAAGGCGATCCTGCGTGAGGCGGGCTACGTCGGGGCCGGGACCTGCGAGTTCCTCGTCGGCCAGGACGGCACGATCTCCTTCCTGGAGGTCAACACCCGCCTGCAGGTGGAGCACCCGGTCACCGAGGAGGTCACCGGCGTCGACCTCGTCCGCGAGATGTTCCGCATCGCGGCGGGGGAGGCGCTCGGCTACGACGATCCCGAGCCGCGCGGCCACTCGATCGAGTTCCGGATCAACGCCGAGGACGCCGGGCGCAACTTCCTGCCCGCCCCCGGCACCATCACCGGCTGGCGCGCCCCCTCCGGCCCCGGCGTCCGCCTCGACGCCGGGTACGAGCAGGGCGAGACCGTGCCCGGCGCCTTCGACTCGCTGATCGCCAAGCTGGTCGTCACCGGCGCCACCCGCGAGCAGGCCCTCCAGCGGGCCGGCCGGGCGCTGGCGGAGTTCGGGATCGACGGCATGCCGACCGTGCTGCCGTTCCACCGGGCCGTCGTGGCGGAGGAGGCGTTCACCGCAGACCCGTTCACCGTGCACACGCGGTGGATCGAGACCGAGTTCGACAACCGCATCGCCCCCTACGACGGGGTGCCCGCCGAGGCCCCGGAGCAGGGCGAGCGCGAGCGGATCACCGTCGAGGTGGCGGGCAGGCGCCTGGAGGTCGTCCTGCCCGCCGGCACCGCGAAGCCGCGTGCCGCCAGGACCGCCGCCCCCCGGCGCGAGAAGAGGGGCGCGGCCAAGGCCGCCGCGGGCGGGAACGCCCTGGTCAGCCCGATGCAGGGCACCATCGTCAAGGTGATGGCCGCCGACGGCGACGACGTGACCGCTGGCGCCACCATCGTGGTGCTGGAGGCCATGAAGATGGAGCAGCCGCTCACCGCCCACAAGGCCGGGACCATCGTCGGGATGTCCGCCCAGGTCGGTGCCACGGTGGCGGCCGGCACCGTGATCTGCGAGATCAAGGATCCGGCCTGACGCCGGGCCGGACCCCACCGGTCAGCGCTTGAGGCGCAGGCCCCACCGGTCAGCGCTTGAGGCGCAGGCCCCACCGGTCAGCGCTTGAGGCGCAGGCCCCACCGGTCAGCGCTTGAGGCGCAGGCCGCGCAGGAAGCCCCACAGCCCGCCGGTCCGGGACGCCACCGGGCCGGCCTGGGCCTCGCCCGCCGCGGACGGCTGCGCCGCGGGCGCGTCGGTGCCGCCGGAGACGCGCTCGCCCGCCGGTACGTAGCCGTCGGCGAGCTCGAACTGGACCGGCAGGGACCGCAGGGCGCGCATGAAGGGGGAGGGACGCCAGGGCAGCTGGTCGGCCGGGAGCGCAAGCTTGATCTTGGTGAGCCGGCTGAACAGCCGTCGTACGGCGATCGTCGTCATCTGGGTCGCCAGCCGGTGCCCCAGGCAGCTGTGCGGCCCCGCGCCCCACGCCAGGTGCGCGCGGGTGCTGCGGATGGCCTCGTGGTCGAGCGCCCCGGCGAAGCGCGGGTCGGCGTGGGCGCCCGCGACGGAGAGCATCACCGGATCGCCGGTGGCGATCGTGTAGTTCCCCATCTTCACGTCGGTCTTGGGGAAGCGGAAGGTCAGGTTGGCCATCGGCGGGTTGAGCAGCGCGACCCGGTTGACCGTCTCGTCGATCGCGCCCACCGACAGGCTCGCCCGCACGTCCGGGTTGGAGACGACCTCGACGACGACGTTGCAGACGAGGCTGGCGGTGAAGTCGAGCAGGCCGGGCAGCATGAGCAGCTCGCGGGCCAGCTCGTCCAGCGTGAGGTCGGGACAGGCCGCGATCATGTAGGAGGGCAGGTCCTCGCCGGGCCGTTCCCGAGCGGTGGCGGCGAGCTCCGTCATGGCCGCGTACAGCCGTTCGAACGCCGCGCCCGCGTCGGGCCCGGCGTCCACCATCCGCCAGATGTCCATGACGACCTCTTCGCCGCGCGCCGCGGTGAACCCCAGCATGCGGTTGGCCACCATCAGCGGGAGCGGCCGCGCGTACTGGGCGGCCAGGTCGGCCCAACCCGTGGAGCCGCCCTCCGCCAGCACGGCGATGAGGTCGTCGGCGTACTGCACGACGGCCTGTTCGAGCAGCTGGGCCTGCGATTGGGAGTGGTCCTGGAACGGCGCCAGCGCCTGCGTCCACGCGTTGCGCAACCGGCGCTGCGCGGCGCCCTCCGAGAAGGCGGAGTTGTTGATCTGGAAGACCGGCAGCAGCGGCCAGTCCGCGGGGATCCGGCCCTCGACGTTCATCCGCCACCTGTCCACGTTCTTGGTCCAGATGCCGCCCGAGTTCTGCAGGACGCGGAGCACCTCCTCGTAGCCGAGGACGAACCAGACCGGCACGCCGAGGACGTCGACCGGGGCGACCGGGCCGTACCTCTTGCGCAGGCGTTCGTGGACGAAGGCGGGGTCCGCGTCGTAGTCCCTGGTCAGCAGCGGTTCTACGGACATCGACATCAGTGCTTCTGCGGGCTGCTGGGGCCACGGGTGGGTCACGGGGATGAACTACCTCTCTGGTTGCCGCCGCACTCTGGGAGATTTTGGCCGGTTCGCTCAAGAGATCTGAAAGCATCACGTAAAGCGGCAGTCATGGCAAGAGGAAAGTGTACGGCCTGTCCTGAATCATGGACGCTGCGTGGTCTCGGTGGCCCTTTCAAGTGATCTGCTATCAAACGTCATGCATCGACGGTCACAATCATCCCGTGAGCCCTGAACCCCATCAAATAGGCCCATACACCATCATCCGGCTCTTAGGACAGGGCGGCATGGGGGTCGTCTTCCTGGCCCGGGACCCAGGATCCCGGCTCGTCGCGCTCAAGACGTTGCGCGACGGACCGGCCGGTGACGCGGGCTTCCGCCGCCGGTTCACGAGGGAGGTCGAGGCGGCGCGCAGCGTGGCGCGCTTCTGCACGGCGCCGGTGCTGGACGCGGGCATCGACGGCGAGACCGCGTACATCGTCACCGAGTACGTGGACGGCCCCGACCTGGCCGGCGCCATCAGGAAGGGCGGTCCGATGGCCGGGGCCGACCTGGAGGCCCTGGCCGTCGGCGTGGCGACCGCGCTCACCGCCATCCACCAGGCCGGGGTCGTGCACCGTGACCTGAAGCCGCAGAACATCCTGCTCAGCCACGTCGGCCCGCGGGTGATCGACTTCGGCATCGCGCAGCTCGTGGAGCCGGACGCGAGCCGGTCCACCGGGATCGTGGGGACGCCCGCGTACATGTCGCCGGAGCAGGCCACCGAGGGCACGATCACGACCGCGAGCGACGTGTTCGCGTGGGGCGGCGTGGTGGCGTACGCGGCGACCGGGCGGCCGCCGTTCGGGACGGGCGGCGCGCCCGAGGTGCTGTTCAGGGTGGCTCACCGCGCGCCGGACCTGGGCGGCCTGGACGAGCGGCTCAGGCCCCTGGTGGCGCAGGCGCTCGACAAGGACCCGGCGCGGCGGCCCACGGCGCAGCAGCTCCTCGACCGCCTGCTCGGCCGGGAGTCGGTGTCGGTGGACACCGGGGTCCGGACGGTGAGCAGCTCCTGGGCTGCCTCGCATGCCCGCCGCCGGGACGCGCCGGCCGCGGGCCGCTGGAAGGCGCCGGTGGCGATCGCGGCCGCGCTCCTGGTGACCGGGGCCACGGTCGCCGCGGCCTGGCGTCCCTGGGAGACGGCCGCCCACGGCGGGGGAGCCTCCCCGGTCACCGCGACCTCCCCGGCGGCGTACGACGGCGCCGTCCCCCCGCTCGCGCAGCTGGACACGTCCGTGCGGAACCTGGACGGCATGCGGGTGCCCGTCCACCTCACCATCGACAACCTGTACCGCGTGGACGGAGCCCTCCGGCTGGAGCTGACCGTGCGGAACGACGCCAAGGACGGCGAGTACGCGGACCTGTACACGATTCTGGGCCGGGACTCGGAGGATCTTTCGAGCATCGGCCTGACCTACAAAGGCGCGCCGAAGACGCTGCGCCCCTACATCGAGAAGGACGGCTTCTGCGTCTGCTCCAGCTGGACCTCGGTCAACAACATCGCCCCGGCCAAGTCCCAATTCCTCGTCGCGGAGTTCGACAACGTGCCGTGGACGGCGAAGAGGGCGGACCTCGATCTGCTGGGGCTCGGGAAGTTCAAGGACGTCCCCATCACCTGATCCGGGCACCATAGTGGAGCGTTGGCGGGATATGTCCTACTCTGGGGCTGCGAGGGGAGTACTTCCCAAGTGCCGATCCGGTCAGTACGGACGTACCATGCGTCCCCGGACGGCCGCCCGCTACCCCCGGGTGAAGGAGACCTCGAACGGCTGAGCACGTTCGAGGAGGTTTCATGTCCGCGGGGACATTTCTGGCTGCGCCCGATCAGGGCAGCATCGCGTCCGTCACCCTGTGGGCGGTCACTGTGGCCGCCCTGGTCCTGCTGCTGGTGATCGACATCCTGCTGACCCGGCGCCCGCACGAGGTCCACATGCGCGAGGCCCTGGCTTGGTCCGCGTTCTACCTGGTGCTCCCGCTGGGCTTCGGCGCGTACCTGTGGGGCGCCTTCGGCACCGGCGTGGCGGTGGAGTTCTTCACCGGATACGTGGTGGAGAAGTCGCTGTCGGTGGACAACCTGTTCGTCTTCATGCTGCTGCTGACGGCCTTCGCCGTGCCGAACGAGCTGACCCAGCGGGTGCTGCTGTACGGCATCGTCGGGGCGCTCGTCCTGCGCGTGATCTTCATCGCGCTGGGTGCGGCGGCGCTGCAGAGCGGCACGTGGGCGTTCCTGCTGTTCGGGGCGGTCCTGATCGTCACCGCGGGCAAGGTGCTCAGGGAGGCGCTGAAGGGGGAGGACCAGCACGTCGACGTCTCCTCCATGCGCAGCGTCCGCCTGCTGCGCCGGTTCGTCCCGGTCACCGCCGACTACCGCGGCTTCCGGCTGATGGTGCGCGAGCACGGACGCCTGGCGATCACCCCGCTGGCCCTGGCCACAGTGGCGGTGTTCGCCACCGACATCGTCTTCGCCGTCGACTCGGTGCCCGCCGTCTACGGGGTGACCGATGACCCCTTCCTCGTCTTCGCCACCAACGCCTTCGCGCTGCTGGGCCTGCGGGCGCTGTACTTCGTGCTGCGGGACGCGCTGGCCAAGCTGCGGCACCTCAACCACGGCCTGGCCGTCATCCTGGCCTTCATCGGCGTCAAGCTGGTCCTGCACTGGGCGCACGGCATCTGGGCGTGGGTGCCCGAGATCCCCACCCTCGCCTCGCTCGGCGTCATCGTCGGGGTCCTGATCACCGTCACGCTCACCAGCCTGCACGCCGGCCGGCGCGCCGACTCGGCGCCCGAGCCCGGCGACGACACCGAGCGTCCCAAGGTGCTGCAGCACGACCCGGTCGACCCGTGAGACCGGCGACCGGGCAGAACCGCGCGGACCCGGTCGTCAGGAGGAGGCGGCGAGGCCGTCCAGGGTGACGGTGATGTGGCGGTCGGCGGCGGCGGGGGACACCTGCTCGTGAAGCCACGCGGCGGCGGACGTGAGCGCGGTCACGTCCGCGCCGGTCGCGTCGGCGCGCAGGGCGCCCGATTCGCGTCCCCGCGCGACGAGCCGCTCGCCGATCCCGGCCATGCGCACGCATGAGGCGTGCAGCTCCGACGCCTCGTCGTCCAGGCCGCCGGCGATCAACGCGGCCAGGCCGCGATAGGTCGCGGCGTGCGCCGTGGCCGCGCGGACCCAGGTGGCGAGCGCGTCCGGCGCCGGGCCGGTCAGGAGCCGGTCGCCGAGCTCGAACAGGGCCGCGTTGCGGTCCCTGAGCAGCGCGCCGATCAGGGCGCGGCGGCTGGGGAAGTGGCCGTAGAGCGTTCCGATGGCCACCCCGGCGCGCCGGGCGATGCCCTCCAGGCTGGACTCCACGCCCTGCTCCCTGAAGGCGGCGTCGGCCTCGGTGAGCAGGCGCTCGTAGTTGCGGCGGGCGTCGGCGCGGGGCCGTCGGGTGGTGGTCATGCGGGGCTTCCCTAGTAATCCGAGGCTGCCTCGATATAGCTTTAGTCGAGGTTGCCTCAGCTTAGCGGAAGGTTTGTCATGATCTTGGTTACCGGAGCCACCGGGTCCATCGGCACGCACCTCGTGCGGCTTCTCCAGGAGAAGGGGGTGAAGTTCAGGGCGCTCGTCCGCGACGAGGGCAAGGGGCGGGCCCTGGGCTGCGACATCGTGACCGGGGACTTCGACGACCCCGGCTCGCTCGCCGCCGCCATGGAGGGCGTCGACCGGCTCTTCCTCAACGCCGGCGGAGCCCAGCCGGTCGAGGGCGAGCAGCCGATGGTCCGCCAGCAGAAGGCGGCCGTCGACGCGGCGCGGGCCGCCGGGGTGTCGAGGGTGGTGAAGGTGTCGGTCTCCGGCGCGCGGCGGGGCGGCCGCCTGGCCCAGGGCGCGCACTGGGAGATCGAGGAGTACCTCAAGGCGTCGGGGCTCGGCTGGTCGATGCTGCGGCCCGGCGGCTTCATGCAGAACTTCCTGACCGGGACGGCGGCCTTCACCGCCGGGGGCAGGCTCCTCGACGGCTACGGGGGCGCGCGCGTGTCGTACATCGACTGCCACGACATCGCCGCCTGCGCCGCCGCCCTGCTCACCGGGTCGGGCGGGCTCGGCGAGACGTACGAGCTCACGGGCCCCCAGGCGCTCACCTACGCCGAGGTCGCGCAGGAGCTCTCGGCCGCGCTGGGCCGGACCGTCGAGCACGCCGAGCTGTCCCCGGACGAGCTGGCCGCCGGGGTGCGCGCGCAAGGGCTGCCCGCGGGGTTCGCCGACGACCTGGCCGAGCTCTCCCGGCAGGTGGCGGGCGGCTCGCTGGCCGCCACGACGACCGCGGTCAGGGACCTGACGGGCCGCGAGCCCCGGACGTTCGGGGAGTTCCTGGCGGCGAACGCGGACGGGCTGAGCCGCCGGTTCATCGACTCCTGAGCTCGCCGGGGTCCTTCGCCAGCGCGGCGAGCCACTGCAGGAGCAGCGCCCGCTCGGCCTCGGTCAGCGCGCCCGGGTGGCCGGTGGTCAGCAGGGCCGAGAGCCGCAGCGCCGCCGTGGCCAGCGAGGTGTCGCCGGGCGCGGCGGCGTCGTTCACGAGCAGGGCCGCGTGCACCGCGTCGCGCACCCGGTGCGACAGCTCCGGGTCCCGGTAGGCCTCCGGCTGCGTCACCAGGCTCAGGGCCACGCCGATGTTGGCCGACATGACGGCCTGCGCGCCGGCGTCCGGGTCGACGCGGAGCCGGCCGGCGGCGGCGCAGCGGACCAGCACCTCCCGCAGCAGGCGCAGCGCCTCCTTCGCCGCGCCGGGCACCTCGGCCAGGCTCGGCGAGAACATCATCCGGTAGACCGCCGGATGGGCCAGCGCGAACGCCACATGCGTGTCCCAGCCCTCCCTGAGGTCGGCCACGGGATCGTCCGACGGCCGCGCGGCCCGCTTGGCCGCCAGATACCGGTCGAACCCGTGGTCCACGACGGCGCTGAGCAGGCCGTTCTTGTCACCGAAGAGCCGGTAGAGGACCGGCGCCCCCACCCCCACGGCATCGCAGACCGCCCGGGTGGAGACATCCCTGTCGGGGGACTCGTCGAGCAGCTTCTCGGCCGCCTCCAGCATCTGGGTCCGAACATCCATGAAGCAACGATAACAGCCTGTTCGTAGCGGCGCTACGCGCGTGTGATAGCGTTGCTCTCGCAAGAGCGAAACGCTGCTACGCCAGGGGGTTTGACATGGCACATCCTCGTGTCGCGCTCGTCACCGGAGGATCGGGAGGCATGGGCAGGAGCATCGCCGAGCGCCTGGCCGCCGACGGCATGACGGTCGTGGTCCACTACGCGGGTAACCCGGCCCGGGCCGAGGAGGCCGTCGCGGCCATCACCGGCCGCGGCGGCACCGCGAGCTCCGTGCGAGCCGACGTCGCCGACGAGGCGCAGGTGGCGGCGATGTTCGACGAAGTGCAGGAGCTGTACGGCGGCGTGGACGTGGTCGTGCACACCGCGGGCGTCATGCTCCTGACGCCGCTGACCGACCTGAAGCTCGACGACCTCGACCGCATGCACCGCACGAACATCCGCGGCACCTTCGTCGTGGACCAGCAGGCCGCCCGCCGCGTCCGTCCCGGCGGCGCGATCATCAACTTCTCGTCGTCGGTGACCAAGCTCGCCCTCACCGGCTACACCGCGTACGCCGCCACCAAGGGAGCGGTCGACGCGATCACGCTCATCCTGGCCAAGGAGCTGCGCGGGCGTGACATCACCGTCAACGCCGTCGCCCCCGGGCCCACCGCCACCCCGCTGTTCCTGGACGGCAAGGAGCAGGAGGTGATCGATCGCCTCGCGGGCCTGGCGCCGCTCGAACGCCTCGGCACCCCTGACGACCTCGCCGAGGTGGTCGCCTTCCTCGCCGGCCCGGCCCGCTGGGTGAACGGCCAGATCCTGTACGCCAACGGCGGAGTCGCCTGACGCGAGCATTGACACCTAGTAGGCGATAAGTGGAACAATGCGCGTTTTGTGTTACCGAAACGGTGACACTCCTGTCTCCTGATCGGAGCAGCGGAGGCTCCGGATCGAGGTGATGGATGTACGCGCGGCCGACGTACGAGGTCGAAACGGTGCTCGCGGCCCGGGCGGGCGACCGCGACGCGATCGACGAGCTGGTCAGGAGCCACCTGCCGCTCGTGTACAACATCGTGGGCCGCGCCATGAACGGCCACCCGGACGTGGACGACGTCGTTCAGGAGACGATGGCCAGGGTCGTGACCGGCCTGTCCGGGCTGCGCGACCCCGACAGCTTCCGCTCCTGGCTCGTCGCCATCGCCCTCAACCAGGTACGCGACTGGCGGCAGGCGCCGCCCGCCGCGCTCGCCGCCATCGACGAGGCGATGGGCCTGGCCGACGCGGCCTCCGACTTCGCCGCGCTCACCGTCACCCGGCTCGGCCTGTCCGGGCAGCGCAAGGAGGCCGCCGAGGCGGCCCGCTGGCTCGACGCCGACGACCGCGAGGTGCTCGCGCTGTGGTGGATGGAGGTGGCCGGCGAGCTGGCCAGGGCCGAGCTGGCCGCCGCCCTGGGGACGAACGAGCAGCACGCCGCCGTACGCGTCCAGCGCACCAGACGCCGCCTGGAGAGCGCCCGCGCGGTGGTGCGCGCGCTGGCGGCCCGCCCGCCCTGCCCCGATCTGGCCGCCGTGGCGCAGACCTGGAACGGCGCCCCGTCCGACCTGTGGCGCAAGCGGCTGTCGCGGCACGTGCGCGACTGCCCGGTCTGCGGCGAGCACCTCTCCGACCTGGTGCCCGCCGAGCGGCTGCTGGCCGGCCTCGGCCTGGTGGCCGTCCCCGCCGGCATCGCCGCCGGCCTGCTGGAGATCGCGCGTACGGCCGCCGCACCGGCGCTCAAGGGCGGCCTGCTGGCCAAGGGCAAGGCAGCCGCGGGCTCTGCGCTGGCGGCCAAGGGCAAGGCGGCGGCCGGCTCTGCGCTGGCGGCCAAGAGTAAGGCGGCGGCGGGCTCTGCGCTGGCCGCCAAGCCGATCGCGGTCGCCGCGGCCGGCGTCACGCTGATCGCCGGGGGAGCCGCGGTCGTCCAGACCCTCCTGCCCGAGCCCGCGCCGCCCCGGCGGGCCACACCGGTGGTGGTGTCCTCCTCGCCCGCGTCCTCACCGGCCCCCTCGCCTCGCCCGGCCCGGCCCACGCGCAGCCCGTACGGACTGACGGTCGACGCGGTGGACCAGGCGCCGCCCAGGAACCGGCCGCCCGCCCCGCTGCCCCGGCGACCCGGCGGCACGGTCGCCATCGGCGGCCGGCACGGATACTCCAGGTACGGCGGAGCCCCGTCGATCACCCACAGGGGCGACTACGTCACCGTCTCCGGCCGCGGCTACGTCCAGGTCCGCTGGGGCATCCTCTACCGCAACCGCGTCGGCCCCTTCCTGCCCGCGACCTGGACCGGGCTCAAGGGCAAGCTGTTCCACGTCGCGTCGGGCGGCGGCCGGCGGATGGACGACGAGCAGGCGCCCGGCGTCACCTGGATGGGCTCGCCCGAGACCGGCTTCGTACGGCTGCCGCGCGGCCAGCAGCAGATGTGGCAGAACGAGTTCTACTACCTCGACGGCCGCGTCACCCTGCACAACAACGAGAGCGGCACGGACATCGACCTCACCGTCTCGCCCAGGACCTGGCAGGAGGTCTGGGCCGACCTCTCGGCCAGGCCCGACCCGGCCAAGGGCATCGTCCGGTACGGCCTGACCCGCGACACCGGCGACGACCGCGCCCCCGTCCCCCAGTACGTCACCAGGGCGGCGAACCCGGAGCGGGTCCCGCAGCGAAGCCGGGTCTGACATTTGTGTTATCGGGGCGTCCCGCGGCGGTCTCCTGTGGCGAGAGTGACCCCTGGGAAAGGATTCATATGACCACGCAGCTCTCCCGCCGGAGCGTGCTGAAGGCGGCCGCGGCGACGGGCGCCGCGGCCGTGCTGCCCGCCGCGACCGCGGGCGCCGCCGTCGTGCTGCCCGCCGTGCCCGCGGCCGCGGAGGCCTTCAAGCATCCCGGCCTGCTGCACACGCAGACCGACTTCGACCGGATGCGGGCCCAGGTGAACGCCGGCGCCCAGCCGTGGAAGGCCGGCTGGGACAGGCTGACGGCCAACGGGCGCTCCAAGAGCACCTGGAAGCCGCGCCCGCTCGAGACGGTGGTCAGGGGCGGCACGGGCGCGAACCACGTCCAGCTCGCCATCGACGTGGCCGCCGCCTACCAGAACGCGCTGCGCTGGAAGATCAGCGGGGAGAAGGCGCACGGCGACGCCGCCCGCGACATCCTCAACGCCTGGTCGGCCGCGCTCAAGGCGGTGACCGGCAACGCCGACCGCTACCTGGCGGCCGGGATCCTGGGCTGGCAGCTCGCCAACGTCGCCGAGATCATGCGCGGCTATCCCGGCTTCGACTTCGAGCGTTTCACGAAGATGATGCTGACGGTCTTCTACCCGATGAACGACCGGTTCCTGAAGGAGCACAACGGCGCCTGCATCACCAACTACTGGGCCAACTGGGACCTGTGCACCATGGCCTCCGTGCTGGCCATCGGAGTCCTGTGCGACGACCGCGCCAAGGTCGACCAGGCCGTCGACTACTTCAAGCACGGCAAGGGCAACGGCTCCATCATGAACGCGGTGCCGTTCCTGCACCCCGGCGGGCTCGGGCAGTGGCAGGAGAGCGGCCGCGACCAGGGGCACACCAGTGTCGGCGTCGGGTGGATGGCCGTGATCTGCGAGATGGCCTGGAACCAGGGCATCGACCTGTACGGCTACGCGGACGACCGCTTCATGAAGGGCGCCGAGTACGTGGCCAAGTACAACCTGGGCGAATCGGTGCCGTTCACCACCTACAAGTGGGGACAGGGCACGACCTGCGTGCAGCGGCAGCAGAGCGAGATCTCCGCCGCCGGGCGCGGCGCCGCCGACCCGATCTGGGCGCTGCTCCTCAACCACTACGGCGTGCGCCGGGGGCTGGCGGTGCCGTACATCGAGGCGTACAGCAAGCGCGTCGCCCCGGAAGGGGGCGGCGGCGACTACGGCGGCTCCAAGTACGACCACCTCGGCTTCGGCACCCTGACCTTCACCCGCGCCACGGCCGGGAGCGGCGGCGGGCTGCTCGCGACGGGGGTGTCGAGGGTGTTCCGGCCGGTCAACCGCCCGGAGGCGTACATCCAGGCCACGGGCCGGATCGGGGCGGAGCCGGTCACCCTTCGCGTCGTGCCCGGTCTGGCCGACGCCAAGGCCTACTCCTTCGTCGACCCCGAGGGGCGCTATCTGCGGCATCGCGACTTCCTGATCCGGTTCGAGGCCAACGACGGGACCGCGCTGTTCCGGCGCGACGCCACCTTCCACGCCCGGCCCGGCACGGCCGAGGGCTCGGTGCGCCTGGAGTCGCTCAACTACCCGGGCCGTTTCGTCCGCCACCGCGCCGACCGGCTACGCCTGGACAAGACCGACAACACCGCCCTGTTCCGCCCCGACACCTCCTTCCACCCCACCCCACCCGCCTGACCCCGCCCCGGCCCTCCGCCCGGTCGCACATCGGCGGCGCCCGTGCCCCCAAGGGACCTCGGCCGAAGTGCGGTCCGTACTTCGGCTGGGGTCCTTCAGGGGGATGTCAGTCGACGTGGGCGTACTGGGTCGCCTGGAGGCGGTACAGCGCGGCGTACGAACCCCCCACGCGCATCAGGCTCTCGTGGGTGCCGTGCTCCACCACCTTGCCCGCCTCGAACACGTAGATGCGGTCCGCGCGCGTCACCGACGTGAGGCGGTGGGTGATGAGGATGACCGTGCGCCCGATGGCGGCCAGCCCCGCGACCTTGTCGAAGATCTCGATCTCCGACCTGGGGTCGAGCGCCGAGGTCGGTTCGTCGAAGACCAGCACGGACGCGTCCCGGAACCACGCGCGGCCCAGCCCGATGCGCTGCCACTGCCCTCCCGACAGCTCGGTCCCGCCCATGAACTCCCGGGCCAGCAGCGTCTCCCAGCCGTCGGGCAGGGACGCCACCACGGCGTCCGCGCCGCTGGCCGCACCGGCGCGCCTCAGTCGTTCGCGGTCCTCGGCCTGCTCGGCGCGGCCGAGGGCCAGGTTGACGCGCGCCGTGGCGGGCCAGCGGGCGAAGTCCTGGCCGACGAGGGCGACCCGGTCGAAGACGCTGCGGCGGTTCAGGACCTCGATGGGCACGCCGCCCCAGCTGACGCTGCCGGCGGTCGGCAGGTAGAGCCCGGCCAGCAGCTTGGCCAGGGTGCTCTTGCCGGAGCCGTTGGCGCCGACGAGGGCCACGATCTCGCCCGGCAGGATCCGGACGCTGACGCTGTCGAGCGCGGGCCGGGCCTGCCCCGGGTAGGCGAAGGTGAGGTTGTCGGCCCGGATCTCGACGGGGTGCGGCGGAAGGGGTACGGGTCCGCTGCGCATGCGCTGCCTGCCGGCCTCCGCGCAGGCCCGTTCCCATTCCAGGACGAACAGGCCCTGCTCGTACACCTGGTTGATCGACATCACCAGGCTGGTCAGCCCGGCCTTGGCGGTGCGGACGGCGATGACGGCGGCACCGGCGGCGGCGAGCGGGATGGCGTCGGCGATCAGCAGCCCCCCGAGGGTGGCGTACGTGATCGCGGTCGCGACCCCGGAGACGGCGTCCCCGGCGAGCGAGAGGCGGGCCTCGTCCTGGCCCAGCCGGGCCTGTTCGCCCTCGGCCAGCGAGGAGAGCCGGCCGTAGTGCCCGAGCAGGAACGGGCCCGCGCCGTGGGCACGGATTTCGGGCGCGACGTCGGGGCGGGTGAGGAGCCCGCTGAGCACGTCGAGCTGCCGGGTGAGCTCCAGCTGCCGCTTGACGGAGGCGAATCGGGCGCGGGCCGAGCGTACGGCGCTCCAGCCCTTCGGCACGACCGTGGCCAGCAGGAGCGGCAGGAGCAGCGGATGGAGCACCCCGAGCACGCTCCCGACGGCGAGCAGGGTGGTGACCCCGGCGAGCAGCTGGGCCGCCTGCGCGATCACGATGCGCGCCGAGCGGGTGCCCTGCCTGGCGGCCTCCAGGAGGTTGTGGAACCCCGCCTCCTCCAGCGCCGCCAGCTCCGCGCCGGCGGCCCCCTCCAGCAGGCGCGTGTAGGCCAGGCGCTCGATCTTGGGCCCCAGGCGGCTGACCGCCGCCTTGCTCACCGCCCGCATGGCGCTGCCGATCGCGGCCGCACCGGCCATCGCGGCGAGCGCGGGGACGCCCGCCGCGATCCGCTCCGCCGTCGGGCCGCCGGTCATGAGGGGCACGAGCACCCGGTACGTGGCCAGCAGCGTGACCACCGTCGCCACCCCGCCGAGGAACTCCGCGACCAGTACGGCGACGAGGGCTCTCGGCGCCGCCTGCCGCGCCAGCCGCACCGTGACCGAGATCAGGCCGGGCAACTCGCGCAGCATCGACACGAAGCCGGTACGCAGCCCCGCCCCTTCGTGCCTGAGCTGGCCGAACGACAGGCGGATGCCCCGGCCGAACAGCGGGTCGCGCCCCGGGACCCCGCGGACCGAGGCGTCGTGGGCGCCCGCACGATGCCGCCCCATCAGGCCGCCAGGAACATGGGCGCCGCCTCAAGATCGCCCGTCACGGCCAGCAGCGCCAGGGCGATCCCCGCCGCGCCGTTGAGCAGGCCGGGCCCGGCCACGTCGAAGCCGAGCGGCAGCCGGCTGTCGTAGGCGGCGCACAGCCGATCGAACAACGTCTCCACCGCCCCTCCGAACCCGCCACCCGATGCGTCGTCCTCCCGTGCGTCCGCCGGTCCTAATCCAGCGCCCGCGAAGGTCGCCGTCATCAGCATCAGCCCGGCGAGTCCGTGGCACACGCCCAGCGAGTCCAGCCCCCACCCGCCAGGGGCTTCGAGCAGCTCGGCCATCGCGTCGCGGGCGGCGCGGCGGTAGCGGGGCTCGTCCAGCGCCTCCCCGGCCAGCCACAGCGCCCGCGCCACGCCCGGAACCCCATAGCACCACGACGCCCGCCGCGGCGAGGGGTACGTCCGCGCGCCGTCCACACCGGCGGGCCACGCCGTCCCCCACTCGTCCTGGACCGCCGCACCGAGCAGCCACTCGGCCAGCGCTTTCACGGCGGGTCGCGCAAGCTCCCCGGCCTGCCCGCTGAGCAGGGACAGCACGGCGAGCGGCCCGGCGATGCCATGGGCCAGGCCGCAGTCGGCGTATCCGTCCCCGACCGACCAGCCCGGCGGGATCCGGCGCATGGGGAACGGCGGGCACGCCGAGGCGCCCCGCACGAGATCGCGGGCCACGGCCTCCAGGCCGGGGGACGGAGGTCTCATGAGCAGGTAGGCGGCGGCGCCCGCCGTCCCGTCGATGAGATCGTGGCCGGCCACCGGCCCCACCGCCGCGTCCAGCCGCCCGAGCACCTTCCCGTAACGGCCCGAGCGCCGCCCCATCAGCGCCGCCGCGACCCCGAATCCGGCGAGCCCGCCGGAGAAAAGTCCGGCCGTTCCCGCCGGTCCGGTAAATGTGGTGTCATTAAGAATGTGATGCCCGGACACGTCCCATTCTGAATTGGGTGCCAGGCCATCCAGCGCCGCATAAAGCGGGACTAGTCCGAGTTTTCCGCGCGCCAGCGAATCGGGCTCCGGAGAAAGGGTTTCCGGCCGGCCCAGGCGGGCCGCCACCTCTTGCGCGATGGCCAGGGCGGCGGCCCTCCGTGCACTGGTGATCAGACGCACCGGCCCGGCGCCTTGGCCCCGTACGTGGGCGAACACGTGCCGCAGTCCCGCGTGCCGTTGCACGTCCCGCTCCACGACACCTGGGTCCCGCAGGTCTCGTCGGAGCCGCTGCAGGCGTAGATCGGCGGCACGGCGCCGGACTCCACGACAAGCTCGATGTCGAGGTCGAACACGTCCTCGCTGAGGTCGATCTGGGCCACTGGGCTCATATCGTCTGCCTTTCTTCGCTGATTTCCCTCGTAAGAGTTGATCGGGGAGTGACCCTACCGATCCTACGAACTTGAGGCCGCCGTTTCGAATAACTTGAAAGGGTTTTACTGACGCCGAAACTCGATGGTACGGTCCTCAGTCAACCCGACACAGGTAAGGGGGCAGCGGGTGACCGACAAGGCAGGATTCATCGCCGCCGACTTCGCGTTGCTGCGGATGGGCGCGCTCCCGGCGGCGCGCGGGCACGGGACGCGCACCGACCACGGCGACCCGGCGGGATACCTCCGGACCGTCACCGCCGATCCGCTGGTCAGAGAGGGGATCGCGGTCTCCAGCCCGTCGCTCGCGCACACGCTCGACGCCGTGCACGAGGGTCGCCCGGTCGAGCCGAAGAAGTTGCGCCGCGCCGTCGTCTCCACGACCCGCTACGTGCTGCGCATGGCCACCAGGCCCACCCCGTTCGGCCTGATGGCGGGGGTGGCGGCGGCCCGCTTCGACGACTCGGCCAAGGCCAGGATCGGCGCGCACCACCAGAAGGGGGTGCGCCCCGACACGGCCTGGCTGCTCGCGCTGATCCGCGACCGCGAGCGCGACCCCGAGGTGCTCCGGCGGGCGCGCGTCGTGCTCAACGACCTGTGCTTCCCCCGCGGCGACCGGCTGGCCCTGCCCTGCCTCCCGCAGGACGGCGAGAGCGCGGTGCTCGAGGTGTCGGTCCGCCTGACCGCCCTGGTCCGCGCGGTGATGGAGCGGGCGCGGCGGCCGGTGCTGTTCGGCGAGCTGGCGGACCAGCTCCACGCGGCCTTCCCGCAGGGGACGCGCGAGCAGGTGGAGGGCGTGCTGGCGCAGCTCGTCGAGCGTACGGTGCTGCTGACCGAGCTGGTTCCCCCCGACGACGCCGCCGACCCGATCGCGCACGTGGCGAGCCGATTGCCGCATGACGAGGGGCTCGCGGCGGTCTCCGCGGCGCTGCGCGCCTACACCGAGCCGGCGCCGGGTGAGGGGCTGCCCGCCTGGAACGACCTGCTCCGCGCCACCAGGCGGTTGGGCCCCGACCACCACGCGCCGCACGTGGACCTGAAGCTCGACGTGGACGTGCGGCTCCCCCGCGCGGTGGCGGCCGAGTTCGAGTCGATGGCCGGCATCCTGACCCGCATCACCCCGCCCGACCAGGGCTCCGTCGCTCTGCGCCGCTACTTCGAGGAGTTCGTGACGAGGTACGGCACCGCCCGGCTCGTCCCGATCAAGGAGCTGCTGGACCCCGAGTTCGGGCTGGGCGCCCCGGCCGGCTACCGGGCCTCCGAGCGCGCGGACGCCGACCCCGAGCGCAACCGCTACCGCGACAAGGTGCTCGGCGAGCTGGCCCAGGGCGCGGTCTTCGACGGCGTGCGGGAGGTGGAGCTGGACGACGCCACGCTCGCCCGGCTGGCCACCGCGGACGACGGGCGGCTGCCCGAGGTCCTGGAGATCGGCGCCCACCTGCTGGCCGATTCGGTGGAGGCGCTGGACCGGGGCGACTTCCGGCTGGTGCTCGCCAACATGCCGATCTCGCGCCGTGGCGGGGCCATGAGCGGGCGGTTCACGTACCTGCTCGGCGAGCTGCGCGACCAGACGGCGCGGCTGTGGCGCGAGGGCGGGGGCGAGGCCGCGGTTCCGGCGCAGGTGACGTTCCAGCCGGCGTGGTCGCGGATCGCCAACGTGGCCCGCGTGCCGACCCTGGCCGACCGCACGCTGCCGATCGGCCGGTACGCCGACCGCGGCGACCCGTCGGTCCTCGCCCTCGACGACCTGGCGGTGGGGGCGACCGGCGAGCGGCTGTTCCTGTTCTGCCCGCGGCTCGGCACGGAGATCGTGCCCGCCACTCTCCACATGCTCGTGGTCCCCCGCGTCGCCCTGGAGCTGGTGCGCTTCATCTACGAGCTGGGCGAGGACCGGCACCGGGCGTGCAGGGAATGGGACTGGGCCGGGGCGGGCGCCGCGCTGCCGTTCCTGCCGCGCGTGCGCCGCGGCCGCACGATCCTGGCCTCGGCGATCTGGCGGCCCGCCGCCGAGCTCAACGACAGGAAGGCGGCGGACGCCGACTGGGACCGCGGCTTCGACGCCTGGCGCGAGCGCTGGCGGGTGCCGGACGAGGTCTACCTGACCAACGGCGACAACCGCGTCGGGCTCGACCTCGACGCCCCGCTGCACCGCCGGATCCTCCGCGACGAGCTGGCCCGCAGGCCGAGCACCCTGCTGGTGGA
The DNA here is from genome assembly GCF_043496855.1 of Nonomuraea sp. JJY05. NCBI lineage: Bacteria > Bacillati > Actinomycetota > Actinomycetes > Streptosporangiales > Streptosporangiaceae > Nonomuraea > Nonomuraea sp. JJY05. Next base: position 412,929 of record NZ_JBIEIS010000003.1, read on the forward strand.
GCCGCCGGGCGGCAGCGGGTTCGGGACGGGCTGGCTGGGCGGCCACGCCAACGAGGTGGCCGTGACGCTCCGTTCGGCCGCGCCGGAGCCCGCGGTGCGCACCTCGGCCCGCATGGGGACGCCGGTCGTGCGGCACCACCCCGGCGGCGAGTGGCTGTTCGCCAAGCTGTACGCCTCGGCCGACCGGCACACGGACCTGCTCAGGCAGCGGCTCCCCGTCCTGCTGGGCGCGCTGTCCGAGGATGTCGACCGCTGGTTCTTCATCCGCTACTTCGATCCCGCCGCCCACCTGCGCCTGCGCTTCCACGGGGATCCGGCCCTGCTCCACCGCGACGTGCTGCCCCTGGTGCACGACTGGGCCGCAGACCTGTGCCGGGCCGGGCTCGCCCGCACCGTGCAGCTCGACACGTACGAGCCGGAGATCGACCGGTACGGCGGGCCGGAGGCGCTGGAGGCGGCCGAGCGGGTGTTCGCGGCCGACAGCGACGCGGTGCTGGCGCAGCTGCGCCTCCAGCTCGACCTGCGGCCGGAGCTCCTCGCCGCGGCCAACTACGCCGACCTGGCCCGCGCCTTCCACGGGCCGGGGTGGGAGGAGCGGCTGCTGGAGGCGTACCCGGTGGACGAGCACCATCGCGCGTTCCAGGCGATCAGGCGCGACGCCGTCGAGGTCGTCGGCGGCACGGGCCTCGACCCGCGGCTGGAGGAGATCTGGCGGGCCCGCAGGCCCGCGGTGGCCGCGTACGGCGAGCTGATCCGCTCGCTGAGGCGCTGGCCACCCCTCCAGGCGCTGCTGCACATGCATCACAACCGGCTGGTCGGCGCCTCCAAGACCGCCGAGGGCGTCTCGTACGCCATCGCCCGCGGTGCCGTCCAGGCCCTGCGCGACCGGGCGAGGCACGGGCGATGACGGAAATAGTGGAGATCGTCGAGGAGGTCGCGCGGCGGCTGGCCGACCCCGCGGAAGTGGCCCGGGTGGCCTCGGTCAACAAGGACCGGCTCCTCGACGGCCGTCAGCCGCTGGTCTGGCACGCGATGTCGCTGAACGAGGGCTATCTCGGCGTCGCGCTCCTGCACAGCGAGCTCGGCCGCCGCGAGAGCGCCCACGCCTTCCTCGCCGCCGCCGCCGGATCTCAGGCGGGGCGGCACGGGCTGATCGACGGGCTGCCGGCGCTGCTGTTCGCGACCAGGGCGGCGGTCACCCGGCCGGGCGACTACGCCGGACTGCTGGCCCGTGCGGAGCCGGCCGTGCGGGAGCTGATCAAGCAGCGCGCCGAGGACGAGACGCACCGGGGCGAGGTGCGCTTCAGCGCGTACGACGTCATCGAGGGGCTCACCGGCCTGGGCCGCCTGGCGCTGTCGTACGGCGACACGGAGCCGCTGGCGTACCTCATCGCCCTGACCGAGCCGAGCTCGGCGAACGTCCCCGGCTGGCTCGTGACGCACGCCTCCGTCAGGGGCGCGCCCGCCGGTGAGGGCCACTTCAACCTCGGTCTCGCCCACGGGATCCCCGGTCCGCTGGCCCTGCTCGCCATCGCCCACCGTGAGGGCTTCCGCCTGCCGGGCCACGAGGAGGCGATGGAGCGCATCGCGACCTGGTTGCTCGAATGGGCGCACGACGGCTCCTGGCCGCACATCGTCCCCCTGCGGCAGCAGCTCGAACGGGCCGTCCCCGCCGGGCCGCCCATCCGGCCCGCGTGGTGCTACGGAGCCGCGGGCGTCGCGCGCGCCCTCTTCCTGGCGGGGCAGGCGCTCGACCGGCCGGAGTGGCGGGAGGCCGCCCTGCTCGGGCTGCGCACGGCGCTCGCCCGCCCCTGGGACGAATGGGGCATGGTCGACGCGGGCCTGTGCCACGGCTGGGCCGGGATGCTCCACATCACCTGCCGCGTGGCGCGGGAGACCGGTGACGAGGCGCTCCTCGAAGCGGCCGACAGGCTGGCCGGGCGGGTCGCCGGCGAGTTCCGTCCCGAGGCGCCGTTCGGCTTCCGGTACTCCGCGACGGGAGGCGCCGAGGTGGCTCCGGACCGCGTGGGGCTGCTCGAAGGAGCGGCCGGGATCGCGCTCGCGCTGCACCACTACGCGACCGGCCGGCCGCCCGCGACGGGCTGGGACGCCGCTCTGCTGCTCGACTGACATGTCTCGATTGAGGAGATGGACCATGCTGAGCCTCGCCGACCTGGTGGGCGACGAATTCCCGGCCCGGCGGGCGGTCTTCCGTCCGGGCGCGGTGCCGGATCCCGGCGAGATCGCCTCCGTGGCCGACATCGACCGCGTCCTCACCGGCAGCGGCCTGCGGGCGCCCGGGATCCGCGTGGTCAAGGACGGGGCCGTCATCCCCCCGGCCCACTACACCTCGCCGTCCACCTTCGGCTACGCCGGTCTCGACGACGTGGTCGATCCGGGCAAGGTGGTCCGGCTCTACCGCGAGGGCGCGACACTCGTCCTGGGCACCGTGAACCTGCTGCTGCCGCGCCTGCACGAGCTCTGCAAGACCGTCGAGCGGGACGCCGGGCACCCCGTGGACGCCAACGTCTATGTCGCGCCGCCGGGCGCGCGGGCGTTCGACGTCCACTGCGACGCCCAGGACATCATCGTGATCCAGGCGTACGGCGCCAAGCAGTGGACGCTGTTCGACGACATCGTGCCGAACCCCGGCGGCGGGAAGGTCGTCGCCACCGAGGGCGACGGCTCCACGTACGAGCTGCGCGCGGGGGACGTGCTCCACGTCCCGCGCGGGATGCCGCACCTGGTGCGGACGGCCGCCTCCGCCTCCGTCCACATCACGATCAGCGTCAACACCCTGACCTGGGCGGACCTGCTGAAGGGGTTCGTCACCGAGCTCCTGCGCTCCGACGAGTACGCCGTGGCGCTGCCCATGGGCGCCGGCCTCGCCGAGCGCGTCCAGCCCATGGTCAGGCAGTACGCCGACCGCCTCGCGGCGGCGCTGACCGAGGCCGCCACCGCGCCCGCCGTCCACGAACTGATCTACAGCAGGCCCGCCTTCGGGGAGGCGCACCAGGGCGGACTCTTCAGCCAGGCGCTGCTCGGCGCCTCGATCGGGCTGTCCGACCGGGTCTCGCTGCGTCCCGGCACGTGGCCGCTGATCGGCGAGTCGCGGATCAGGACCGGTGACCGGACCTTCCGCGTGCCGGGCGCGGTCGCGGCGGCCTGCGAACTCCTCACGAGCGGCCCCGCGAAGGTCGGCGAGCTCTCCGGGAACCCCGGCGAGGCCGTCAGGATCGCCCGGGCCCTGGTCGATCTCGGTCTGTGCGCGCCGCCCGCTCCCTGAGCACGGACCCGCCGGCGCCCGCCACGGGTTCAGCTCGCAGGGTCATGCGCGGGGTGTGAACTGGTTCAGGTCATAGATGCCGAGCGTCTTTTCGAGGTCGGCCACCTGCCCGACGACGCCGGTGAAGCCGGCCGCGCCGAACCGGCGGTGCTCCTCGCCGCAGGCCAGAAGCCCGCGTTACGTCGGGCGGGTGATGATCGCCCGGCGCAGGCCGTATGCGGCGGCGGCCTCCACGGGGTCCGGAACCAACAAGCACCGGCAGGTTTCCGTTTCGCGACCCCGATCTCGGGATACCGCAGCGCCGCGAAGACGTCGCAGCACAACATCACTGCCGCTTCTGGGCCACGCACAGCTGAGGGCGCTCAGCCCCGTGGCGCCGTCGCGACAAGGGTTGAGCAGCTGCCGGTGGTGTCGCCGGATCGAGGCCACGTTCGGAACTTGCGGTTCAGTCCCCGACCTGACCGGTCAGGGTCGTGCCGTCCAGTCCGGCGAGCAGTTCGCGCAGCAGGCCGGCGAGCTGGTCGCGGCGTTCGGGGGCGAGGTGGCCGATGAGGCGGTCCTCGGTCGCGAGCAGATCGGCGACGACGCGGTCGAGCAGGGCGTTGCCCGCGTCGGTGAGGGTGACCGCGCGCGCGTGGTAGCCCGACCCGGCGGTGGTCCGTTCGACCAGCCCGGCCCTGGCCGCCCGCTCCACGCGCTGGGTGATCGCGCCGCGCGTCACCATGCACGCCTCGGCCAGCTCGCCCGGGCTCATCCGGTACGGCGGGCCGGAGCGCCGCAGCGTGGACAGCAGGTCCAGCGTCGCGACGTCCACGCCCAGCTTCGCCAGGAGGCGGCGGCGCTCGTCGCCGAAGACCTTGGCGGCCCACCAGATCCGGGTGATGACCCCGATCGACTCCACCGGGACGCCCGGCAGCTCGCGCCGCCAGGCGTCCTGGATGGCGTCGGCGCCGTCGCGCGGCGGGTCAGTGGCCACGTTCGGCGCCGCCGTTCACCTGGATGATCTGCGCGGTGACGTGCCCGGCGTCGGGCGAGGCGAGCCAGTGCACGGTCCCGGCGATGTCCTGCGGCGTGCCGGCCCGGCCGGTGTGGGTCTGGGCGACGAGCGTCGCGCGGCGTCCGTCGTCCAGGGTGCCGCCGAAGAACTCGGTGTCCTCAATGAACCCCGGAGCGACCACGTTCACCGTGATGCCGCGCGGTCCTAGAGCGGCGGCCAGGTCGAACGCGTACGGGTGCAGGGCCGCCTTCATCGGGCCGTAGGAGGTGCCGCCCGAGCCCCGGAAGGCCGCGATCGAGCTGAGGAACACGATCCGCCCGGACGGGTTCAGCAGATCGCGCAACGCCTCGGTCGCCAGCACCGACGTCAGCACGTTGGCCCGGAAGTTGCCCGTCCACCGCTCCGCCACGCCGCCGGAACCGCCGGAGCCGCCGTGCGTCTCGACGTTGCCGCCCGCGTTGTTGACCAGCACGTCGATCGTGCCGAAGCGTTCGGTCAGGTCGGCGCGCACCCGCTCGACCTCCGCCGGCTCGCTCAGGTCGGCCGGCAGCGCGGTGGCGCCGATCTCCTTGGCCGCCTGCTCCAGCGTGTCGGCGCGGCGGCCGATGATCACGACTCGGTCGCCGTCGGCCGCGAAGCGCGTTGCCACCGCTTTGCCGATGCCGGTGCCGCCGCCGGTGACCACTGTCGTGCGTGTCATGTTCATCCCTCCTTGGAGTTTAGACCTAAAGTCAGCCTAGCAGAGGGAAGCGGATGCCCCCGAGGGCGGCGGCCGGCGCCGCTCTGGCCGATGAGTGGATCTCGCCCGGCCTGGGATCGGCCGGTGAGCGGTGACCGGCCCGGCGACCCCGGACTCAGAGCCCCGGTCGGGCCTCTGCCGGGCCGTCAGCCCAGGTCGAGGCGGGCGAGTTCGGTGCGGGTGGTGACCCCGAGCTTGGGGAACGCGCGATAGAGGTGGTGGCTGACGGTCTTGGGGCTGAGGAACAGCTGCGCGGCGATCTCCCGGTTGGTGACACCCGTGGCGGCCAGGCGTACCACCTGCAGTTCCTGGGGTGACAGCGAGGCGGCCAGGTCGGGGGCGCTCCGCGCGACGGTCTCGCCGGCCGCGCGCAGCTCGGCACGCGCCCGCTCGGCCCAGGGCGCGGCGCCGACGCGTTCGAAGGTCTCCAGCGCCGAGCGCAGCCGGGTCCGGGATTCGTTCTTGCGGCGGGCGCGGCGCAGCCACTCGCCGTGGAGCAGGTCGGTGCGGGCCCGTTCGTACGGCCGGTTGGCGTCGGCGTGTGCCTGCGCGGCCTGCTCCCAGTGCCGCTCCGCCTCGCCGTCGTCGCGGGCGAGCAGGGCCCGGCAGCGGTGCAGTACGGCCTGCGCCCACGGATGGCGGGCCGCGCCGGCCCAGGACTCGAAGCGGGCCAGCGGCCCGGCGGCGCGTTCGGGCAGCCCGAGCCGTACGGCGGCCTCGATCTGGTCGGGGGCGAAGTAGATGGGCATGATCTGGTGCCGCAGCGGCCCGCGGGCGGCGGCCTCGAAGCGTTCCAGCGCGGCCTCGAAGCGGCCCTGACCCAGATCCAGCAGGCCGAGCGCCCACTCGGCCCACCCCAGGATCGTCACCACCGGATGGGCGCTGCCGTGCGCGATCGTGCGTTCGGCGAGCTCACGGCAGTCCTGTTCGCGGCCCTGGACGGCGGCCACCATGGCCAGGACACTCTCGAAGTGCGCGATGCGGTGCGTCTGGCCGATGTCGGCGGCGAGCCGGCGTCCCTCGGTCGCGGTCGTGACCGCGTCGCGCAAGCGCCCGAGATACATCTGGTGGATCGCCAGCACCGCCTGGGCGAGCGGCAGCAGCCCTATCATGCCGTCGGCCCGGCATTCGTCGATCGCCGAGCGGGCGATGGCGAGCCCGTTGTCGAAGTCGCCGGAGATCCCGGCCAGCGAGCAGAGGCTGATCCTCAGGGCCGTCATGCCGGAGGGGATCGCCGTGGCCAGGGCGATCAGCTCGCGAAGCGGCGGCAGCGCCCGCTCCAGGTCGCCGGCCAGGAAGTCGGCCATCGCCTGGGCCGCCCGGACGAACCCGTCCAGCCCGTCCTGCGGCGTCAGCGGCAGGACGGCCAGCCGCGCCGCCGACTCGGCGACGGCCGCCGGATCGCTGAGGTACCAGGCGTTGCGCACCGCGTCGAGCAGGAGGAGCGCCGCGCCCTTGTGGTCCAGGCCGGCGATGGAGGCGGCGCCGTCGAGAAGGATCCGGTGGGCCTCGTGCACCGCGCCCCGCTCGAACGCGATCCGGCCGCGCAGGCCCGCCAGCCGGGCCAGGGTCAGCGGGTCGTCGCCCAGCCGCCTCGCCTGGTCGGCCAGGACCTGCGCGTGCTCCGGGGTTCCGCCGTCGGCGGCGGCCTCGGCGGCCAGGGCCAGCCGGCGGGCGCGTTCGGCCAGGTCAGGGGTGAGCCGGGCGGCCCGCTCCAGGGCCGCGCCGGCCGCCGCGTGGCCGGCGCATTCACGGGCGCGGCCGGCGGCCCATTCGAGCGCGGCGGCGATCGGCTCGTCA